>JACDAJ010000194.1 GCA_013695475.1 Rubrobacter sp. | reverse complement strand
TGGGATCCCGAAGCCGACCGCCGCATAAAACGAAGCCCGTTTCTCATGCGCCGTTTCATAAGGAAAAGGATCGAAGACCGGGTGAAGAGCCGGGGGCGGAGCCACGTCACCGAGGCCGACGTGGACGAGTCGGCGAACATGTACCGTCAATACCGCTTCAAATAGCGGGGAACTTCAAAAGCCTTCGGCTATTCGGCAATCTTCACCTTCGCAGTTTCGGAGTTCTTCGAGGCGGTTTTCCATTCGCCGGAGAACGTCGGGGTCGGCGGTTTCGTATTTGTTTTCTAGCTGGAACGGGTCTCGTTCGAGGTCGTAGAATTCGCGCTCGCCGCTCGCGTACTCGATGTATATGGAGCTTTTCGTCCGGATGGCCGTGAGTTCCGGCCTCCGGGCGCCTTCTTTTTCGGCTTCTTCGACGAGGAAGGCGGTTCGCCAGTTTGCGGGAGGGGTCTCGTCGAGGAGGGGGGCGAGAGAACTTCCGTCGTGCATCGGACTCGGCTTCGCTTCGGCGAGATCGGCGAAGGTGGGGGCGAAATCGTTGTTTAATGCGAATTCTTCGATCTTCCGCCCCTCGGGTACTCCGGGGCCGCGGATGACGAGCGGTACGCGGATGTCTTCTTCGTATGGTGTCCATTTTCCGGCGGGGAGACGATGGGGTCCCATGTGGTATCCATTGTCCGAGGTGAAGACGATGTATGTGTTTTCGAGGGCTTTGTTTTCGCGGAGGGTTTCGATGAGGCGGGGGAAGATCTCGTCCACGCTTTGGAGGGATTCGAGGCGGTTTTCGTGGAGTGCTTCGAGGTATGCGATGGTTTCCGGGGAGAGGTTTTGGCGGGCGCGGATCCACGCCGGCTTGTCCGACACATCCCCCTCGTTGAAAGAAGGGGGTCTCGGAAGTGGCTCGCCCTCGAAATCCCCCTCGTGTCGCGGCGCGGGTATCGCCGGATCGTGCGGCGCCCGAGGTGCGATCACCGCGAAGAAAGGCGGGTCTTTCGATGACGCATCATCCACATACCCGACCGCTTTGTCGGCGAGAACGTCGGTGTCGTGCGTCTTTTCGGGGTCGTAATATTCGAACTCTCCGTTCTCGCTGAGGAAGTCGCTCAGATAATTTCCCGCGACGGCTCGCCATTCGTCCCAACCGGGCGGGACGTGTTTGTGTCGGTACCCGTTCAAATATTTCCCGAAGTACGCCGTCCGGTATCCGGCGGATTTCATGCGCGTGGCGATGGTCGCACTCTCCGCTCCCGAGGTTCGGAACTTTCGGAAGCCGCCATTCGGCCACTCGTTTCCGACGATGCCGTGGTTGTGAGAATACTGGCCGCGCAAAATAGTGGCTCGGCTCGGGCAGCAAAGCGCGTCCGTCACGAATGCGTTCTCGAAGGTCGTGCCGCGCTCGGCGATGAGTGATTCGAGATGGGGCATGTGCTTCGCGGATTCCACGTCTTGATCGTCGGTCATGACGAGTATGATGTTCGGCTTGTCGGCGACGGGGTTCCTTTTTTCGTCCTCCTCGACGGGTTCGCGTCCGCACCCGATGAGGAAGACGGCGAGCATTGAAAAAGCGGCGATCACGTACGCCACGGCTCGGAGGGACGAATGTGGTTCCGCTCGACTCACAAACATGAATTTTACATTAACGGGGACGTTCGGGTGGGGAAGGGCAAAAAATATCCGAGCCGGGGATCCGCTCGCACCAAAGTGGTGACGGTCGAATCGCCGACCCGGTCCGCAGACTTTGTCATCATCCGCGAAAGGTTATCGAGCTAACGGTCCATTGGACTCTTTCCTCCTACCCGATTTCCAACACCTGTGCTTATAGTATCATCCCCTACTGCCTCCGCGCCACATTTTTTCTTTACATCTTTCGAGCTATTTCTTCGAGCTTGACCGTGAAGCCGAACTTCGTCCACAATTCCCCCGGAAACCAAACCACAAGGGAGCTTCATGGGAGACTCGGAACTTATGGACGGAATCACCTCGGAGTCGGTGGCGACCCCCCGCCTCGAAACACACTTTCTTTCGAGCGGCCCGGAGGACGCGGAGGCCGTCATCCTCCTCCACGGAAACGCCTCGTCTTCGCGCTTTTTCGAGGAGACGATGGCCGCGATGGATGATAAATACCGCGCCCTCGCCCCCGACATGCGCGGCTTCGGCGACTCGGAGACGAAGCCGCTCGACGCGACGAAGGGGGTGGGGGATTTCTCCGAGGATTTGCGGGCGTTCATCGAAGCTCTCGGCCTCGGCAAAGTCCATCTCGTCGGATGGTCGGCGGGTGGGAGCGTCACCATGAGGTATGCGATGGACTACCCGGATTCGGTTGCCTCCATCACCCTCATCGCCCCGATGTCGCCATACGGATTCGGTGGAACGAAGGATATAAGTGGAACGCCATGCCACCCGGATTTCGCGGGTTCCGGCGGCGGAACGGCGAACCCGGACTTCGTGAAACGCCTCTCCGAAGGCGACCGCTCCGACGAAGACGCGAACTCCCCGAGAAACGTCATGAACGCCTTCTATTTCAAGCCGCCTTTCCGAGCCGAACCGGAGCGCGAAGAAGCATGCCTCACCTCCGTTCTCAGTACGAAGGTGGTGGACGGAAACTATCCCGGAGACATGACGGCTTCCGAAAACTGGCCGACCGTCGCTCCGGGCGCGAAGGGCATGAACAATGCCATTTCCCCGAAATACTGCGACCTCTCCGCCTTCGCCGGAATACATCCGAAACCCGACGTTTTATGGGTGCGCGGCGCGGACGACCAAATTGTCTCCGATGCGTCCTTCCTCGACTTCGGCACCCTCGGACGGCTCGGCTTCGTCCCCGAATGGCCGGGCGAGGAAGTGTTCCCGCCGCAGCCGATGGTCTCCCAAACCCGCGCCGTCCTCGAAGCGTACAAAGCGAACGGCGGAAACTACCGGGAGGAAGTCCTCGAAGACTGCGGCCATTCGCCGCACGTTGAAAAGCCGGAGGAGTTCCGGCGGATGTTGTCCGGGTTTTTGGGGGGATAGAAGGGGCGGGGGTCGCGCTCGTCTTTCCGGGGTTCTGTTTTCGCGGCTTTCGAGGAGTGGGCGTCCGTTAATTCATCGCGCCCTCGGGGTACATACGCACCATGCAGCGCACGCTCGTTGACAATCGGTACCGGGTCGTCGAGGCTTTGGGGAGCGGAGGCATGGCCGATGTGTGCCTCGCCCGCGACATTATCCTCGACCGGGATGTAGCTTTGAAGGTCATGGCGCCGCATTGCGCGGGCGACGAGGAGTTCGTCGAGCGTTTCAAGCGCGAGGCGAGGAGCGCGGCGGCTCTCTCCCACCCGAACATCGTCCCGGTCTATGATCAGGGCTGCGCCGAGGACGGTGAATATTACATCGCGATGGAATATCTCCCCGGCGGCACGCTCAAGGAGAGGATCGAGGAGCGCGGGAAGCTCGACCACCGCGCGTCCGTCGGGGTGGCGATCGAAGTCGCCGAAGCACTCGAGGAAGCCCACGGGCACGGCCTCGTCCACCGCGACATAAAGCCGCAAAACGTCCTCGTCACCGAGCGGGGCGACGTGAAGGTCGCGGACTTCGGCATCGCCCGCCTTGCCGCCTCGAACACGCTCTCGCAGACGGGGGCCGTCCTCGGCACCGCCTCGTACATGTCCCCCGAGCAGGCGATGGGAGAGGGGGCCGCCCCGAGGAGCGACCTTTATTCGCTCGGCGTCGTCCTCTACGAGATGCTCACCGGGGAGCCGCCCTTCGTCGCCGACAATCCCATCTCCGTCTCGACGAAGCACGTCAACGAGACGCCCGTCCCTCCGAGAACGATGAACCCGGACGTGCCGGAGGGGACGAACGCCCTCGTCATGCGGCTTCTCGCCAAAGACCCCGAACATCGCCACGCGAATGCCGCCGAACTCATAGAAGACCTCGAACGGGCGCGGGACGGGCTTCCCCCCGCCAAAGGAAGGGTCAAAGAACCCCCCGCTCCTGTCGAGAGGGAAGAGCATCGCGAACGTCTCCCGCGAAAGTTCCCCTCGGACGTGAGTGGCGCGCCGGAGCATAGCCCGGGGCTTGCGGCGGTTCTCAGCCTCGTGTTCTCGGGGGTCGGCCAGATCTACAACGGGCAATTCCTCAAAGGCATCGTCTTCATCGCCATGCAACTCATAAACCTCGCGCTGACCGCCATCCTCATCGGCTGGGTTCCGCTCGCGATAGTGTGGGTATGGGCGATATGGGACGCCCACCGGGTCGCCCGGAGGATACAGTCGAGAGGACACGGCGCGCGACGAAGGGTGTGGCCGTGGGTCGTGGCGACCGTTTCAGCCGCGAGCGCGGCTTTATACGTCGGATGGGGCTGGCTGCAAAGCCTTCTCTGAAAAAAGGTCACGCATCCAAAACCACATCCGACAATGGACTCCCGATGCATATGAGGCGGTATCCCTCTTCGAGTTCCTCGTCGGAGATGGCGAAGGCCATGTGTCTTTCCGGTCAAAGTCGTCGGGCGGACAATTCCGTGAACATATCCAATGCTTCCGCGCTGATAGTGAGGACGCCGCCTTCGAAGTGGACGTAAGCCATTATTTTGCCGTTGCCTTCGAACATTACTCGTGGCTGGGCGACGGGCGGGTTGTTCGGATCCAGGACTCCGAACTCTCGGGCCGCGCTGTAATGTGCGCGGTAAATGATCTTCTTAGATGAAGTTCCGGTTCGGCTGTCGGCGTAGCTCTGCTCCGTTATGAAGACTCCGCGATCCTTCTGGAACCGGGCGGCCTTTTTCTTGTTTTCTTTTTCATCCAGTTCCGCGATGCTCGAGCTTTCAGACCTTTCGCCTCTTTGTATGGCTTCGATCTCATCCACAGCCTCCATAATTTCATCCAGGCGAATGATGTATCCCCGGTCGTAAAAAACCTGAACGACGCAAACAGGGATTCGATGGTGTTCTTGCCACGCCATAAGCTCGGGCGCGTCTTGCTCCTTGACTATGACCGTGGGAGCTTTGAAATCCTTCCTCGTGATGCGCTCGGCTCCATAATCCGGCATCTTCTCCGCCACCCACAAACTGTTTTCCGCTTCGATGGCGCAAACCGCGACATCAAGAAATGGAGCCAACTCCTCGTCGGTGGCGAGAGTGGCGTCTTCCGGGAGGCGGTCGGATAGCCGCTCGAAATCCTCGCGGCGCACAATGAGGATGTCCGGACGTTTGCCGACGCTCTCGGCCCGTATGTACTTTTCCCAATACTCGGGGATCTCTTCTTTGTTCTCCGGCCCGACTTGTGAACGTCCGTATGGAAGCGCGCGATAAGAATCCGATGCGTTCACGGATTCCATGATGCGCTCCTCCGACCATTGTCCTTGCGCGTACCTCATGGCGAAGTCGGAGCCGCGGAACGTGGGCGGGCGCGTCGGTTTAGCCATCCACGACCTCCCTTAAAAAACCCTCGAAATCCAGATCATATGCCCGGCAAATGTGCCAAAGCTCCACCGCGTCCACGCGCCTTTCGCCAGCCTCGATCTTCCATACCCACGTGTGCGGCTTCCCGAGGAGCCGACCCGCCTCGGACAACGTCATCCCCTTCGCCTTGCGAGCCTCTTCCAGCCGGAATCCCAGCCGACGACGTTGGATGTTCAGTGAACCGCGATCCGGAATCATACAAGGAATATTTGCATTATAAGATGATTTTCCCAAATCGGTAAACATGAGTTCATTAATGGTATGATGCCGCCATGACTTTGGATGTTGGCGCGGATGTGAGTTTGTCGGAGAGGCTCGATGTTTCTTCGGCGTTCTTTTACGAAGAATTGGAAGTCATTTCGCCCGAGCTCATGGAGTGGGCGGAGCGGTTTGGCTTGTCGAAAGGAAAGACGGAATTGCGGAAGGTGCTTGCGCGGCAGGTGTCTTTCGCCGAGTTGCTTGGGGCTTTGCTCGGGCGTATGGGGCATGATGGGTTCGCTGAAATGGTGGATCCGGGAGAGTTTCCGTTCGGTGGTTTATTGGGTCGCGCTGGCGCACGTTACTCGGACGCGGAGCTTGACGCTTTCATCGTCGAACTCAAGGAGGCGTTTCCGGAGGACGTGCTTGGGCGAGTGTATGAAGGCATTACGCCGCAGGATGCGCGGCGCACGCTCGGACAATATTGGACGCCCGCGCCCATCGCCGAGTTGATGGGCGCATGGGCTATGGGAGCCGGGCCGAGGATCATCGACCCCGCCGTGGGATCCGGGCGCCTCATCCATGCTCTCGGAGAAAATGGCGCACACCGGGCATCATCGGACGACGGGCGATTTCATGTGCGAGCGCACGAAATAAGTCCCATCGTGTTCATGATCGCCCATGCGAACGCCACGCTCGCAGACCGCACCGACATGGAACTCGATCTCCGGCTTTCCGATTTCCTCACCTCGCCGATAGAGCAATTCGACGCCGTGGTTTGCAATCCCCCGTACACTCGGCATCATCTCATTCCCGACGAGTCGAAGAAGATGTTCATAGAGCGTGCGCTCGCCGAATTCGGCGTTCGTCTCAGCGGGTTCGCAAGCCTGTTTGTGTATTTCTTCGTTCGGGCCATATCCTCGGTCAGAGAGGGGGGGCGGATCTCCTTCATAACGCCATCGGAGCTTTATGAGGCTTCGTATTCGACGCAATTCAAGAAGATATTGCGCCAAAACGCCATGCCGAAGGCGATCATATCCTTCGACAAGTCCCACAACGTCTTCGACGGAGTGGACACCGCCGGCTGCATCACCCTCGCGGAGAAAAACACAGAGACCCCGATGACGGCCTTGATCGAGGTATCTTCATGGCCCGGGACGGAGGTTCTTTTGCAAGTCATCGAGTCCGGCGAGGATCTGCGAGCCGAATGGGGCACGGTTAAGTTCGTGCTGAAGTTTTTGATGGACACTTCCGCGAAATGGTCGAATTCGCGTCGGATGGCCGCGCCCGCGAACGCGCTTCCTCCACTCGGCTCGATGGCGAAAATAGTTCGCGGGGTGGCGACCGGAGCCAACGGCTACTTTTGCCTGTCGCGCGAAGAAGCGCAAATACACAACATCCCGGAAGACTATCTCGTTCCGGTGGTGACTCAGACGAGAACCGTTCAAAACTACAAACTCGACCTCGCCGACATGGGGCGGCTCGGCGATGACGGCCGTAAAGTCTGGCTCTTCACTTGCCGGGGCCGGAGGGAGGATGCCCCGAAAGAAGTTCGAGACTATATCGAGTCGGGGGAGAGGCAAAAGTTGCACGAGCGCAGTTTGCTGAAGTTGAAGAAAGGCAAATGGTACATGGTCGAGAGGAGGGAGCCGCCCCCGATCCTGTTCACTTATCTCAGCCGTGGCAATACCCGCTTCATACACAATGTTTCCGGCGCGCAGGCTTTGAACGTCTTTCTTCTCGTATATCCCGACGAAGGCATCTCATGCGATCCGCGCAAGGTCAAAGCCATGACCGCCATCCTCAACTCGACCGGGATCAAAAGCCACCTCCACCTCATAGGACGAAGCTACGGAGGAGACACGGTCAAACTGGAGCCGCGCGAACTAGACAAGCTGCCAATCCTCGACCCGAGATTATTGACCGACAACGAAATCACGAAAGTGAACCGCCTCTTCGACTCTCTCTGCGACGATCCGACAAACGCGGACAAACAAAAGTTTTTGGACGAAGAAGTGAGCGGCCTCATACTCGAATACGATGGACAAGTATTCGAGCGCGAGGCGCAGGCCACCTTGTTTGAATGAACGGCTAAATTCTTATGCGTCGAGAATCACGTCGGATAACAATATGACATCATATATAATTTCTTACAATGGTAACGCTTATCACTGCATTGACTGTGGCTGCGGCGACGTTGTTGGGTGTTTTGTTGTCGAACAAACACAATCGCCAGATGGAATTGATCAAGCTACGCGAACAGACAGCTCTGACCATTAGGAATGAAAAACGTGGAGTCTATTTGGAGCTTCTCAGAGTTAATCGAATGTCGCTTCAATATGCTGTTCAGATCAGCCATGCTGGACTTGAGCAGCAACTGTCTGTGGATCTAGATGCGATCAACGCGGCATCGGATAAGTTCCAGCGACTTATTCCAGAGCTTGAACTAAGCTGGACTTTAGCCATTTGCGGGCGGAAGGAGTAGGGTACGCTCGTCACCAGTCTCCGCTAAAAGAGGTGATCTATAGATGCGTACCCTACCGGCCACGATGATACGGGTTCTGGCCCCCTTCGCGC
>JACDAJ010000182.1 GCA_013695475.1 Rubrobacter sp. | reverse complement strand
AGAACTCCATCGGAAGTCGGCGGGAGGCGGCGAGGTCGTAAAGGGCGGGGATGAGTTTACGGGCGGTCAAATCGCCGGACGCGCCGAAGATGACCATGGTGGCGGGTTCGGGCGTGTTCGGCAGGCGAGGGTCTCCGGCGAGGGCGCCCTCGAAAGTTTTCGTGTCCACCACGGCGGCCTCCTTCCGGGTTTTTACTTCTCCCCCACGCCTTTGGTCGCGTGGCCGCCGAACTCGTTTCTGAGGGCGGCGATGACCTTCATGGCGAACGACTCATCCTGGCGCGAGGCGAAGCGGGCGAAGAGCGAGCCTGCGATGGCGTTCGCCGGGACGTCCTCCCTCATGGCCTCGATGACCGTCCACCGACCCTCCCCCGAATCGTCGGCGTAGCCACGGATTTGGTCGAGGTTCGCGTCCTTCTCGAAGGCGCTTTCGGCGAGCTCGAGGAGCCAGCTTCGCACGACGCTTCCTTGATTCCACAGGCTCGACACCGCCCGGAGGTCGAGGTCGTATCGGGACTTTTCGAGGATCTCGAACCCCTCGGCGTACGCTTGCATCATCCCGTATTCGATGCCGTTGTGAACCATTTTGGTGAAGTGGCCCGCCCCGGCGTCCCCGAGATACGCGTATCCGTTCGGCGGGGCGAGGGTTTCGAGGGCCGGCTCGACCACCTCGAACGCGCTCGAATCGCCGCCGACCATGAGGCAATACCCGACTTCGAGACCCCACACGCCACCGCTCGTCCCCGCGTCGAGGAAGCGGATGCCTTTCTCCGAAAGCACTTTCGCATGATGCACCGAGTCGCGGAAGTACGAGTTCCCGCCGTCAATGAGGATGTCGCCCTCATCCATGAGATCGGCGAACTCTTTCAGCGCGTCGTCGGTGGCGTCGCCCGCCGGAACCATGATCCATATCGCACGCGGCCTTTCGAGTTTCTCGACCATCTCGCGCATCGAGTACGCCCCTTCGATGCCCTCTTTCGCTATCTCGTCCACTTTTCCGTCGGAGCGGTTTCCGGCGACGACTCGATGGCCGCCTGATTGATGGAGTCGGCGGACCATGTTCGCGCCCATCCTCCCGAGTCCGTAAATTCCAATGTCCATATGTGGCTCCCTTCGGTCGCGCTTGCCGCGAGTCAGCATTTCAGCTTGTCAGCTTTTTCGGGCGGCGAGCCTCTCCTTTGTCATCTCCCGCCCCTCAAATTCTTTGCCCACATCCTCGCGGCGGCCTTCGAGGACGAGGCGTGTCGCGTCTTTGAGATTTTCCCTCGCCTTCTCCATCGTCTCACCCTGTGTGATGGCTTCGGGAATCTCCGCGCAATTGGCGACCCACCATCCATCTTCGCCCCGCTCGAAGACCGCCGTGAAACCTTCCATCTCGAACCTCCCGTCAGGATTTCGCAACTTTCCCGCTCTTCTCCTTTATGCCGCCGATGAGCTCGTCGAACGAGTCCGCGAATTTCTCCACACCCTCCTTTTCGAGGACGACCGTGATGTCATCGTAGTCTATTCCGGCCGCTTCGAGTTCTTCGAAGACGGCGCGGGCCTCCCCGATGTTTTCTTCGATGGCTCCCGGATGGACTTCGGCGTGATCCTTCGTCGCGTCCAAAGTTTCGAGGGGCATGGTGTTCACGGTTTTGTCGCCGACGAGCGGCTCGACGTATTTGAGATCCGAGTATGAAGGGTCTTTCACCGATGTCGAAGCCCACAACGGTCGCTGCGGATTCGCCCCCTTCGCCGCGAGAGCCTCCCATCTTCCACCGGAGAAAATCCCCCGGAACGCCTCGTATGCGAGCTTCGCGTTGGCGACCGCGAGCCGCCCCTTCATATCCGGCTTTCCGGCTTCGTCGAGACGTTTGTCGGCCTCGGAATCCACGCGGGAGACGAAAAAGCTCGCGACGCTCGACACCTTCGAGGGGTCGCCGCCGGAGGCGACGAGCTTTTCGAGGCCGGAGACATATGCTTCGGCGACGGCCCGGTATCGGTCGAGGGAGAAGATGAGGGTGACGTTGATGGGCTTGCCGCGTGAGATCATCTCTTCGATCGCCGGAAGCCCCGCCTCGGTCGCCGGTATTTTGACGAGGAGGTTGTCTTTGCCGACCATTTCGTGGAGGCGATCCGCCTCATTTATCGTCCCGCCCGTGTCGTATGCGAGGTCGGGGGAGACTTCGAGCGAAACATATCCATCGAGGCCACCCGTCCGGTCGTATACGGGACGGAGAATTTCGCATGCGTCCCGGATGTCTTGTTTCGCGAGCCGGAAGAAAACCTCTTTCGGGTCGTCCTCGCTCTCGGCGACCTCGCTGAGTTGCTCGTCGTAAAGTGAGGACGAGGAGATGGATTTCTGGAAGATGGACGGGTTCGAGGTTACGCCCGTGACGCCTTCCTCGACCATACTTTGAAGGTCGCCGTTTTGGATGTCGTCGCGGGAGAGGGAGTCTATCCAGACGCTCTGCCCCGCCGCTTGCAATTCTCGCAGCCGCTCGTTCATGGGAACCTCTCGTTCATCGTCGGTTCAAACCCGCCACGACAAGTCTACCCGCGAGATGCGCTCCGGTAAAACGATGGGGAGCATTGGGCGTCGGGTTTTAAAGTTCGGCAACCCGGAGCGGGACTCGCCCCCATATGCGCCGCTCCATAGCGTGGGCGGCGATACGCAGCCACGAATTCGAGGCCGCGAACCGCGCCAACCACGGTAGTCACCTGAAACCCGAAAAGAGACGAGCCTCCCGGATCGAGAGGCCCGCGTGAAGTCGCTTTTCCTTGGATTTCAGATCATTCTTTTAGCTCATGCGCTCCTTTCTATCGCCTGGCGACGGTGATGCGGACGGTGGCGACGCTCGATCCGCCTTTTCCGTCGCTGGCGCGGTACGTGAACGACGTGGCTCCGACGAAGTTCCTCGGGGGCGTGTACCGGATGGCGTTGTTCGCGTTGCGAGACACGACACCCCTCGCGGGCCGACTGACGATGGCCGAGGAGAGGCGGTCGCCATCCACGTCGGAGTCGTTGGCGAGGACGTTTATGTTCACGGCGCGGTTTATGAGAGTGCGAGCCGCGTCGTTCCTTGCGACCGGCGCGTCGTTGACGGGGGTGATGCTTATGCTCACCGTGGCCGCCGCGCTCTCGGCCTGTCCGTCGGAAACTTTGTATGTGAAGCTGTCGGGGCCGTTGAGATTGAGCCTCGGCGCGTATCGGATCGTGCCGTTGGCGTTCACCGTCGCCGCGCCTTTTCCGGGCTGCGAGACGATGACGACTTCGAGGTCGTCCCCGTCCGCGTCGGCGGCTCCGGCGAGGACGTTTATGTTCGACACAGTATCTTCACGCGCCGTCGCCGAGACATTGCCCGCCGTCGGAGCGTCGTTGACCGGGGCGACGTTTATGGTGATGTCGGCCTCCGTCGTCTCCGGGGCGGCGTCGCCGTCGCCGCCGTCGGTGACCGAATACCCCATCTCGACCGCGCCGTGGAAGTTCGGCGCGGGAGTGAAGGTGAGCGTCGAGCCGGTGAGGGTCGCCGCGCCCTCCGAAGCCGCCGGGCCTTCGACTATGGCGAAGGTGAGGTTGGCGTCATCCGTCTCGTCGTCGGAGACGTTTCCGGCTTCGAGGAGGTTCACCGAGATCGGGGACGCGTCCTCGTCCATCGAGCGAGTGATCGCATCGGCCGCCGGAGCGGAGTTCGAAGCCGCGACGTTGACCGCGACAGTCGCCGAAGCGCATGCCGGGTCGGGGGTGCCGTCGTCGCAGACCGTGTACTCGAAGGAAGCCGCGCCCTTGAAATTGGGCGCCGGGGTGAATGTGATCTGTCCATCCACCAAACTCACCGCGCCATTGACGGCACTTCTGGCTTCGGCGACGGTGAGCGTCTGTCCTTGCTCGTCGGCCGCGCCTTCGGGAGCGGGTGAATCATTGGCGAGAAGGTCGCTCGCGTCGAAGACGAGCGGCGTGTTCTCGGGGGTGGACTTCGTGTCGTTTGCGGCGACCGGAGCATCGTTGACGGCGTTCACCACGATGGAGACGGTGGCGACTTCGCTGCGAAGAGCGGCGTCTTTGGCTCGGTATGTGAAGGAGTCATCTCCGTTCGAGAAGGCGTCCGGCGTGTACGTGAACGAGCCGTCGGGGTTGAGTGTCAGTTCGCCCTTTTCGGGGCCGGCGAAGAGGAGCGCCGTGAGTCCGGCGTTTCCATTGCCGCCGTTGTCCACATCGGTGTCGTTGGCGAGGAGGCCGTTTTCGGCGTTCACCGCGAGTTCGACGCCCTCGTCGGTTTCGTATGAATCGTCCTCCGCGACGGGCGCGTCGTTGACGGCGGTGACCGTGACGGTGACGGTGGCGGTGGTTCCGGTGGTGTCGTCGGTGACCGTGTACGTGAAGGTCGTGGTTCCGTTGAAGTTCGGGGCCGGGGTGAAGATGAGGGTGTTGTTCGGCTCCGCGGCGACGGTGCCGCTTCCGTCGCCGGGCTGGGTGAACTCTTCGATGGAGAGTTCGTCGCCGCCGTCGGCGTCCTCGTCGTTGGCGAGGACGTTTATTCCGACGGGGGTTTCCTCGGTGGTGAGGGCGGTGTCGGGTCGGGCTATCGGGGCGTTGTTCTCCGGGGCGACGTTTATCGTGACCGTGGCGAGAGCGCTTTGAGTCTCGCCGTCGTCCACGCGGTACTGGAAGGAGTCCGGGCCGTTGTAATTCGCGTTCGGCGTGTACCGGATCCCACCGTCCACGATCGAGACTGTGCCGTGGGATGGGCGGCGGTCCGACGGGAGGAATATCTCGAGTGCGTCGCCGTCCGCATCGTCCGCATCGGCGAGAACGTCAATGTCCGTCGGAGTATCCTCGTCAGTCTCGACGTTCGGGAAGTCGGCGGCGGTCGGAGCGTCGTTGATGGGGCGGACGGTGACGCTCAACGTCCCGGTCGCGCTCTCGGTGCCGTCGCAATCCTCATCCGCGTTGCCGCACTCGTTCGGGTCGCCCTTGTCGGTGACTCGATACGTGAGTTCGACGATGCCATTGAAATCGTCGGGCGGGCTGTACGTGAGGGTCGAACCGGTGAAAGTCGCGCCGTTCGGAAGCTCGGTGAGCGGGGAGCCGTCGGGGTTTATGAACTCGAATGAGAGTCCGGCTTTCGGGGTCTCGACATCGGAGGCGAGGTCGGAGAGGGTTATGACGACGTCATCGCCGTCCTCATCGGTGATACGGCTGGCGGAATCGGCGGTCGGAATGTCGTTCTCCGGCGCGACCGTGATCTCGACCGTGGCGGGATCGCTCAGATTATTCTTCGATCCGCCGTCATCGGCGCGGTACGTGAAGCTGTCGCCGCCGTTGAAATCGTCATCCGGCGTGTACTCGAAGGTACCGTCGGATTCGAGGTCGAGCGTGCCGCTGGAGACGTCGCTCTCGAGTCGGGCTTCGAGATCATCATCATTCGGGTCGGTGTCGTTGAAAAGGACGCCGTTTATCGCCGGGTCGCCCGCACCGTCGGCGGTGAGCGTGCCGTCTTCGAGGACGGTGTACTCGTCGGCTTCCGCGACCGGTTTACGGTTGACGGTGTTTATCTCGATGGTCACCTCCGCCTCATCGGTGGCGCCGTCGCCGTCCGCCACGCGATACGTGAAAGTGTCCTCGCCGGAGACGTCGGCGTTCGGCGTGTATTCGAAGGAGCCGTCGGCTCCGAGCGCGAGGGTTCCCTTTGTCGGGGGCGCGACCGGGCTTATGTCGTTTTCGGAGTCGTTGTCTCCGTCAGCCACGGTGAGTCCGGCGTTCGAGTTTCCTTCGTTGTCAATGTCGGTGTCGTTCTTGAGGAGGCCGTCGGCTGCGTTCACCGTGAGGGTCTCGTCGTCGTCAGTGGAGTATGAGTCGTCGTTGGCGACGGGCGCGTCGTTGAGCGGCTCTACCGTGATCCCGGCTTGCGCCTGGTCGCATCGGTCCCCGGAGTCACAGACCTCGTATGTGAGGTTGTCTGCGCCGTGGAAGTTCTCGTCCGGCGTGTACCGGATCTTGTTCTTGTCGGCTCCGTCCTCGGTGATGACTTCCGCCGCTCCGTGATCGGGGCTGGCGGCGACGGTGACCGTGAGCGGCCCGCCGTCGTGATTGTCGTCGTTGCCGAGGACGTTTATGAGGAACGGTGTGTCCTCGGGTGTCGTGGCCGTGTCGAGCCTCGCGACGGGGGCGTCGGCGACAGGCGAGACGGACATGGCGACCGTGGCGGCCTCATCGGAAAGGTTTCCTTCGGCGTCCTTCGCTTTGTATGTGAACGAATCGGGGCCATTGTAATTCGCGTTCGGCGCATACGTGAAAGAGCCGGAGCCGTTCGAATTGATCGTGAGCGTGCCGTTTTGCGAGCCGTTTTCGGGCTGGATGCCGTTGTCGGGGTCATCGTCCTTATCCGCCACCGAGAGTCCGGCGTTCGCGGCGCCTGTGAGGTTGTCGGCGTCGGTGTCGTTGGCGATGAGGCCGTTTCCGGCGTTGACCGAGAGCGTGCCGTCCTCGTTCACTTCATATTCACCGTCGTTTCCGGGGTCGTTGTTGGCGACCGGGTTGTCCTCGACGTTTTCGACCGTGATGGTGACGGTCGCGGGCGCGGAGAGATTGTCTCTTCCGCGACGGTCGTCGGCTTGGTACGTAAACTCGTCCTCGCCGTAGAAATCCTCGTCGTCCGGCGTGTACGTGAACGAGCCGTTCTCATCGAGTTCGAGCGTGCCGTTGACCGGGCCGCTCTCGGGCTGGACGCCGTCGGTGTCGAGATCCCCGTCGGCGACGAATAATTCATCCTCGTCCACGTCGGTGTCGTTGGCGAGGATGTCGTTCTCTCCGTCGGCGACGGTGAGCGGATCATCCTCGGCGACCGTGTACCGGATCTCCGTATCATTGGCGTTCGGGTCGTCTTTGGCGACCGGGGCATCGTTTATGGGGTTCACGGTTATGGTGATGGTTCCCGGCTCGCTCGTCTTCGCGGCGTCGCATCCATCGTCGTTGCTTCCGGTGTCGATGTCGAGCGCGGTGTTTTCGACGCACTCATCCGGGTCGCCGCGGTCGGTGACGGTGTATTCGAGGTAGAGCGTCCCGGCTCCGGTATTGAAATTCGGCGCCGGATCGAAGATGAACACGCCGGGAACCGGGTTGCCGCCGTCCATCTTCGGTTCGAGCGTGCCTTGCCCGGATGTCGGGTCTTCGATGTCGTACGTGAGGCCCGCGTCCGGTGTCTCGCCGTCGGCGGCTCCGGTCGCGAGGTCTATTTCGACTTCATTGTCCGTCGCGTCCTCGTCCACGGCATCGGGTTCGACGGCTCCGGCGGTCGGTTTCGCGTTGACGGGGCGAACCGTGACTTTGAATTCTCCGCTCGCCTCGTCGCCGTCGCTGACGGTGAGTGTGATCGTCGCCTCGCCGTTCATGTCGGCGACCGGGGTGACTTTGACGGTGCGGTTCGCGCCCGTTCCGCTTACGACGATGTTGTCGAGCGGGACGAGTTCCGTGTCGGAGGACGCTTTGCCGACCGTGAGCGTGTCGGTGCCGTCGTCGGCGATGGTGAATTCGAGTTCGTCCGTGGCGGTGTTCTCGTCTATGGACACATCGTCAATGGCCGAAATCGTCGGAGCGACGTTGGCGATATCCACCGTTATGGACTGCGCGTCCGTGTCGGCGGCCTCATCGTTGTCGGTGACCGTGGCTGTGATGTCACTGGTTTTACCCGCGCCTCCGTCGAGGAACTTGCACTCGAAACTGCCTGTCCTCTCATCCGGATCATAGGTTTGGGAGCCGGGAACCTTCTCGGCGTTCGAGCCGCCACACGCGGTCGTGATCGTGTGCGTGTCTGTCTCGCCAGCGTCGGTGACTGCGAAGTTATACGTCTTCGTCTCGCCCTCGTTGGCCGCCTCGTCGCCTGTGAGTGCGATGGACGGCTTCGCGTTGGCGACGGCGACCGTCTTCGTGTCGGTTCCCACGCCACCGTCGTTGTCCGTCGCCTCGACCGAGACGGCGGAATTCTTGCCCGCGCCGCCGTCAGTGAACGTGCATTCGAAGCTGTCGTCTTCCGTCGTGTCCGTGTATTCGGCGTTGTCGCCGCACGATTCCTCGACGTTGGCGATGGTGTCGTTCACGCCTACGTCGGTGACGGTGTATGTATACGTCTTCGTTTGTCCTTCGTCAGCGTTGCCATCGCCGGAGATCTCGACCACCGGTGCGACGTTGGCGACGGCGATGGATTTCTCCACCACGTCCTCTCCGCCGTCGCCGTCGTCGGCGTCCACGGAGATTCCGGCGGTCGCCGGGCCGTTCGGGAAACGGCACTCGAAACTGCCCTCGCCATCCTCGATTTCGTACGAGTCCGGAACCGTCGCGCTGTTCGCGCCGCAGACGGCGTTTATGGTTTGCGTGTCGTCGCCGGGGTCGGCGATGGAGAAGGAGTATGTTTTCGTGTCGCCCTCGTCGGCATCCTCGTCGCCTGTGAGCGTGATCTCCGGCGCGACATTTCGGACAAAGACCTCGATGGTGTCGGCAGCGGACTCATCGTCATCCATAACCCGCGCGCCGACGGTATATGTTCCCTCGTCGTCGAAGGTGCATCGGCCTTTGTCCGGCTCGTCCATCGAAGCGGCGGTCTCGAAAGTATCGTCGTTGTCGCAGTCGAACTCGAAGGTGAGGTCGTCGGAGCCGGGGTCGCTCGCCGCGACCGTGATCGTCGCGGGGGAGCCTTCGGCGACCGGCTCATCCTCCGTCGCGTCGGTTTCGATAGTTTCGATGGTCGGCTCGACATTGTTCACCTCGACCGTCGTAATGTGCGCGGTCGCGCCGCCGTCTTTGTCTATGATGCGCGCCCGGGTCTCCTTCTCGCCATCCTGCCCGAAACCGCACGTCGCGGAATCGGAGGTGGAGGCACCGTCATAGTCGGGATCTTCCGTGAAAGCGGCTCCGTCGCAATGGTATTCGTAACGGAACCCGGAGTTCGTGTCGGCGGTCGAGGGATCGCTGGCGTCCGTGAACGAAACCGTCGCCTCGCCGCCTTCGTTCGTCGGGCCGTCGTTTCCGAGGGTCGCGGTCGGAGCGGCATTTTCCACGGTGACGGTCGCGGTGGCGGTGTCCGTGCCGTTCGCCTTCCCGTCGCTGACTTTCACGCCGACGGGATACTCGCCGTTGTCGTCGAAGATGCATTCGCCGATATTGCCCGGCTGGCTCTCGATGTCGCCATCATCTGTGAAGTTTCCATTGTCGTCGCAGTCAAAGGCGTATGTGAGCGTGTCGCTCGGATCGTCGTTCGCCTCGACTGTGATCTCCGCGGGGGAGCCTTCGTCGGCGGTTCCGCCGACCGCGCTCTCGATCTCCGGCGCGTCGTTGTCGGTGGAGATTTCGATGCTCCATCCGTTTGCGATCTTGCCCGTATTAGGAAAGTCATTAGTACCTTCATCGTCAACCACGTAGAGTTTCCAGTCGCCGTTCGGGTCAGTCGCATCGAAGACGGAGAGGGCCGATCCATAAGGGGTGGCCTCCGAAACTCCGGAGCCGGAGAAATTGTCGGCTGGGGAACCGAAATTGGTCGGTTTATAGCTTCCGGTGCTCAGCAGCGAGGAGTTGGGAAGCGAGTTCGCCGCCTCGTCGTCCAGCGTGAAGTTCACGCCGATTATGTCAGTGGTCCCGCCAGCGTCGGAGACGAGGCGGACGTTTCCCTCCTCCGGCCCGACGAGAAGCACGTCAATGTCGTCAGGATTCGTATGCTCGACCCCCGTGAGCGTCACGTTGACATCGGCGATGTCCCCGGCCATCCCGCTCACGTTTATGGTGGACGGAGACGGCGCGGCGTTGCCGGAGGTGTTCGCCCCCGGAACCAATATCTCCGCCGTGTTCGAGAACGCCCCGTTCCGCGCCTGCGCCAAACCCGCGAGCACGAGCAATACCGCCGCCGCAAACGCGAAAAAGGCCGAGGCGATGAACACCCGTCCCTTCGTGGCGAACATGCCTCCCGCGAAACTTCCCGAAGCACCCATCACGCGACCTCCATCCCTTCACCCATTCCGCTTTCCACACCCGGCCATCCGTCGGCCGGATCCCCCTTCTCATGCTTTCCAACGCCCGGACGCCTTTTTTATGTGCGGGCAGAATATCCGTGGAGCCGTATGCGGCGCATCCCGCAAAGGGGTGATCTTTTTCCGCCCTTTCCAGGTTAGTAACGCGACGCTCCGAAAAGGCATGCCTTCCCGCCCTTCCCTCTTTTCCGTCGCATGGAACATGTCCATGGGAGGGGCGTTAAAAGGGCGAGGAGGGACACTCGCATCGGCCATGTGGCTGTTTTTCAGCTTTTAGCCGTAAGCAAATATATGGTGGAAGCTCCGCGATTCGACGATTTGGAACTCGAAGCATGAATGACTGTGAGAGCGGTTCTTTTTATCGAATGGCACTCGACAAAGCTTCACGGCCACACTCCGGAGCCGCATATCGCCACACGCGGCGAAAAGCGCGAAATCCATGGCCGAGCCCGATGCGGACCCGAGCGCCGAAACCTCCGACCATGAACACCCGTGCGCCGGAGAGGTGTTTCCGGCGCACGGGTGTTCATGACTGAAACAATACGCCAGCCGCCAGCAAAAAACCGACGGCTGGCGGCGCGTCCTCTTCGGACTCGCCGAAAAGACGCCTCACACCATCTTTCGAACGGCCTCCACAATGTGCTTCGCATCTATGCCAGCGAAGTCGAGAAGCTCCTCAGACTTCCCGGAGCCGGGCATTTCATCCACCGCGAGATGCTCGAACCGGAGATTCCCATTTCCGGCGATCGCGGCGAGAACCGCCTCCCCGAGTCCGCCCTCGGGCCAGTGATCCTCGACCACAACGACCCGCCCATTCGTCGCCCGCGCCGCATTCCGCAAACCTTCCGCGTCAATGGGCTTTATGGAATATGCGTCCACCACGCGGGCGGAGATGTTCTCGTTCCGAAGCGTCTCGGCGGCTTCGAGAGCCTCCCGAACCGTGATGCCCGCCGCGACTATGGTGACGGCGTCGTCGTCGGAGGAACGGAGGGTTTTGCTTCCTCCGATGGGAAATTCCTCGTCGGCGGAGTACACGACGGGGGTTCCGGGGCGGAGGGTTCGCATATAGCTTATGCCGCTCGTGTCAGCCATCGCGGCCACCAACTTCGCTGTCTGGTTCGCGTCGCACGGGTGGAGGACGGTCGAGCCGTGGACGGCCCGCATCATGGCGATGTCTTCGAGAGCCATTTGCGAGGGTCCGTCCTCGCCGATGGAGACTCCGGCATGCGACCCGGAAAGCCGGATGTTCGCCCCGCTGATCGCCGCCATGCGGATGAAGTCGTATGCACGCGAAAGGAACGCCGCGAAGCTCGACGCGAACGGGACATACCCCCGAACCTGCATCCCGACCGCCGCGGCGACCATTTGCTGCTCGGCGATGAACATCTCGAAATAACGCTCGGGATGCGCCTTCGCGAACTCCTCCGAATGAGTCGAGTTCGACACCTCCCCATCGAGCGCGACGACGTCTTTGCGAGCATTTCCGAGAGCCGCCAACGCTTCGCCGTACGCCTTCCGGGTCGGGACGGCGTCGCCGACATCGTATGCCGGAAGCGTGAGGTCGCTCGTCACTCCGCTTACAGCGGGGGCGTGGGTGGAGGCGGGGTCGGGTTTTTGGATCTCGACGTTTATGTCCGCCCTTCCGCCGAGTTCCTGAATCGCGGCGTCTTCCTGGTCAGGCTGCACGGGCTTGCCGTGGAGCCCGTCGAGGTCTTCGAGGAACGAGACACCGCGCCCTTTCATCGTCTTCGCGATGATGAAGGTCGGGCCTTCGCTCTCCTCGGTGGCGGCGAGGGCCGCGTCTATTTGCTCGACGTCGTGGCCGTCAACCTGAACGGCATTCCACCCGAACGACCGGGCCATCCCCTCGTATATTTCGCCTTTGTGGCCGTGCATCGTCTCGCGCGTCTGCCCGAGGCGGTTCATATCGAGGATCGCGACGAGGTTCGAAAGGTTGTAAAAAGCGGCGTGCTCGAAAGCCTCCCACATCGAGCCTTCGGCCATCTCCGAGTCGCCGCAAAGAACCCACGTCCGATACGAAGCATCCTCGAGCCTCTTCCCCGCGAGCGCGACCCCGACGCCGATGGGGAGTCCCTGTCCGAGGGAGCCGGTTGCGACGTCCACCCACGGAATCTCCGGCGTGGGATGTCCCTGGAAACGACTCCCGAACTGCCGGAAGGAGAGAAGCTCCTCGTCGGAGATCGCTCCGGCGGCGCGGTACATCGAATAAAGGAGCGGAGATGCGTGGCCTTTCGAGAAGATGAGATGGTCGTTGGCGGGGTTGTCCGGCGCGTCGAAATCATAGCGGAGGTGTCTCGCCATGAGTACGGCCATGATGTCGGCTGCGGACATCGAGGAGGTCGGGTGTCCGGAGCCGGCTGCGCCGCTCGATCTTATGGAGTCGATCCGGAGTTGCTGCGCGAGGTCGCGCCACCCCTCGGCCCCGAGTACCGCCTGTCCCGTCTGCGAAGTCATGTTTCCTCCTCGTATAAAGTGCCGTCCGGGTTTCGTTTTACCCACTCTCTGGCAAGGCTATCATTTTCGGAGAGGCATGGAGGCCACCGCCACCATTCGCGGCTTTCCCGGCTTTCGAGAGGTTTCGTCATTCATCCGAGCTGAAAGCTAAAAACCCCATCTCTCCGGCAACGACCCCGAATCTCCGAAAACAGGATCGGAGCTCGGGAGCGGCACGTTCCGGATGTTTTCGAGGGACTCGGGCCGTTCGCCCGGCTCGCCGATGAGGAGATCCCATGCCTGCCCGTCCGGATACGCCCCGACCACGACGAAATCCCCGCTCGAACCCGCGTTGAAATGCCCGACCCCCGCCGGGATGGCGACCACGTCACCGGATGCGACCTCGATGGTCTCGCCCTCCGGGCCGCCGAAGGTTATGCGGGCCGAACCGCTCGTCACGGCGAGGACTTCGTGCGCCGTCGAATGATAATGGTGGTACGGGAAAACGCCGTTCACCCACGCGCCGGACCATCCGTTTCCGGCGAGGAGGTTTTTAATATTCGAAGGGTCTCGTTCTTCGAGGGCTTTCGGATAAAGGAGGAGGGGGAGGTTCGGGTTGTTCGGGATTTTGCCGCCGTCTTCGAAGAAGAATTCTTTCGGTTCGGCGTCTCGAGTCATGGGCGCGTTAAGCGGAGCTTTCTTCCAGCTTTCTCGCGTATTCTTCACCCTTCTCGGTGAGGTCGAACCATATGCCCTCTCCGACATCGGGGGCGCGGTAGAGTTCGTCCCATTCTCGCTCGACTCGCTCGAGCGTCTCGCGGTGTGTTTTTCGGAGAACCTCGAAGGCGCCTTCGCGAGCGGGGAAACCGGAACGCATAAGCCCTTCTTCGAGTACATCCTCCACGATTTCGAGGGAGGCGGCGCGAACCGCGCGGTCGTCCGGTCGGGGAAGTTCGCCCCGGACGACAGCGGCGATCTCCCATATGCCGATCGAGTCGTCGAGACCCTCCATGAGGACGTCGGCTTTCGCCTTGCTGATTTGCCGGGTGCGTCCCACTTATCTCTCCGTGAACTTGATCTTGTCTATCCGCACGCAGTCAATTGTAGCGTACACGTCTATCGTCGGTTCCCTATTTCCTCTCGTCGAGGCCGCCCGAAAACCGATCCTTCCGAGCGTCGGCAATTCCACGGCTTCTCCAAAACAACGAGGGTCGTCCACGCGCCGACCCGGACGGCTGAACTCCTCGAACATTTCCCGTGCCGCGCTCAATCCGCCAGCGACGTTGCGAATCTCCTCTTTGCTTCCGGCTCGACCGACCGGCTTTCATTCACCCCGCTAATCGGCGACGGTCGAGCGGAATTATGATGAGCGTCGCGACGAGGAGAGCGGCGCACATATAAAATGCCGCCGTGAATCCGGTCGCGGAGATGACGAACCCGAAAACGAGCGCGCCGAGTCCCGTCCCGAGGTCGAATGCGACGTTCCACAGTGTGCTTCCGAGGCCGTATTCTTTTTTGGACACGCGCTCCATCGTCAATAAAAGCGTGGAATTTTGGAGGAGTCCGAAGCCCGCTCCGAAGAGAAGCGCGCCGAGGAGGAGAATGACTCCATCCCCCGACAACGCGGCCACGCCGACCGCCGCCGAGACGAGGCCGGGAGGGAGGAGTATCCCCGGATTCCCGCTTCGATCCGCGTACCTCCCCGCCCACCATCGGAAGACGGTCACCGAGATCCCGAAAAAGAGGAGCGCGCCAGTGGCCGAGAAGAGTCCGGAGCCGGGATTTGTGAGCGGGAGGAAGGTCAAAACCATGCCCGCGGCGATGGTCATCGAGCAAAAAAGGAGCATGACGCGGAGGAGCGGGCCTCGGGAGAGTCCGGCGAAGAAGCCCGCGCCTCTTTCGCGGTTCGGCTCGGGGGCGGACGAAATAGCGAGCGCGGATACGACCCCGAGAAGCGGAACCGCCGCCCCGAGGACGAATACGATTCCGAACCCGTAGTTTGCGACGAGCCACAGTCCGAGGGCGTTGCAAAAGATGGTCGGGACGGTGATGGAGATGCCGAGAAGCCCGAGAGCCTCGCCTCGTCTTTCGGGCGGCGCGAGTTCGGCGAGGAGCGCGGCAAACACGACCGTGACGACCCCGAACCCGACGCCCCGGACGAGCGTGACGGCGAGGATGGACGCGACCGACTCGGAGAGAACATACAAAAACGCCGGAACCCCGAGGAGCGCGATGCCAGCCGCCAGCGAACTCCGATATCCGAACCTTCGGAGAATACGAGGCATTTGAATTTGGGCGAGAACCGTCGTCCCCATGAACGCCGCCGTCGTGAACCCGGCACCCATGCTCCCCCCGCCGACCTCGCTCGCATAGAGCGGCACGACCGAAAGAAGCATCTGAAACCCGAACATGGACGCGAACGCCGCCCCCGTTATGAGGAGGATCGCTGGAGTGAAAAGCGAATCCGAACCGGGGCTTTCCGAACCGGGGCTTTCCGAACGTCCTTTCTCCACAGCCGCTAACTTTACCCGCGAAAGCCCCGCCTTGCCCGAGACGCGAAGATGCGCGGAGACCCCGAAGCCTCCACGCATCTTTTTAGCTATTTGTCTATTAATTTAGTTCAGAATGGAATATCATCGAAATCCTCTTCGTTGATGTCCACGTCTTCGCGGCTCTGGTTTTGGCCGCCGCGCTGTCCGCCGCCTTGTCCCCCGCTGCGTTGTCCACCGCCGCCTCCGCCTTCACCGTCGCCGGGGCGTCCGAGGAATTGGACGTTGTCGGCTACGACATCCACTTTGGAGCGTTTCGAGCCGTCTTGGGCTTCCCACGAGCTGAATTGGAGGCGGCCTTCGACGAGGATGGGGTCGCCCTTCTTTTTATAGTTGGCGATGGTTTCGCCGAGTTCGCGCCAGGCGGTGATGCTGAAAAAGTCCACTTCCTCGTTCTTCGAGCGGACGCGGTTGACCGCCATGCCGAATTCGCACACCGGAATACCGCCTCCGGTGAAGCGAAGCTCCGGGTCGCGGGTGAGGTTTCCGGCGAGGATCACACGATTGAAGCTGACCATGCTCTTTCCTTTCTCCGCTGAATATTGCTTCCAGTCTACAGAAACATAGTGTCTTCTCCAATAGCCGCTTCTCAGGGATTTTGAACCATAACCTCCACATCCTTCTTGTCTATCGTGACGATGACGTCTCCGTGCATATCGTTTCGGAAGACTTTGACTCCGGCCCGCCGAAGACGTTCGAGCGTCTCCGGCGTCGGATGCCCATACGTATTGTCCGCGCCACTCTGTATAACCGCGACCTTCGGCGGAAAGCGGCTGAGAAACAACGGCGTCGTGGAAGTGTTCGAGCCGTGATGCCCGACTTTGAGAACGGTCAACGGTTCGTAACTACACACAGCTCCGCTTATCTCGTAGCCCTCCGCAGCTTCGCTAG
>JACDAJ010000155.1 GCA_013695475.1 Rubrobacter sp. | reverse complement strand
AACGCTTGGTGTGAATTACTTGTACGGAATTTGAACGGAAGGTGTCCACGAACTAGAGTCGGCTTGCTCACCGATCCCGAAGGGAAAGGAACCGACTCATGGTCGATGTGGACACCTTCCCCGCCGCACTCTACGTCATGGTGGACGACTTCCGCTACTCTAGCCCGCCAAAACAGCGGCGACCCGGACCCGAGGCTTCCCTCGGTTCCAGCGAGGTCATAACCCTGGCTATCTTTCCCCAATGGGGACGCTTCGCAAGTGAGCGGGACTTCTACCGCTACGCCAGCGACCAACTCCGGGAGGCGTTCCCTACTCTGCCCGACCGTTCCCAGTTCAACCGGCTGGCGCGCTTGCATACGGACGCCATTGAGGCGGTAGCCTTGCATCTAGGGCAGACGGTGGAGGATCGACAATGTCCCTACCAAGCCCTGGATGCCTCGGCGATGCCGGTCCGGGACTCCAAGAGAAGGGGCGCGGGATGGCTCGCGGGCTACGCTGACATCGGCTGGTCCAACAAACTGGGATGGTACGAAGGATTCTCTCTTTTGACTGCCGTAGAATCTTCCGGCGTGATTACGGGCTTTTGCTTTGGTTCCGCTTCCACTGCTGACCAACCTCTGGCCGAAACCTTCTTCGCCCTCAGAGCCAACCCGAATCCCAGGCTGGGAAGCGTGGGCTCGACCTTCTGTGGGACTTACGTTGCCGACAAGGGTTTTGAGGGAGTAGAAAACCATCGCCGCTGGCTCGAATGCTACGGTGCGGATCTCATCCACCCACCCAAGCGTAACTCCAAAAAGCGAAGCTGGTCCAGAAAGCTCAGACGCTGGATAGCCTCTATCCGTCAGATCGTGGAGACTGTCTACGATAAGCTGTTCAACGCCTTCGGCCTCTGGAAGGAGCGGCCCCATGAGATAGAAGGCTTGCGAGCTCGCCTAGCAGCGAGGGTAGCGCTGCACAACTTCTGCATCTGGCTCAATGACCGCCTCGGTCGCCCTCGACTTTCCTTCGCCGACTTGCTGGGGTGGTGATCTCAACAACTCACACCAAGCGTTTAAGAAATATACTCCGATGAGGGAAGGAAAATGGCGGATTCCACAGAAAACGCGACCGGTCGGACACCTGTCGTCACGGGTCGCGGAAAGGCTTCCGCCGAGCCGGACATCACCGTACTCCGGTTCGGAGTTTCGACCTTTATACCCGAAAGTCCGTTATGGAAGCGGGAGGAACTCGGGCGTTTGCTCGTGCCGGAGGTTCGGGAGAGTCTTGTGGGAGAAAGCGACCCACTAGTATGGTTTGGTGCGGGACTTCGAGATCATCGGCTCCATATCCGACCGCGAGACTTTCGTGCGGGGGAGCGGCATTCGGGAATTGCGGCTGCTTCAGCGAGATTATGGGCGGGGCGACTGGCGAAAATGCAAAGGTTCGACGAAGGTGAAGCTTTGCTACGTGGTTTGCGTGAACAACGAAGGCTATCCGACGTCGCTGGATCTTTTCAAACTCTATCGGACGCTTCCCGACGGTGAACCCGAACTCGGCCTCATCCGTGTGGTGGATGAGAGCGGCGAGAGCTATTTGTACCCGGAGTCGCGCTTCGTCCCGATGGAAGTCCGCGAAGGATACGAAGAGGCGGCGAGGCGGGCTTTCGCCGGCACGGTTCGATCCATCGGTTGAGGAAATCGGGCGACTTTCCTCGCGGGAGTCGCTTTTCTTGTTAGCGGACGTTGGCGAAGCCGATAGCCCGCGTTTCTTTCCCCGCGAACATCCATCATCGCTATAATGACCCTTCAAGGGAAAGAGAATCCGCCGGGAGGAGAGACGCCCATGGTACTCAAGGACGAGGTTTTGGATCGGGTCGTCGAGCGCGTCCGAAAGCATTTGCCCGCGGAGAAAGCCCCGCAAGTCGAAGAGTTCGTAAACCAGTATTACGGATGGGTCGCCCCCGCCGACCTCGCCGAGCGATCCCCCGTGGACATATACGGAGCCGCCGTCGCGCATTGGAACTTCATCCAGAAACGGGAGCCGGGAACCGAGAAGGTCTTCATATACAACCCGAACCACGACGACCACGGCTGGCAGTCCACGCACACCGTTGTCGAGATCGCCAACGACGACATGCCGTTTCTCGTTGACTCGGTGGGCATGGCTATAAGCGGCCTCGGACACGGCATCCACCTCATGTTCCATCCCATCATAAAGGTGAGGCGCGACGGCGAAGGGAACCTCCTCGAACTCCTCCCGCCCGATTCCGAAGACGAAGACGCGGTCTCCGAGTCGGTGATGCACGTCGAGATCGACCAAAGAACCGAACCGAAGGTTCTCGAAGAACTCCGCGAGAGCCTCGCCCGAACCCTCCATGAAGTCCGGGCCGCCGTCGAAGACTGGCGGGAGATGCGCGCTCGGGTCGGGGAGATCGTCTCGAACCTCGAAGAAAACCCTCCCTCCCCCGTGGATGAAAAGGAAATCGAGGAGACCGTATCCTTCCTCCGGTGGCTGGAGGACAACCACTTCACGTTCACCGGATACCGCGAGTACGCTCTCGATAAAGAGGGCGGCGAAGACATTTTGAAGACGGTCCCGAGCTCCGGCCTCGGCATTCTTCGCGAGTCCGGGAACGAAGCCCCGATCTCACGCAGCTTCGCCGAGCTTCCGCCGGAAGTACGACGGCTCGCCCGCGAGCCGCACCTTTTGAATCTCACGAAGGCGAACTCGAAGTCGCGGGTGCATCGTCCGGCGTATTTGGATTATGTCGGCGTGAAGACCTTCGACGGGGATGGGAACGTTGTCGGCGAGAGGAGGTTCCTCGGGCTTTATACATCGTCGGCGTATTCGATGAAGCCGACGGAGATACCGCTCGTGGAGGGGAAGATCCGGAACATTATGGAACGCTCCGGGTTCCCCCCGAGCAGCCACTACGAGAAGGCTCTCGTGGAGATCCTCGAATCGTATCCCCGCGACCAACTCCTCCAAACCCCCGAGGACGAACTCTATAAGATAGCGATGGGGATTTTGCAGCTTCAAGAACGCCAGCAAGTCCGCCTCTTCGTCCGGCGAGACACGTACGGACGCTTCCTCTCGTGCCTCGTGTACGTGCCGCGAGACCACTACGACACCGAGGCGCGGCGGCGCATCCACGACGTCCTCATAAAGGAGTTCGACGGCGAGAGCGAGGACTTCTCAGTGCGCCTCTCGGAGTCTGTATTGGCGAGGCTCCACTTCATCATATACACCGACCCGTCGAAGGCGAAGGAGTACGACGTCGCGGAGATAGAGGCGAAGATCTCCGACGCTACGAGAACGTGGACGGACAACCTCCGCCACGTCCTCATCGAAGGGTGCGGCGAGGACGACGGCACGACCCTCTTCCACCGATACCGCGACGCCTTCCCGGCGGGCTACAAGGACGAGTATTTGGCGCGCCGCGCCGTCCCGGACATACGATGCCTCGAAGGACTCGACACCGAGGAAGACATCGGGATGAGCCTTTACCACCAACTCGAGGAGCCGCAGAATTTCCTCCGCTTCAAAATGTTCCGGATGAACAGAATAGTCTCGCTCTCCGAAGCGCTTCCGCTTTTGGAGAACATGGGGGTTCGGGTCGCGGACGAGCTCGGGCCTTATGAAGTGCGGGCCGGTGGGAACGAGCTTTTCTGGATCCACGACTTCGGACTCGAAGCCGAACGCGAACTCCAAACCTCGCAAGTCAAAGACATTTTCCAGGACACCTTCCAAAGGGTGTGGCACGGGCAAATCGAGAACGACGGCTTCAATCGCCTCGTCCTCAAAGCCGGGCTCGACTGGCGAGAGATTTCGATGCTCCGGGCGTGTTGCAAATACCTCCGCCAGACGAACCTCACGTTCTCGCAAAACTATATGGAGAGAACCCTCGACTCGAACCCGGGCATCGCCGCCATGCTCGTCGAGCTCTTCACCGCCCGCTTCGATCCGAGACGGCAAAGGAACGCCGAAGAAGAGACGGAGAGGATCGTCGCGGAGATCGAAGAGGCTCTCGACTCGGTGACGAGCCTCGACGAGGATCGCATCATCCACAGCTTCATGAACGTGATCCTCGCCACCACAAGGACGAATTTCTATCAAAAGTACGAGGACGGAGAATCCAAAGAATACATCTCCTTCAAACTCGAGCCGGGGAAGATTCCCGAACTCCCCCTCCCGAAACCGATGTTCGAAATCTTCGTGTACTCCCCCCGCATGGAGGGAGTCCATCTCCGGGGCGGGGAGGTCGCACGGGGCGGCATACGGTGGTCGGATCGCCGCGAGGACTTCCGGACCGAAGTCCTCGGCCTCATGAAAGCCCAAATGGTGAAGAACGCCGTCATCGTCCCCGTCGGCGCGAAGGGCGGCTTCGTGGTGAAGAACCTCCCCATGAACGGCGACCGCGAAGCCGTCCAAAACGAGGTCGTCCATTGCTATAAAACCCTCATCCGGGGCATGCTCGACATAACGGACAACCTCGTCGAGAACGAGAACGTCCACCCGGAGAACGTCGTCCGCTACGACGATGACGACTCGTACCTCGTGGTCGCGGCGGACAAGGGGACGGCGACTTTCTCGGACATCGCGAACGGATTGTCGAAAGAATACGGTTTCTGGCTCGGGGACGCTTTCGCCTCCGGTGGCTCGGTCGGGTATGATCACAAGGCGATGGGGATCACCGCGAAGGGCGCGTGGGAATCCGTGAAGCGCCACTTCCGCGAACTCGGCCTCGACACCCAAAGCGAGGACTTCACTACCATCGGCGTCGGGGATATGAACGGAGATGTCTTCGGAAACGGCATGCTCCTTTCGCGGCACATAAAGCTCGTGGGGGCTTTCAACCACATGCACATCTTCCTCGACCCGAACCCCGATCCGGAGAAAAGCCATGAAGAGCGGCAACGCCTCTTCGAGCTTCCGCGCTCGACGTGGAACGACTACGATCAAAGCCTCATCTCCGAAGGCGGCGGCGTATTCTCCCGCTCGGCGAAGTCCATCGAGCTCACGCCGGAGGTGAAGGAACTCCTCGACATCGACGCGGATCGCCTCACTCCGAACGAGGTCATAAACGCGATGCTCAAAGCTCGTGTGGATCTCCTCTGGAACGGCGGCATCGGGACGTATGTGAAGTCCTCCGAAGAAACGAACGCCGAGGTCGGCGACCGTACGAACGATTCTTTGCGCGTGGACGGGAGCGAACTTCGGTGCCGGGTTTTCGGGGAGGGCGGGAACCTCGGCCTCACGCAACGCGGGCGCATCGAGTACGTATTGAATGACGGCAGAATTTACATGGACGCCATAGACAACTCGGCGGGCGTGGATTGCTCGGACCACGAGGTGAACATAAAGGTTCTCCTCGACGCCACCGTAGAGTCGGGCGACATGACGGACAAGCAAAGGAACGAGCTTCTCGCGGAGATGACCGAGGAGGTCGGGGAGCTTGTTTTGCGGGACAATTATCTCCAAACGCAAGCTCTCTCGAACGCCATCGCGCAGTCCGCCTCGATGGCCGATGTGCATGCGAGGTATATATCCTCGATGGAGTCGTCCGGGGCTTTGAATCGGGAGATCGAGTTCTTGCCGGGCGACGAGGAACTCGCCGACAGGAAGGCGGCGGGGTTCGGGCTTACGGCTCCGGAGTTCTCGGTGCTTCTCGCGTATACGAAGATTTCCCTTTATCAAGAACTCCTCGGCTCCGAAGCCCTCGAAGACGATTATCTCGCCCGCGAGATGGAGCATTATTTCCCGACTCCGCTTCGGGAGCGATTCTCCGATCGGATGAAGGGTCATCGGCTGCGGCGGGAGATCGTGGCTACGGTCGTCGTGAACAGCCTCGTGAACCGGTGCGGCATCACATTCGCGTACCGACTCGGCGAGGAGGCGGGCGCGGAGGCCGATGACATCGTCCGGGCGTACGCCGCCTCTCGCGAAATCTTCGGCCTCCGCAGTTTGTGGAAAGAAATCGAAAGCCTCGACAACGAGGTTCCCGCCGAAATACAAACCGAGATGATCCTCGACAGCCGGAAGCTCATCGAACGCTCGACGAGATGGCTGCTGAGAAACCGCCGCCCCCCGCTCGACATCGGGGCGATCGTGTCCCGCTTCTCCGAGGGGGCGGACGAGCTTTGCGGGCGCATCCTCGACTTCATGCTCGAGAGCGAGCGCGAGAAGCTCGACGAAGAGAAGAACTCCCTCGAAGAGAAGGGAGTCCCCGAGGACCTCGCCCGCCGGGCGGCGACGCTCGGCTCGATGTTCTCCATCCTCGACATCGTGGACACCGCCGACAAAACCGGGCAATCCATCGAGACGGCGGCCTCGGTGTACTTCACCCTCGGCGACCGGATGAACCTCCACCTCCTCCGCGACCACATAGACCGCCTCCCACGCGACAATCGCTGGCGCACATTGGCGAGGGCCGCGCTGCGCGACGACCTTTACGGCCAGCAAGCCACGCTCACCGCCGAGATCCTCCGCTCCGTCCCCGCCGACGGGAAGGATGCCGGAGAGCGCATCGAAGCGTGGGTCGAGGCGAACCAGCGGGCCGTGGACCGAACCATACAAGTCCTCCGGGACATAAACCAGAGCGGCGTATACGATCTCTCGACCTTGCCAGTCATGCTCCGCGAGATACGTAACCTCATCGCTTCGAGCGAGGCGAGGGAGGAGATCGAGGCGGGATAAGATTGCTCGCCGAATACGGGAGGGTCGGAGATTTCCTCCGGCTCTTCGTTTTTACTGATTTTGAGGCTTTGCTCGTTATTCGTCCAATTTCTCTCGCTTGAGTTAAGGAATTATTTAGGCTACATTCTCTTCGTAGGGGAGACGAGGAAAGATTGTATATGGAGGAGGCTTCGGATGAGTGAAGAGTTTAAGGATCAGTTGCTAACCCACGCTAAGAAAGCAATTGCCCGTGTCGACAGGGCGCAAAATGAAGAGGCAACAAAGCAATTTCTAATCATCCCCTTCTTCCAGTTGCTTGGCTACGATCCACTCGACCCCGACGAGATTATCCCAGAGGCAGACGCTTCGTTCTCGGATAAGTTCAAAAACCGAGTTGACTACGCCATATGCAAAGAACAAGAACCCGTAATACCGATCCAGTTCATTGATGTCCCAATGCCTCGACAGCCTCCACCCACCACGGGTAGCCGGTGAGGCTTTGCAAGATCGCAGGGGTTCGCCGATAAGAGGCGAGCGCCTCCGTCAGCGCCTCC
>JACDAJ010000143.1 GCA_013695475.1 Rubrobacter sp. | reverse complement strand
CGTAGTATTTTTTGAGCGGCTCGGTTTCTTCGTGGTAAAGCTCGAGTTGGCGGCGGACTATGTCCGGCATGTCGTCTTCGCGGCGGACGAAGGGGCCGGGGTCGAGATGTTGTTCGGGCTGGGGCGGGGGGTCGTGTTCGAGGTGGTACGTCCATCCCGTCGCCTGACTGTATCGGCGGCCTTTTATGCGCTCGGTGAGGATGTCGTCCGGCGCGTCGAGGAAAATGGCGCGGCTGAGGTGGATGCCTCGCCTTTCGAGGGCTTCGTCGAGGGAGCGGGCTTGTTTTCCGGTGCGGGGGAAGCCGTCGAGGATCCACCGTCCGGCGGGCTCCAAACTCGGCTCGATCATCTTCACTACGAGATCATCCGGCACGAACTCGCCCCTCCGATTGTATCCTTCGACCTCCCGGCCAAAATCAGTCCACGCCTGAATGTGCGCCCGAACGAGATTCCCCGTCGAAACATGGAAATATGAAAGAAGCCGCGAAAGCCTTTGCCCCTGTGTGCCTTTCCCCGCCCCCGGAGGCCCGATAAGTACGAGCTTCATTCCGAAACCTCCGGCCTTCCGCCGCCCTTTTCATCCTTCTTCGCGAACGTGAAATACGACTCGGGATCGTCGGCGGAATCCCGGCCACCGACGACCATGACGTATCTAAAAAGAAAACCGCCGACGAGAACGAGGATCGAGGCGAGGATGCTCTTCTCCCGCGACCCCTTCCCGAAAAGAAGGACGAGCGGGGCGACGATGCCGCCGAGAATGGTTCCACCGACAAACAACGGTCCGAGCTTCTTCGAGAAGAGCGGCTTCGACCATTTCCCCATCCGAACGAGCGACGCGGCGATGAGGACGCTTTCGATTATGAGCATCGCTTTCTCGGCCTTTTTGAGCGCGCCGAGCGTTTTTCCATCGCCCCACCGTCCGATATGAAGGACGAGCGAAGTCCATGAAAGCCCGCTCGACACCGCCGACGAAAGGAACGTCGGCCCCATGAGGAGCCAGTTCTTCGCCCACATCGGAACCGATGTCGCGATGAGGAGGATGCCCGTATACGACCCGACATAAAGCCCGAACGGAAGCGCGAGAACGGAAATGAGGCGATCCGGGACGAGCTTCGCGAGCCGGGAAGCGAAATTATCCCCGAGAAGGAGTCCGTCCTCGGCGGCTTGCTTCGTTGCGATGAGGCCGGAGAGGCTCCCGAAGATCGAGAGCGCCCACGAGCCGGTGGACATCGGGGATCGGAGTTTGAGGATTCGGAGCATGTTCAAAAAGCGCTCCGGCCGACCGAGATCCCATACGAGAAGCACCGGACTCACGACCATCGCGACGAGCGTCGTATATTTCGTCGTCCGGAAGAACGCTTCGTCGCGCCACCCGAGGAGATAGCCGATGGTGGCGAGGAGATGCGAGCCGGCCCCGATGCCCCCGATCCAAAAATACACGTAAATCTGCCACGTCCAATGCGCCCTTTTTATGGGCGGGATGCCGTAGTAATTTTTGTCATCCCGGTTCGGGTCGGTCTCGGGATGGTGTGAAGTTTCGGGTTTTCCGTTTCGATGCTTTTCGTCCGTCATCTCGATTCCCCTTTAATTTCATCCGACGAAGCCGCCGGGTCTCGTTCGCCGAGATGCTCGGAGAATCGAAGCAAATACCCGTCCGGATCCCGTACCAGAAACTCGCGCGAACCGGTGAGCGTGTCGCCCGTGTCGCGCCACACGTCTTCGGTCTCCCGGTAAAGCGGGTAGTCGGAGAGCCGACCTCGCAACCCGTCCGCGTCCGAGCATTCGATCTGGAAGTTAACACCGCGACCATATGGCTTCTCGAGTCCGGCCACATTCCAGCCGTCCGGGTGGAACTCTTCGAGCATCAACTGCGAACCCTCAAAGCCCGGCCGAGAGAACATGACCTCGAAGCCGAGAATCTCCGTATAAAATTCGAGGCTCCCGGAAAAGTCCGAGACCGTCAACTCGGGAACCAACTTGCTCCACTTCATAGATCACCCTCGGAGAATCCGCCAGACTCCACACTTCCCCATTCACATTTCATCCTTCTAAAAACGCCCACGCGACGACCGCCCCGAGAACACCCGCCGCCACCCCGCACGCGATGGTCGCCCCCGCGACTTTATCCTGCGGCAGAAACGGGTTCTCCGGCAAGTTATACGTCTCCGGCACATCCATGAGAATGAACTTCGAGTGGTTCCCCTTTATCCCTCCCGTCCCTCCGACTTCCGGGGTTCCATAAAGGAAGGCTTGTGGATAGCCTCGGTCGTGGAGTTGAGCGACTCTTTCTTCGGCGAGCTTTTCGAGTTCCTCGACTTCGCCGAACATGATGGAGTTTGTGGGGCATGCTTTGGCGCACGCGGGTTCGAGGCCGTCTATTTGGCGGTCATAGCAAAGGGTGCATTTGAAGGCGCGTCCGTCTTCGGGGACGGAGGTGATGACTCCATAGGGACACGCCGGAACACAGTATCCGCATCCGTTGCAAACGTCGGGCTGGATGTACACGTTGTCGAATTCGTTTCGGATGATGGCTCCGGTCGGGCATGCTTGCTGGCACGGAGCCTCGACGCAATGTTTGCACACGTCGCTCATGAACGTCCACCGCCCGAGGCCGTCGAGCTCCGCGCCGTTCGGGAGGTCTTCCTTCACGTCCTCGGCGAGCGCGACGAGATCCACATCGCCTGTCAGCCGCTTTTTCTTCGGGTTCTCGATGAAGGCGACGTGCCGCCACGTGTCGCCGGAAAGTTGCTTCGTGTTGTCGTATGAGTCTCCGGTGAGTTCGTATCCGTCGGCGGGAAGTTGGTTCCATTGTTTGCACGCGACCTCACACGCTTTGCACCCGATGCACACGGTCGTGTCGGTCAGAAATCCCGTCGCCACGCTATCCCCCTCCGGTTATTTTTCGTTCGATGGACTCCACGGACTCCGCAGGATTTTTGGAGATGCGGAAGATCCGGTTCCCGAGAGGCGGTCTTTGCGAGGAGTGAAGCCTCTCGACCATCCGAGTCCCGGCGTTGTAATAAACACCCGGCGCGAGAGCCTTCGAACTCCGGATCGGCTTCATATATTTCCTCGCCGATTCCGGGTCGTCAGATATGCGGAGGGCGACCTTCATAAGCTCCGAGTCCATCCCTTCGTGCGGCGTCATGGTCGCTCCGCCTTCGGCTTCGCTCCGGTTTGGTCGCTTCGCTCCCTGGTTATTGGTTGGTGGTTATTGGTTATTGGTTTTTGTATTTGCCAATAACCAATAACCGGGAGCGAAGCGACCAACCAAGAACGGCGAGCGGCAGCGAGCATCACACCCGGCCTTTCCGCAAATTCGCGGTGAACGCCTTCGCCTCGTGGATGCCGACGTTCGCTTCGAGCGAGACGGGAAGTATGTCGTTGACGACATCCCCGGTGACGAGGCCGTTCGGCCCGAAATGGTACGGGAGGCCGATGGTGTGGAGGTTCTTCCCGTTCATTTCGTATGTCGGGATGCGGTCGGTGACGAGCGCTTTGCAGTGTATTTTCCCCCGGCTCGTCTCGATGGTCACCCACCCGGTGTTGTCCACGCCTTCTTCCTCCGCGAGTTCGGGGCTTATTTCGCAGAATAGCTCGGGCTGGAGTTCGTTGAGCCACGGCGTCCATCGGCTCATCGCGCCTGTCGTGTGGTGTTCGGTGAGGCGGTATGTCGTGACGACGTGCGGGTACCTCGGGTCTTCGGGGGAGTTGTACGGGTTGTCCGGGCGGCCGGGGAAGACTTTGAGGGCGGGGTCTCTTTGCTGGAAATAGAGCGGGTTCGGGACGGGGGACTCGAGCGGCTCGTAGTGGACGGGGAGCGGGCCGTCTTTGAGGCCGATGGGGGCGAAGAGCCATCCCTTCCCGTCGCCGTTCATGATAAACGGGCCGTCGCCGGGGAGCGCGTCCACACCCTCGGCATCCGGCTCGGGCCGGTATGAAGGGGGCTTGTCGGCCTCGAAGTCCGGGACGTCGTCGCCCGTCCATTTGCCTTCCTCCTCGTCCCACCATATGTATTTCTTGCGCTCGGACCACGGTTTTCCCTCGGGGTCGGCGGAGGCCCGGTTGTACAGCATCCTCCGGTCGGCGGGCCACGCCCATCCCCATTCGTGGTTCGGGTTGCCTCCCGGCTTTCGGCGGCGGGTCTGGTTTATTCCGTCGGCGTACGCGCCGGAATATATCCATCCTCCGCACGCCGTCGAGCCGTCGTCCTTCAAATCCGCGAAACCGGAGACGGGCGAACCGCTCTCGACTTCGTATCCGCTTATTTCTTTGAGTATGCTCTCGATGTCCGGCTCGTCGTATGGGCCTTCGACCGGATATTCCCATTCGAGCGCTTTTATGAGGTCGTCCTTCGGGTCGTCGGAGTTTTCATAGAGTTTCTTTATCCGGCGTCCGAGGTGGTATACGAACCATGCGTCGCTCCTCGCGTCGTCCGGCGGCTCCACGGATTTGTCGTGCCACTGGAGGAGCCGCTGCGTTTGCGTGAACGAGCCGTCCTTTTCGGCGACGAGGCCCGACGGCATGAAGAAGACTTCCGTTCCGCAGTCTTTCGGGTCGGTTCCGTCCATCTTCCACGTTGTCGCGGTCTCTATCTCGTATGCGTCGAGGACGACGAGCCAGTCGAGGCTCCGGAGAGCCTCGCGGGCCATCTTCGCGTGCGGCCCCCCGACGGCGAAGTTTTGCCCGAAGACGAACGCGCCGTCCACCTCGCGGTCTTTCATCGCCATGATCGTCGGATAGTACGAGTGGTCCCCGGAGATGCGCGGGAACTTCTCGAAAAGCCCGCCGTCCTCGGCATCGAAACTCTCCCCGTACCACGCTTTCATGAGGCTCGTGGCGTATTTGGGGAAGTTCGAGAGCCACCCGGTTTTGGCGGTCTCGATCTCGACATATTCGCGCCACGTGTCGTGCGGCTTGGCGACGTCGGGCATCGGCAAATAGCCGGGAAGGATGTCGTAAAGAGTGGCGATGTCGGTCGAGCCTTGTATGGTCGCGTGTCCGCGCAGCGCCATTATCCCCCCGCCCGGACGGCCGATGTTCCCGAGGAGAAGCTGGAGGATGGCGGCGGTCCGTATTAATTGGACGCCCTTCGAATGCTGCGTCCACCCGACGGCGTAGCAAAGCGCGGTCGTCTTCTCGCGCCCGGAGTTCTCGCAAATCGTCTCGGCGACGGCCTCGAAGGCTTCCTTCGGGGTGCCGCATACCTTTTCGACCATCTCCGGGGTGTACCTTTCGAAGTGGCGTTTGAGGATTTGGAAGACGCACCTCGGATGCTGCAAAGTCTGGTCGTTGGGGCGTTCCTTTCCGGAGTCCATCTCATGCTGCCCGCCCTCGTCGGCCTCGCCGATGAGGGTTCCCTGGCTGCCGCCGACGGGGGCGTGGTCTATGGGCTGCCCCTCGTATCGCCACGAGGAGGGGTCGTATGCTTGCGTGTCCTCGTTCCAGCCGGAGAAGAGTCCGGTCGCGTCGGCGTCCTCGAATTCCTCGGAGATCAAAGTCGAGGCGTTCGTGAAGCCGACGACGTATTCCTTGAAATACCGCTCGTTTTGGAGGACGTGGTTTATGAGGCCGCCGAGGAACACGATGTCCGAACCGGGGCGGATCGGCGCGTATATGTCGCTCATCGCCGAGGTCCGGGTGAAGCGCGGGTCAACGTGGATGAGCTTCGCGCCGTTCTTTTCTTTGGCGATCATGGGGTGCCGGAAGCCGACGGGATGGGCTTCGGCCATGTTCGATCCCTGTATAAGGATGGCGTCGGAATTCTGGAGATCCTGGAGATTCCCCGTCGCCCCGCCCCGCCCGAGCGTGATGCCGAGACCCGGCACCGTGGAGGAGTGTCATATCCGCGCCTGGTTCGTGATCCTCGTGAACCCCATCGAATGGAACAATTTGGTGATGAGATAATTCTCTTCGTTGTCAATCGCCGCTCCGCCGACGGAGGCGACGTTCATGGAGCGGGAGAGTTTCTTGCCGCTCTCGCTCTCGTCCTCCCAGCTATCGTCGCGGGCGCGTTTGACTCGGGACGCGATCATGTCCATCGCCGTCCCGATGTCGAGGTCTTCCCACTCCGCCGAATACGGACGGCGGTATTTCACCTTCGTCCATCGGTGCGGCGAGACGTGGAGGCCGAAGGTCGCGGAGCCTTTCGGACAGAGGGTTCCGGCGTTTATGGGGGAGTCGGGGTTTCCTTCGATGTCGATGATGCGCCCGCCACGATGGTACACGAGCGTCGAGCATCCCACCGCGCAGTACGGGCAAATGCTCTCCGTCTTCTTCACACCGTCGTCAGAGAGACGGGACTTTATCTTCGCGGTCGCGGGACTGGCGGAGTGTTTCACTGTCGTCCCGACGTGGCTGCGGAGCTTCCGCCAGATATCACCCGTCTTCGGCACCTCGAAAAACAATTCTTCCCCCTGACTAAACCATCACGGCCCGGAATTTTTGTTTACCGCCATTTGCCCTCACGAGACGTATTCTAATCCACAGGCCCGCTTCGCTCGCGGAGGAGTGGAGCGGCCAGCCATCTTTAACGAAACTTAACCGAAACTCCATTGCCCGGAATTTCGGCCTCTGTTAACGTGATTTCCGGTAAAGGGTGAAGGTGGCAAGCAGGGCGGCCTCATCCGGCCTCCGTGAATGGATCATGCCTATACGTGTGCGATACGCGCGCGGCCTCGCCGGAATTATTTGGTTGCGCGGCGCGGCGCAGGGGATTACCATCAGTTCGTCGGTCGGGCAG
>JACDAJ010000128.1 GCA_013695475.1 Rubrobacter sp. | reverse complement strand
GACCTCATCTCCGACCTCGACGACGAGCAAATGATGGGGCCCGAACTCCGCATCGTGAACCCGCCCCTGTGGGAGATCGGCCACCTCGCATGGTTCCAAGAACACTGGAACCTCCTCCGAATAACCGACGAGAAGTTCGCCCCCTCGCCCCTCCTCGAAAACACCGACGAACTCTACGACTCGATGGAAGTCCACCACGACACCCGGTGGACGCTCCCCCTCCTCTCCCGCGAAAACACCCTCGAATACATGCGGCGAGTCCTCGAGCTCACCCTCGAAAAAACGGAAGACCCCGACGACGCGGACGACTATTTCGCCCGCCTCTCCACCTTCCACGAGGACATGCACGGCGAAGCCTTCACGTATACGAGAAATACACACGGACTTCCGAAGCCCCCGCTCTCCGACGCCGACCCGTCCATCCTCGAAGGAATGCCGAGCGGCCCGCATCCCGGCGACGCCTCCGTCCCCGGCGGGGAGTTCATGCTCGGCGCGCCCCGGAACCCGTCCACCTTCGTCTTCGACAACGAGAAATGGGAGCATCCCGTCACCGTCGAGCCATTCTCCATCGCCCTCGCCCCGACCACGAACGAGGAATTCGCCGCCTTCATTGACGACGGCGGATACACGAAGAGAGAACTTTGGAGCGAAGAAGGATGGAAATGGCGCGAGTCCGCCGGAGCGGAACACCCGGTTTACTGGTCGAAGAACGGGAACGAATGGAACATCCGCCACTTCGACGAGACGGGGCCGATGAACCCGCACGCCCCCGTCATCCACGTGAACTGGCATGAAGCCGACGCATATTGCCGATGGGCGGGGCGCCGCCTCCCGGCCGAGGCGGAGTGGGAATACGCCGCCTCGATGTCGGAGCCGGGGGGGGAGTCGAAGCGCCTTTATCCGTGGGGCGGCGCGCCGCCGACGGCGAAGCATGCGAACCTCGACGGGCGGCTTCTCGGGGTGGCGGACGTCGCGGCGTTCCCGGAGGGCGACAGCGCGTTCGGGCTTCGGCAGATGATGGGGAACGTGTGGGAGTGGTGCGCCGACGACTTCGGCCCGTATCCCGGCTTCGCCGCCGACCCGTACAAAGATTATTCCGAGCCGTGGTTTGGGAACCATAAAATATTGCGTGGTGGGGCGTGGGCGACACGTTCGCGGATGCTTCGGAACACGTGGCGGAACTTCGCGACCCCGGACAGGCGGGACATATTCGCCGGGTTTCGGACGTGCGCCCTCTAAAAACTATCCGCCCTCCACGGGAACCGTCACCGTCTCGCCGCCGTATCCGTTTTCGAGGTCGCGGCCTTCGACGGTGACTTCCTCGACACCGTCGGGGATTTCGAGTCCGGTTTGCGTCCGGGTGAACGGCTGCTCGCTCGCGTGGTCGTGCATGAGTTCGTGCTCGCCGAGAATGTCTCCGTCCGGGTCGAGGACTCGCCATCCGTCGGCGTATCGCTCCGGCGAGTCATACGGGGAGGAGACCGTCACATCCACCGAATATGTATCCTCCGACGCTTCGAGTTCGGCTTCGAGGATGTCCGGGTATTCTTGCCCGCCGGAGTCCGCGCTCCCCGTCGTTTCTTCCATCGCTGACTCTTCGCCCGAAGCTCCCTCCTCGAAACTTTCGGATGCTCCTCCTCCACACGCGGCGAAAAATAGCATCGCTCCTGCGAGCAAAATAGGCATTCGCAGTGATATGATGATGTTTTTCAAAGCCACTCCTTGTTCGTGCATCGCCGTGTTTCTTTCATGGTACCCGCTTCGGGGTCGTTGCGAATTATTCCGAGCCGATGGTACATTCCGGGGTGTGTGGTGTTCGGGAAAGGAAGCTTTGTGCGGACGATAGATCGGGTGGATGGGAAAGTCCGCCTCATTGACCAAACCCGCCTGCCAGGCGAGGAGGTATGGCTCGACCTCGACATCGTCGAAGATTTGGCGAAGGGTGCCACCGAGGCCGGGGTGCTTCGGTCCGGAGAATTCGGGAGCCTCCGGCCATGATCTCCATCGGCGTGATCACCGGCTCCGGCACATACGAAATGCCCGTCGAATTCGAGCCGCACACCGTCGAAACCCGCTTCGGGGAGGCCGAAGTCGCCGTCTTCGAGCATGGAGGATGGACGGTCGGCGGCGTCGTGCGTCATGGAAAGGGACACCGCCATCTCCCGCACACCATCGAACACCGGGCGAACCTCGCCGCCCTCGAAAAACTCGGGGCGAAAGCCGTCCTCGCGACGACGAGCGTGGGCGCGGTGGACGGAGTCCCCGGAAAGACCGTCATCTTCGATGATTTGCATTTCCCGGAGAACCGACTCCCGAACGGCGAGCCATGCACGATTTTCACGGAGCCGGGGGAGCCGGGCCGGGGCCATCTCATAGCGGTCGAGCCATTCTCCCCGAAGCTCCGGGAAAAGATGAAGCTCGCCGCCGACGATCTCGGGATCGAGGCGGACATCGGCGGCGTATACGCCCACACGAACGGCCCGAGGTTCGAGACGGCATCGGAGATACGGGCATTGAAAAACCTCGGAGTCGCGGCGACGAGCCAGACGTGCGGCCCGGAGGCCGTCCTCGCCGGGGAACTCGAAATGCCGTACGCGCTCGCGGGATTCCCGGTGAATTACGCGACCGGACTCGCCGAACCGGAGCCAAAAGAGGAACTCGACCGCCTCCTCGGCCTCTCGGCGGAGACGCTTCCGAGGCTCCTTTTCAAAACCATCGAAACGCTCGAAGAAAGCGATCTCTCCTTCGAGCATGGGTACGTTTATCGTTTCGGTGTGTGATCCCGAATCTGGAAACGCTCCCTCGCCACCTTCGTTTCTCCGACCGGACTCGGTGCGGGCGGAGGCTTCGGCGGCGGTCGGCTCCCGACCCGCGAGTTTTTTCGAGGCGGCTATCTCCTGCCGATGATCGCGGTGAAACCTTCGTTTTCACTATGCTCGACGATCTCGAAGCCCGCCCTTTCCATGAACTCAACGACTTCCTCCGCGCCGAGGCGGACTTTTTTGTACGCACTTTTTTCCATCTTCCAGCCGGAGGGTTCGCGGATGAAAACCATATCGTGGACATTCACATGCTCGGCTTCGTATTCGAGGAAGGTTGCCATGACCCGGTCCTCGTCGTCGGTCTTCACAGGGATGGCGCGGTCGGCGCCTTCGAGTTCGCGTGTGAGGTCGCGGAATTGAAGGACGAGGCGACCGCCCTCTTCGAGATGTTCGTACACGTCCCGGATGAGATTCGCCGCTTCCCCCTTCGAGCGGAGATGCGTGAGCGTGTCGCCCATGCACACCGCGACCTCGAAGGGGGCGTATTCGGCGTATGTACGAGGTTCTCGCATGTCGCCGAGAACGGTGCGAACCCCGAGGTTCGCCTCCGACCGCCCTTCGAGTTCCCGAAGAAGCGCCTCGCTCGAGTCCACGCCCACAACGTCGAAGCCGAGGCGGGCGAGAGCGAGCGTCTGAAAACCCGACCCGCACCCGAGGTCGAGGGCTTTCCCGCTTTTTTCGGGCGAGACGCCGGACTTTTCGAAGAAGTCCCGGCTTTCGCCCGCCCGCGTCTCGAAGTCTCCGCGCATCCACGTGTAATGTTGCGCGAGAAGTCCTTCGTAATGTTCTTCGACCGATGCCATATCCCTCCCGAGGTCGCCGCGAGTTCGTTTCGCCCATGATACACGTGCCGTGATCCGCGAAGTTTCCACAGTCGTAGAAAATATTTAAGATATATGTAATATGCGCCACACATACTCGATTGCGTGGACACGGTCGCCTGTGTTTGCATGGCATGGTGGCGTATCATTGACTGACGGAGAGTTCGAGAGGAGCAAGCATTGCCCGTAGCCGTAGGCATTGGCCTGACCAACGAGTGTAATTTGGCGTGTCCCCATTGCTACCGTCCCACCCTCACCCAGCAACGGCTTTCGATACCGGAGGTCGAGACGATCCTCGACAATTTGGATGTCGGCTCCGTGAACCTCGGGGTCGGGGAGAACGGCGTCCATCCGGAATACCGGGACATGCTCGCCCTCTTCCGCGAGCGCGACGTGAAGACCGCCATCACCTCGAACGGATACTCCCTCGACATGCTCTCTGACGAGGAGCTTTCGGGCTTCCACTCCGTCGAGCTTTCCTTCGACTTCCCGACGAAGGAGGAGACGGACGAGTTCCGAGGCCCCGGCGCGTGGGAGGCCGCGTCCGAGTCCGTCGAGCGGTGCCGGAGGCTCGGCATACCGACCTCCATCGCCGCCGTGATGATGAACACGAACTTCGACAAGATGGGGGAGACCGCCCGGTTCGCTTTCGGGATGGGATGTGATTTGCGCGTGAACGTTTACCAGCCCGTCATCGGCGAGGAGTTCACCCTCTCGTACGAGCAGTTTTGGGAGGGCTTCGCGAATCTCTTCGCCGCCGGCCCGGTCGTCGTGTGCAGCGAGCCGCTCGTGAACGCGATCATGGGCCTCGATTCGACGCGAGGAAGCCCATGCGGAACCCGGAGCATACGCGCCCTCCCCGCCGGAACGATCGCCCCATGCCCGTATTGGCCCGCCGCCGCCGGAGTCATCGGACACCTCAAAAACGGCCACGACATATGGAACTCCCGAGAGTTCGAGAAGTCCCGGACGCTCCCGGAGGCGTGCGAGCCGTGCCGCTTCCGCGAAAGCTGCGGCGGGGGGTGCGCGAGCCGCCGCGCCATACGGAGAAACCTCGACGAGCCGGACGAATACTGCCCCGTCGTCCGGGGCGGGGACGAGGAAGTGGAGCGCATACAAAAAATGCTCGAATACAAACTCAGCGACCCTTCGGACGTGCCGAAAGCCGGAAACGCATGCACGACCGTGATCACAACCCCCGAGAGCCATCCGTCGCAATGAGAGAGGGCGAGCGGGGGGGAGCCGTCTCAGACCCGGAAGCCTCGCCGCGCATATCCGCCGTCATCCCGTCACTCAACGAGGCACCCTCCATAGCCGACGTTGTGAAGAGCTTGAAAAGGCACGCTTTCCTCGACGAGATCATAGTAGTTGACAACGCCTCGACCGATGGCACCGGAGACGCCGCCCGACTCGCCGGGGCGAGGGTCGTCCGCGAAGACACCCCCGGATACGGACGGGCATGCCTCGCCGGTGCGATGGCCGCCGAGAACGCCGAAATCCTCATCTTCCTCGACGGCGACGGAGCCGACGACCCGGAGGACATGCCGCGAGTTTTGGAACCGCTCCTCGAAGGTGAGGCCGACCTCGTCATAGGCTCGCGGGCCGCTGGAAATCGGCAGTCCGGCTCGATGACGTGGCAGCAAATCTTCGGGAACAATCTCGCGGCCTTCCTCATGCGCCGCATGTACGAGATGGAGGTCACCGACATGGGGCCGATGCGCGCCATACGAAGGGACGATCTTCTCGCCCTCGACATGGCCGAGATGACATACGGATGGCCCGTCGAGATGATGGTGAAATCCGCCCGCGCCGGATTCCGGTACCACGAAGTTCCGGTGAGTTACCGGAAGAGGGCCGGGGGAGTCTCGAAGGTCGGCGGAACCATCTCCGGAAGCCTCCGCGCCGGATACCGCATTATTTTGGCGACCTTCCGGTATTCCCGGTGGCGCCCCGGGAAGAAGGCGGCGCGATGATGCGGCTCGACGGCCTCCGGATCGAAGCCGGAGCATGGCTTTTTCCGGGAGTGCGGTCGCCTCGCCCCCATGATGATGACTGCGCCCCCATGCTCGGACGTGTCGCGGAGGTTCCGGTGGGCGGAGGGGATTTATGACGGACGCCATTTACATCATCGCCCGCGCCCCGAGAGCGGGGTTCGCGAAGACGCGGCTCGGGAACACGATCGGCCACGAGCGGGCCGTCGCGCTTTATAAAGCATTCCTCACCGACCTCGGCGCCCGCTTTTCGGACGCTCCGTTCCCGCTCGGGTGGTACATCACGCCCCCCGACTCGTGGCCGGAGATCGAGGAACTCGTCGGCGAATGCGGGCGAGTCCTTTTTCAAGGAGAAGGGGACCTCACCCGGAGGCAAAGAGACCTTTTCGTCGGAGCCGAAGCGCGGGGGGAGGGTCGGGTCGTCCTCATGGCGGCCGACTCGCCGCACGTCGGGGTCGAGGTTGTCGCCGAGGCTTTCCGGCTCCTCGAGGGCGGGCGGGACGTCGTCCTCGGGCCGACGTATGACGGGGGGTATTATCTCGTCGCGATGAGACGCCCCCACAATATCTTCGAAGACCCGATGAGCACCGGGACCGAACTCGACGACGTTATAAAGCGGGCGGAAAGGGCCGGGCTTTCGGTCGGGCTCCTCGAGGCGACCTTCGACATAGACGAGGCCGACGACCTCCGGCGCCTCGCTGGCCCGGCTTTCGAGCGCTCCGACCTTGCTGCGACTCGGGCCGCTCTCGAGAAACTCGGGCTGATGGACGAGATGTCGGACGGGGTCGGGGAGTTTGCGGGGGGGCATGATGGGTGAGGCGGCACGGGAAATTTCCTTCTTTGCGGCGAAGGCCATGCTTTCTCGTAAAATGTGCGACGGGTCGCGCCGCGGCGGTCGAAGCCATTCACGGGGAATCGGTTTGGGATATTTGGCGGAAGTTCGAGGATAGGAAAGCCGGGATCGCCGGTGCTTTCCGGCGGGCGCGGAAAACTAGCGGAAGGAGAGTCGAGATGTCGGAGACGAATCCGGAGGATGGCCGGAGGCGGAGGGGCGGCCCCCGCTCGCCGCGGTCGGGGCTTGACGGGAGCCTCATGGTCATCGCCATCGCGGTCGCGAGCATCGGGATGGGGTATTTGTTCTTCACGCAGCTTTGGTGGAAATTGCCCCCGGACTTCCGGTGCGAGGACGGGTATGCCTTCTCCGAGGCCGGGCCGGACGGCGAGCTCGAGCAGACGCTGGGGCTGTGCGGCTGGATCGGCATCTCGGAATTCTACTCCGACGAGCCGCGCGAACTCTTCACCGCCGACGTCATCCGCGACAACGAAGGCCCCGAACTGAGCATCCCCATCGGCGTCGCGCAGCAAATGAACGGCATGTTCATCGAGAACGTCGTCCGACCGAACATCGCGTGGTTCGGATACGTCATATGGTTCACGGAGGCGTTCATATTTTTGAGTTTATGCCTCGGGTTCATGAGCCGATTAGGGGCTTTGGCGGCGATCGGGATGTCTTTGCAACTGATGGTCGGGCTGGCCGGGATTCCGGACCCAGTCGAGTGGGAATGGAGCTATCAACTCATGGTCGTCCTCGCCGTCGCCCTCTTCGGCATCGCTCCGGGCCGATACTTCGGACTCGACCGATTATTGCGGCCGCGTCTCGAAGCCCTTTCCGAACGCGGGAGCAAATTCAGCAAACTGCTCCTCATCTTCACGTAAAGGAGGCGTACCCATGCCAATCCAAGCCCTCATACTTCTCGCCATACTCGCCGCCTCCGCCATCCTCTTCACCATAATCTTCGTCATCGTCGCCAACCGCGAACTCGCGAAGCCGGAAGGGGCGGGCGAGAGGGGCGACGCGAACACGGAACGCGAAGACGACATCGCCCATGAAGATGACGACACCCCCGCCGAACCCGAAGGGGATGCCGGACACGCCAAACGAGGCGAAAACCCCACCCGCGCCGAACGCGACGAAAACGCCGCTTCCGAAAACCGCGAAGAAGACGATGTCCGCGCCGAGCGTGAGGAAGATGCCGGACACGCCGAACGAGGCGATGAAGAACCCTCCCGCGTCGAGCGCGAGGAAAACGACGAAGGGCGTGTGGATCGCGGGGAGACACGCGACCGTCCCGCCGAGGACGAGAAAAAAGGCGGCGGCATAAATCGCGAGTCCGAGAGCGGCGAGTCCGGCGGTGGCCGTGGCGCGTGAGAAGCTCGCTCTTGTGACGGGGGGCGCGGGCCTCATCGGCTCGCACCTCTCCGACCTCCTCCTCGCCGAGGGGTATTCGGTTCGCGTCCTCGACAACCTCGAACCGCAAACCCACCGGAACGGAAAGCCGCCGTGGATGAACCCCGAGGCCGAATTCCGCCACGCCGACATCCGCGACCGCGAAGCCGTGCGACATGCCCTCGAAGGCGTGGACATTGTTTTTCATGAGGCCGCGTATGGCGGATACATGCCCGAGATGGCGAAGTACGTCCACGTGAACAGCCTCGGAACCGCGCAAATGCTCGAAACGATCCGCGACGAAAATCTCCCGGTGGAGAAAATCATCGTCGCCTCCTCGCAAGCCGTGTACCGGGAGGGGGCGGTCTCGTGTCCGGCGCACGGCCTCGTTTTCCCGGAGATGCGCCCGACCGAGCGGCTCGCCGCCGGGGATTTCTCCGTCCGGTGTCCGGTGTGCGGCGCGCCATCGGAGTCCGCTCCGACGCCGGAGGAGGCTCCGGTCGGGGGGGAGATGGTGTATGCGATCACGAAAATGGATCAAGAACGTCTCACCCTCTCGTGGGGACGGCAAACCGGAATCCCGACCGTCGCGCTCCGGTACTCATGCACGTATGGGCCGCGGCAATCCATCTTCAATCCGTACACCGGGGTCATCGCGATTTTTTGCACGCGGCTTCTCAGCGGAAACCCGCCGATTCTTTACGAGGACGGCGAGCAAACCCGCGACCTTTGCTTCGTCGAAGACATCGCCCGCGCAAACCTCATAGCCGCCGAGTCGGATAAACTCGACGGCCTTCCGGTGAACATCGGAACCGGACGACCAACGACCATCCGAAACATCGCGGAGATGGTCTCGTCCGCGCTCGGCACGAACATCGAACCTCTCGCGAGAGGCGAGTTCCGCCCCGGTGAGATGCGACATCTCACACCGGACATCTCCCGCGCCTCCGCCGCCGGATACGCCCCGGAGGTGGAACTCTCCGAAGGCATCGAACGGTACATCGCGTGGATAAAAAGTCAGGGAAGCGTACGCGACTATTTCGCCGAGGCCGAGAAATTGCTCCGACAAAAGAGCATCGTCCACGAGGTGAAGGGATAGCGGCTCCCATGAGGGCGCGACCGACACATCGTCGTAGAGACGCACTTTCGGGGTTCGGATCTTGGATCATGGCGGGGTGCGCGACCTCGTCCGGCGTGAAACCCCGAGCCGGGTCGCCGCGTGAATAAACGGCTCGAAGCATGGAGGGGGAACGTCGCTTCCCGGATGCGGAGGGCGACTCGCGGACGCGAGACCCTCCTCGCCGACGTGGGAGCCGTGGTTCTCATTGTTTTCCTCACCGTTTTTTCGGCGCGGAGCGTGTTTTTCGGGGAGACGATGTACGTCGGCCTCGACGCGGCGACGCAGTTTTATCCGTGGTACTCGCTCCTCGGGGAGACGCTCCGGGCGGGGGAGATTCCGGGATGGAACCCGCGCCAGTTCGCCGGAGCGCCCTTCGCCGCCGACCCGCTCTCCGGGTGGACGTACCTCCCGGCGATGGTTCTCTTCACGCTCCTTCCCACGGTTTCCGCCGCCGCGAAAAGCTATGCTTTCTTCCACCTCCTCATGGCCGGACTCGCCGCCTTCGCGCTCGCCCGGACGCTGAAAATGGGAACGTCCGGCGCGCTCGTCGCGGCGGTCGCGTATGAGTTCGGGAACTATATTTTCGTGCGGAACACGTGTTGTTTCGCGTTCTCGAGCGTGATGGTGTGGCTCCCCGTCTCCATCCTCGGGGCGGAGATGGCTATTCGGAGCCGGAGGTTCCTCGACCGCGTTTTATGGTGCGCCTTATCCGGGTTCGCGATGAGCCAAATCTTCGCGTCGTGGCTCGGACAAGGCGCGTATTACGCCCTCCTCGTCCTCGGCGCATACGTGGCATACCGCGCGTTTTTGTTCCCCCCGGAAAGTGCGGAGGGCGTGCCTAGACGAATTTTCGGGGGCGTTTTCGTCGGGGTTCTCGTTCTCGTTTTCGGGTTCGGGTTCGCGGCGGCGGGACTCGTTCCGAGGCTCGAATACAACGGGCTTTCGACGCTCGCGGGGGGGTACGGGTACGACGTGCTTCCGACCGGGGGACTCGGGGGCGAGGGATGGAGGCGGCTCATCCTCCCCCCGAGTGATTTTTATGTCGGGGCGGGGGTCGTGTCGCTCGCTTTGTGCGCTCCGCTCCTCGCGCTCCGACGCGGTTCCGTCCGGTATGGCGTGCCTTTCTTCGCGGGGCTTTCCATCGTGGCGTTCACGCTCTCGGGGAGGGGGACGACCCTCATCCACACCGCGCTTTACGAGCTTCCGATGCTCGAAGGACTCCTCCCGTACCGCTCACAACGTTTCATGGTCGTCTTCTTCCTCGGAGCCGCGATGCTCGCCGGAGCCGCCATATCCCACCTCGGCGAAAGGGGGAGAAAAGGAGCCGTCATATCCCTCCCCATCCTCGCCGCGCTCTTCGTCGCCACCCGAAGCGATTTGAGATACACCCCCGGCCCGAGCGAAGAAGTCGAATCCCCGGTGGACGCGACCGCGTGGACGGACTCCGCGCCGCGCCTCCTCGACCTTGGCGTTCAAATGGCTCCCGGAGCCTTCCTCGCCCTCCTCGCGGCGACCGCGCTCGCGACCGCATACGCGCTTTTCCCGCGACGATGGGCGGTTCCGAGAGGCTCTTTCGCCGTCCTTCTCGCGCTCGCCGTCTTCGTGGATTTGAACGGAGCGGGCATGGCGGCCCTCGATGACCGATCGGAGGAGGCGGGCGTCCGCGAGATAGTCGAGCGTGACCTCGAAGAATATTATTCGCCGACGAACGCGACTCGCTTTTTGCAGTCCGAAGAGAATCCGCCGTTCCGGTACGTGAGCCACGCCCCGGAGTTCGGGGCGAGTGGGGAGCTTCGTCCATTGAACATCAACTTCTCGGATATCACGGTTCGGAGGATGGAGGCGTCGAACCGGGCAACGGTGCATGGGGGAAATCTTTACAACGTACAAGGATACAACGCCGTCCACCTCGCCCGCTTCGACGAGTATCTCGAAAAGATGAACGGCCGCGAGCAAAATTATCACGACGCCGAAATATTCTCCCGAGGCACATACTCGCCGCTCCTCGACCTCCTCGATGTCCGGTACGTCGTGCTTCCGGCCACCGCCGCCCCGAAGAACCCGCCGAACCGGTACTATTTCGACCCCGAGATATCGGAATCCGTGTATCTCGGGGATGGGGTGAACATCTTCGAGAACGAGGGGGCGGCGGGGAGGGCGTGGATCGTCCACTCCGCCCGCGAGGTCGGCCCGGATCCGGAGCGCGAAATCTTCTCCGACAGCCGGAGCGCCGGACAAGAAATCCTCGACCTCCTCGACGCGGGGGATGTGGATCCACGCGAAACCGCCCTTCTCGAAAGTCCGCCCCCGAACCTCGAAACACCCGAAGCCCCCTCGACCGCCTCGGTGACGGAGTATGAGGCGAACCGCATGGAAGTGGAGACCTCCACCGACGCGGCGGGACTCCTCGTGATGAGCGA
>JACDAJ010000091.1 GCA_013695475.1 Rubrobacter sp. | reverse complement strand
GTTAATATCGAAGGCGTAAGGATCAAGGAGATCAAGTTCGTGGAGTAGAGTTTTGGAAACCCTCGACATAGCCCGGCTGGAAAGAGAACTCCTCGAAGAGTGCGCCGAGGATCACCTCGGTTTGTGGTCCATGATATGGCCTCTTCGGGAAGAGTTCGGCATCGAGGACGAGGGCGAGCGGCGCGAGATCACGCTCCGTATGCTCACGGATCTCCTCGGGGCGGGTCTCATGCGAGCCGGTTTTCCCGATGGACGCGAACGCTTCGACGCTTGGAATCTCTCCGCGACAGAGTCGCTCAAGCGCATCGAGCGAGAGTGGGACGACCTGGATCGCGAACCAAATATCGCGGAGATCGCATGGTTCGATGTCACCGAAAAAGGGAAGGCGCATCTCGCCCGGTCGGAGCGCGGAGCCGGATAATTCCGGTCAAAACCCGGTTTCCCGAAGCGCTCCGGTCTCGGGGCGCTTTTCTGTGTGCGTGGGTCGGGGGGGCAGGTCGTAAATGCACCATTCACACGCTGTTATAGAATATGCGAAAGGAGGCTCACGGAGCTTTGGATTGGGAAGTTATTTTCTGGGTTGTTCTCGCCGCGCTGGCTTTCGTGGGCGAAATTATGACGGTTTCCTTCTTTTTGCTTTTCTTCGCTCTCGGGGCGACGGTCGGGGTTTTGCTGGCTTTCCTCGGGTTCGGGATGGGGATTCAGATCGTGGGTTTCGTGGCGGCTTCTCTTTTGAGCATGGTGGTGCTTCGCCCGGCTCTTTTGAACAGGCTCGCGCTCGGATACGGAGATAGTTATGACAGTCCGCATAATTTGACGGGGAGGGGCGGGGTTGTGATGAAGGGGATCGAGCCGGGGGAGAGCGGGACGGTGAAGATCGGGAACGGCGAGTTTTGGACGGCCCGTTCACTGTATCCGGATCAAAGAATCGAGACGGGCGTGAAAGTCCGAGTCCTCGACACCGACGGCCTCACCGCGCTCGTGGAAGCGATGGAAGTGGAGTCAGTCGAAGGAGGAGATAGTTCATGACGGGTTTGATAGTCCTCGGGATAGTGGCGTTCGTGATGTTCCTTTTGGTTGCGAGGAGCGTGAGGATCATCCCCCAAAGCCGGGTCGGCATCATCCAACGCTTCGGGAAATACCACCGCACCGCCGAGAGCGGCCTCACGTTCGTCGTCCCCGTGATGGACCGGATGCTCCCGAAGACCGACATGCGCGAGCAAGTCATCTCGTTCCAGCCGCAAGCCGTCATCACCCACGACAATGTGGGGATGCAGATTTCGACCGTCGTTTATTATCGGATAGTCGAGGCTCGGTCCGCCGAGTATGAGGTGGCGAACTTCGTGCTTGCGCTGGAGCAGATCACACAGACGAACCTCCGGAACGTCATCGGGAGCATGACGCTCGACCAGACTCTGGTTTCGAGGGACGACATAAACGCGAAGCTGCGTGAGATCCTCGACGAAGTAACGGGCGGATGGGGTGTGCGGATAACCCGCGTCGAACTGAAGGAAATAACGCCCCCGCGAGACATCCAGCAAGCGATGGAGAAACAGATGCAAGCCGAGCGAACCCGTCGCGCCGCGATCCTCACCGCCGAGGGCGAAAAACGCTCCGCCATCCTCAAAGCCGAGGGGCAGAAAGAGTCGGAGATTCTGAAAGCCGAAGGCGACCAACGCTCCCAGGTTCTCCGGGCCGAGGGCGAGGCTGATGCGTACCAGAAAGTCCAGCAAGCCCAGATAACGATGGCCGGGGCGTTGTTCGAGCGTCTCGACGAAAGCGAGCTTTCACCGGAGGCTCTCCGCTATTTGTACCTCCGCACCCTCCCGGAGATGGCGAAGGGCGACGCGAACAAGCTCTTCGTCATCCCGTCGGAGTTGCAGGATTTGGCGGGGGTCGTCGGCGCACTCGCCGGAGGAGCCTCGATGGCGAGCGAGAAGAACGAGAACAACGCCGGAGAAAGAAAATCGCTCCAGAATCGCGACGACATCGCTCGCCGGGAACTCGGGCGGTGAACGGGCCGCCTTCGACGCCACGAGCGGCCGGCCGTCAGCTTTCCCGGACGGTCCGCCTCGCCTCGATGAGAAGGAGGCTCGCGGCCGCCAAAACCGCCGCGTGTTCGACGATGGTGAACGTCCTTCCATGACGCTCCCGCTCCCGATAAGAAACCGGACTCTCGAATTTCCACTCCGAGACGGGCCAGAAAACCGGGCGGGCGTCTTTGCCGTGGGTGAGGAAGTCCGTGAGTATGTGTCCGGCCCATCCGAGGAGGAACGCCGACGCGAAGTTCGCCGGAGCGCCTCTTTCCACCGGGCCGGCGGCGAACGCCCGGAATAGAAAAGATTGTGTCGCCCGGTTTCCATGCGAAGGTTTCCCCCGGAAAGCGTGCTCGATGAACATCGCGGATGCGACGGCGAGCGCGGAGTGGAGTGCGGCGTCCGGGTCGCGGAAGAGGCTCCTCCCGCAAACTTCTTTGTCGAAGTCCGAATGAGAAAACTCCCTTCCCCTTGCCCACAGCCATGCGGCGCCGAGGGCCATCGGGATGTCCGGGAGCGTCGCTCCGATTCCGGCGGCGGCGGGGGCGGTCTTCTTCGGAGATTCGTGCTTTGCGAGGCGTATCGCCGCGTATGTCAAAAGAGCGTGGGAGTATGTTCTCACGGGTAAAAGTTATCATGTGTGGAACCAACTTGAGGAGGAGCTTTGAAGATTCTCATAAGCGGGGCGACGGGGATGGTCGGGACGGCGTTGTCCGAGGAGCTTCGGGGGGCGGGGCATGAAGTCACAACGCTCAGCCGCTCGAAGCCGTCTTCGGAGGACACGGTCCGGTGGGATCCCTCGCGGAGGAGCGTGGACTCGTCGCGCCTCGAAGGGCATGACGCGGCCGTCCACCTCGCCGGGGAGAGCATCGTCGGCTCGAACCCCATAACCGAGCGGTGGACGCCGCAAAAGAAAGCCCGCATCATGGACAGCCGCAGGCAAGGCACGACGTTCCTTTCGGAGACTTTGGCGAAGCTCTCTGACAAACCGAACGTCCTCGTGAGCGCGTCGGCGGTCGGGTATTACGGCGACCGGGGGAACGAGCTTCTTCGGGAGGACAGCGGCCCCGGCTCGGACTTCCTCGCCGAGGTTTGCGAAGTTTGGGAGGCGTCGGCGGACGCGGCTCGGGAGGCGGGGATCCGGGTCGTCCATCCGAGAATCGGGATCGTGCTTTACACGCAAGGAGGCGCACTCGGGACGACGCTCCCGATCTTCAAAATGGGCGCGGGCGGAAAGGTCGGGAGCGGCGGACAATTTTGGAGCTGGGTCGCCCTCGACGACCTCGTCGGAGCCATCCGCCACGCCATAGAAAACGACGCGGTGATCGGCCCGGTGAACGTCGGCTCCCCGAACCCGATGACGAACGCCGAGTACACGAAAGTCCTCGGCGAAGTCCTCGGACGCCCGACCCTCCTCCCGCTCCCCGCGTCCGCCGCCCGGATCATGCTCGGCGAGGTCGCCGACGCTCTTCTCCTCACGAGTGCCCGCATGGAGCCGACGAAGCTCGAAGCGACGAATTATCGCTTCCGCCATCCCGAACTCGAAGGCGCGCTCCGACACATCCTCGGCAAATGAGCCACGAAGCGTACATGCGCCTCGCCATCGAGGCCGCGAGCAAGAATCCCGACTCGCCGTTCGGGGCGGTCATCGTGGACGATGCCTCCGGTGAAGTTCTCGCCACGGCGTTCAACGAGGGACACAAAAACCCCGTTCGCCACGGTGAAACCGCCGCGATATACGACCTCGCCGAGAAAAATCCCGGCGTGGAGTGGAACTCGCTCACTTTGTACACGACCGCCGAGCCGTGTCCGATGTGCGCCGGAGCCATCATATGGGCGGGCATTCCCCGCGTCGTCATCGGCACGTCGGCGGAGACATTGAAAAAGCTCGGGATGCTCCGGACGGAGATCCCGATCCACGAAGTCGTCGCCCGCTCGGCTTTCGGCGAAGTGGATATAACGCGCGGCGTCCTCGAAAGCGAATGCGACGCGCTATATGAGGCGGTCGGATAGTATGATGGAGAACGAGCGAGGCGAACGACGGTCGGAGCGAAGATGACCATTCGAGAGCGACAAATGACAGCCGAGGAACTCCTCCGCATGCCGAGCATCGAGTTTCGCTGCGAATTGGTGAAGGGTGAACTTATAAAGATGCCGTTCGCGGAAGCCGAGGAAGGATTCGTGGCTGGAAATATCTGAGGCTCCCTCGTAAACCACGTCGAAGCCGATCATCTCGGACGCTCATACGCCGCCGGAACCGGCTTCCATATCGCCTCGAACCCCGACACAGTCCGCGCCCCCGACGCCGCTTTCGTGAGCCGGGAGCGTCTCGAAGCGACGGGAGAGGTCGAGGGATACTGGCTCGGAGCGCCCGACCTCGCCGTCGAAGTCGTCTCCCCGAACGACACCCACTCCGAGGTCGTCGAAAAGTCCCTCGAATGGCTCGAGGCCGGATGCCGCATGGTCATCGTCGTCGAGCCGAGGCGGAAGACCGCGACCGTGTACCGCTCCCGAGACGACATCCGCATCCTCACGGAAGGCGACGCCATTGACGGGGCGGACGTGGTTCCCGGATGGAGGCTTCCGGTGTCGGAGATCTTCGCATAAAAGCGTGTCCTTCTCCGTTTTTACACTCGCCGAAAGGCCGGATCTCGAAGAGAAGGCACGGTCTCTCGACTCGGGGGCGATGCCCGAGTTCATGCACCACGATGAGGCGGTCAATCGTTTATGGACGAGGCTTTATTCCGACTTTCCACAATTCCAGATCGCCATCGTCGAAAGTGGCGAAGTCGTCGCGGCGGGAAACACCATCCCGCTTTCGTGGGACGTGGAAAATCTCCCCGACGCGGGCCTCGACGCCGCTCTCGAACATGGATTTCGTGACCTCGAAGAAGGACGTTCGCCCACCATTCTCTCCGCGCTCCTCGCCGTCGTCGGCGAAGGAAACCAAAGACGCGGTTTGAGCCGCGTCGTCCTCGAAGCGATGAAAGAAGTGGCCGCGAGACACGGCTTCGATACCCTCGTCGCGCCCGTGCGACCGACCATGAAGAGCCTTTATCCACTCACACCGATGGGAAATTATGTGCGATGGAAACGGGACTCCGACGGCCTCCTCTTCGACCCGTGGATGCGCGTCCACGAACGCCTCGGGGCGAAGGTCGCCCGCGTCGCGCCCGAGTCAATGAGGATCACCGGCTCCATCTCCGAGTGGGAGAAATGGGCGAAGATGCGCTCCCACGAAAGCGGCGAATACATCGTCGAAGGCGCGCTCGTCCCGGTCGAAATGGACATCGAAAACGGCATCGGAAAGTACGTCGAGCCGAACGTGTGGATGGTTCACAGGGTCGCTTCGCTTCGTGAAATCGTGAGATCGCTTCGCTTCGTGAGGTCGGTAAATACGACTCACTATCTCACGAAGCGGAGCGACGAAGGAGCGAAGCGCCTCACGACCTCACGGCGACCGAAGGGAGCCTCACCCGAGTATCTCCGCCCGGAACCCCGTGTCTCTGAGAAGTTTCCGGGCTTTCTCCGCGTCCCCCGCGTCGAGGGTGAGGACGAGCGCGGCCCGCTCCGTGTTCGAGTGGCGCACGTACAAATCGAGGATGTTTATTGTGTTCGATCCCATGAGCGTCGTGACCTCGGAGAAAACACCGGGACGGTTTTCGACCGGGATGGCGAGGTCGAGGTTTTCCCCGCTCCGCTCGATGAGGATGCCGCCGAGCGCGTCGTATGCTTCCCTCGCGTCGTCGAAGCGCTTCGCCATGCTTTGTTTGTCTTGAACTTCGCTCCCGAGTTGCGCCATCGCCCCGGCGAACGCCCCGAGCGCCTCCCCGAGCGCGGGCGCGTTCTCCGCCAAAATATCCGACCATAATTCGGGGTTCGAGGAGCCGACGCGGGTGAGGTCGCGGAAAGACGACCCGGCAAAGGAAAGCGCCTCCGGCGAGATGTCCGCGGCGACTTTGAGGAGCGCGGCGGCCATGAGGTGCGGAAGGTGCGAGACGGCGGCCATGAGGAGGTCGTGCTTCTCAGGCTCGACGGCGGTCGGCATCGCGCCGAAATCCCGCACGAACGCCGAGATTTCCCGGTATGCGTCCGGGTCGGTGTTTTCGGTGGGAGTGAGGAAATACCGCGCGCCGCGGAAGAGGTCGGCTTTCGCGTTCGACACCCCGGCGAGCTGGCTCCCGGCCATCGGGTGTCCGCCGACGAAGCGGAGTTCATGCGACTCGGCCTCGCCGACGATGGCCGTTTTCGTGCTCGCGACGTCGGTGATGAGAGCGTCGGTGGGGGAAAGTTCGGAGAGGAGTTCCTTGATTTTCGAGATCGGGGCGGCGAGGACGACGAGGTTCACGCCGCGAATCTCCTTCAAAGTCGAAGCCCGGTCAATCGCGCCGAGGGAAGATGCTTCTTCGAGGACTTCGGGCGCGTCTACGCCGACGATCTCATCCCACCCGGACTCTCTCGCGGCGAGTCCGATGGAGCCGCCAATGAGTCCGACGCCGATGATCCCGAGCGAGCGCGTCATGCGGAACCCGGATGAAGAGTCCCATACTCGGCGGGTCCGGGAGCCGCTCGGAAAGTGAGGGAGCGGGGAAAGCCCGAAGGCGAAGCGTCCGCCCCGAATCCCCGGCTTGAGCGAGGCGAGAGTTCGCCGGGCGGGGATGCGGAGGCGCCGCGGGGGAGCGAGCCGGGACCGACCCCGACTCCCCACTTCCCGACTTCCCACTCCCCGGAGCGAAGAGACCCCGCTTCGGGAGCCGGGAGCCGGGAAAGGACGGATGCGACTTTCGGAAAGCGATTATCCAGATTCCGCGTCATGCGTCCTCCCCAAAAAAGGCTCTCCCGCCGAACCATCCGACTTCGATGGCCGCCGTCGCCCCGACGAAGAATCCGGCGAGCAATGACGCGAACGCTCCCTGTCCGAGATGAAGGAGGAGGGCGGTGACGGAGCCGGAAAACACCACGAACACGAGCGCCGTGAACGCGAGAATCTTCCGCCTCGGAGACGTCGGAGCCTCCATTTCTTCACGATTGTTCGCCGGAGGCGGCGCGAGCGAAGGTTTCATGCGACGTTCGCCATCCCCCCGAGAAGCTGACAGGCGGCAAGCGAAGCGCGTGCGCGGGTTTCGGAAACGAAATCCGACCTCACAATGCTCCGATGACCCGGTCGTTTTCCTCGGTGTTCCCGACCGTTACGCGGCTCCACCCGGGGTATCCGAGTGCTTCGCCTTCCCGGACGAGGACGCCGCACTTCTCGAAATCCGAGGCGGCGAAGCGAACCATGATGAAGTTTCCTTGCGAGGGTATGAAATCGAGGTTCGCATCCCCGAAAGCGTTTTCGAGGCGGCTCCGCTCCCGGATGACGAATCGGGCGCGTTCTTCGACCTTTTCTTTGGCGAGCATGGATGCTGTGGCGGCGGCTTGCGCGGCGAGGTTCACCGAGACTGGGAACCGAACCCGCTCGGCGTAGTCTGCGATGTTTTTCGAGGCGACGCCGTACCCGACGCGAAGCCCCGCCAGCCCATGCGCCTTCGAGAAAGTCCGTGCCACGACGACGTTCGGGCTTTCGAGGGCGAGGGTGTGGGAGTCGGTATACTTCGGATCGTCCACGAACTCGACGTACGCCTCGTCCACGATGAGGACGACGTTTTCCGGAAGCTCTTTCGCGAACTCGCGTACCCGGTCGAGGGGATGGTATGTGCCGCTCGGGTTGTTCGGGTTGCAAAGAATGACGGCCCGCGTTTCGTCCGAGACGGTTCGGAACATCGCTTCGAGGTCGAACTCCTCGTTTTTCGTGAGTGGGACTTCGCGGGCATTCATGCCGAGGATGGCGCATGTTGTGGGGTACATGCTGAAAGACGGCCATCCGAAGACGACATCGCCGATTGGGAGAAGTTGGAGGACGTTGAAGATGACTTCGCTGGAGCCGTTGCCGACGAGGACGTTCGAGGTTTCGGCGCCGGGGTTCGCGTCGGCGACGGCTTCGCGGAGGCGGGAAACGTGGCTGTCGGGGTATCGGTTCGCCCGGGTGAGGGCTTCGGTGAGGGCGGTCTCGGCTTCGGGGAGCGGGCCGAAGGAGAGTTCGTTGGAGGTGAGTTTCGCGTAATTGTTTTCGTCGGCGCCTTCGGCGGCCATCCGCCACGACTTCGGCGGGACGTATGGCCTGAGCGGGTCGAGCTCCTCCCTGAAATTCATGCGCTCCTTTCGGCCGCCTCGCGGCTTTCGTTTCAAGTGGTGTCGCCGTTAAAAGATATTCCTCTTTACGCGGGCTTTCAACATGGCGGGTTCGGTGGGCGGGTGGTGTTTCGGGGTGGTTTCGCTGGCGGTTCGCGGCTGATGGCCGACGGCTCAAACTGCTACAATCGAAGTATATGACCGAAGCCGAAATCGAGGGCAGGATACGCGAACTCAGGGAGCGCGTGGACGATGTGGATCTCGCCTTGATCCACACTCTCAACGAGCGCGCGAGGATCGTTCAGGAACTCGTCGCGCTCAAGGGCGAGGCGGGCGTCGCGCTCTTCGACCCGAAGCGCGAAGAGGAGATACTCCGGCGCGCCGTCGAAAAAAACGACGGCCCGATATACGATTCCTCGATGCGCGATATCTTCGAGATGATCCTCCACCGCATACGGGACATCGAGATCCAAAGAAGCGAGCCGAGGCAATAATATGGATCTCTCGACCGGAGCGAAGTCGAACGCCCATACTCCGAACGGCATGATAAAACCCGGAGCCTTCCGCGTCATAGCCGGGCCATGCACCGTCGAAAGCTACGATCAGTTTTTCGAGGGCGCGAAGGCCGTGAAGGAATCCGGCTTCGGATACATCCGGGGCGGCGCTTTCAAACCGAGGACTTCCCCATACTCTTTCCAGGGACTCGGCAGGGAAGGGCTGGAAATAATGTCTGAGGTCGCGTCGAGGTTCGGGCTGAAGGTCGTCACCGAGGTTATGGATCCGTACGACATCGAACTCGTGATGGAGCATGCCGAAGTCATCCAGATCGGGGCCCGGAACATGCAAAACTTCTCGCTCCTCCGACGTATCGGGGCGGCCATCGCCGGGACGGATCACGGCGCGATCCTGAAGCGCGGCCTCGCCGCGAGCGTGGACGAGTGGCTCCTCGCGGCGGAGTACATCACCTCCGAGGGCGCGGAGAACGTCGTTCTTTGCGAGCGCGGCATCCGAACCTTCGAGACGAGCACGCGCTTCACGCTCGACCTTTCGGCGATCATCGTGGCGAAAAGATTGACGGATCTTCCGGTGATCGTCGACCCGTCCCACGCCGCCGGGCGGCGCGACCTCGTCATTCCTTTGTCGAAAGCGAGTGTGGCGGCGGAGGCGGACGGGCTTCTCGTGGAGTCGCACCATGAGCCGGAGAACGCGCTTTGCGACGCGGAGCAAGCTCTTTCGGTCGGGGATTTGAAGGGTTTGAAGGACGCGCTTTCGCCGTTCGCGGGGGCGATGGGGCGGGAGGTCGTATAGTCTTCCGGGAGGCATCGAGATGAGGCGGGTGGGAGGAAGGTTCACGCTCGAGAACGGCATCGCCGTCGGCGGAGTGGCGACCGTTTATCTCGGGCGCGACGAGATTCTCGACCGTCCGGTGGCCGTCAAAATCCTCCATCCCGGATTCGAGGGTTCGGATCTCGCCTTTCGATTCGAGCGGGAGGGGAGCCTCGCCGCGAAGCTTTCCCATCTGAACATCGTCCAGGTTTACGACGCCGGAAAGGAGTCCGACGACGAAGGCCGCGAGACTTCGTACATCGTCATGGAATACGTCCCCGGCGGCGACCTGAAAAACATGATGGACGAGAAGGGGCCGATGCCCGAATCGGAACTCTCGCGCATCGGGGCCGACCTCGCGGCGGGCCTCGCGCACGCCCACGAGCGGGGTGTCGTCCACCGCGACATAAAGCCGCAGAACGTGCTCATGGACGAGTACGGGAGGCCGAAGCTCACCGACTTCGGCATCGCCCGCGCGCTTTACGAGACGCGGGTGACGACGATGACGGCTTCGTATCTCGGCACCGCGCTTTATTCCTCGCCCGAGCAGTTGCGAAACGAGGACGTCACCG
>JACDAJ010000067.1 GCA_013695475.1 Rubrobacter sp. | reverse complement strand
GTATGGCCGTCTTCTCCAAGGCGTACGACATCTTCCCGCCCGGAAACCCCGTCTGGCGGACGTTCTCGACGGCGGAGCGGAACTCCCCCTCGTCCGCAAGCCCGATGACCCTCGAAAGATAATACGCATCCGGCGCCGAGCATCCCACCCGCAGAAGCGCCAAATAATTCCTCCGGTAGAGACCCACGGCCCCCGAATGCGGCGAGGCGAGCTGTTTCAAAAAAGCGTGCGTGTCGAGGCGGGTGGCGTATCGGCGGGCGTCGAGCTGCGAAGCGCGGGCGTGCCTCTCGCCCCCGCCGTTCCGGCCGGAGATCTCGGAGACCTCGAGGAAGAACATCTCGCGGGAGAACTCGATCGCGCTCTGGCGCTCGCGCCTGCGGGAGGAGATCTCGGTGCGGATGCCGCGGGCGCGGTACTCCTCGCGCCGGAGGCGGAAAACCTGCTCCTGATAAAAGTCGTGGTCTTCGAGGGAATCCGCGCCGTCCCGGAGGCTATACGCTTCTTCGAGAGTCTCTGGGAGCCTTCTATCTTCCATATGAACCTGTTTACCCCGCGCCTCGGATCCTACGCGCCGCCAACTTTTCGTCCTCGAAACAGCCCCTTCGGGACTCGAATGATACCACGACGGCGACTCCCCCTTTACCCCTCCGAACCACGGTCGAACCCGCCCCGGTCGTGGTCCCACAGAGCGTAAAAGAGGCCGCCACCGCGCACCCTCACGTCGAGATGCCCGCCCTCGGCAAGCTCCTTGAGCATCCCGTCCGCCTCCTTCACCGAGAGCGACGTCTCCATCGCCGCCTGCGCCGGAGTGAGCTCGCCCTTCTCCCTCATCGCCTCGAGAAGCTCCCGCTCCTTGTCGCTCTCGGGAAGCCGCTTCTCCTCCTTCGGCGAATCCACAAGCCCCGCGACACCCCGCGCGAACGCCCCGAGAGCCGGGAACAAAAACCACCCGAAAACGAAGATGAGCCACCAGAAATTCGTGAAGAGGATGAGGGCCGCCGTGCCGAGCAAAATGGCCCCGCCCGTCACGATGCCGGTCACAGCCTGCGCCCTCGGATTCATCTTCTCGATGTCGAGGCCGAGGCTCGACCAAAACTCCGCGTCGCCGCCATAGCTCCGGCGACCCTCCGGCTCCTCCTCGTCGCGTCTCTTCTCGATAGCCATGACCACTTTGAATACTATCATGCGCCCCCCACGCCGAACCACGCCGCACCGTCGCCCGAAGCCGCGAAAATGCTACCCTCTCCCGAAAGCGAGCGGAGAGGGCCCATGGACGTGAGAGAGCGCGTGAACGCCAATAAAGACACCCTTCTCGAGGAACTCACCGAGTTCCTCCGAATGCCCTCCATCTCTGCCGAACCCGACGACTCCGGCGAGTTCCGCGCATGCGCCGAGTGGGTGAAAAACAAGCTCGAAGAAGCGGGCGCCAGAGCGAAAATACTCGAAACCGAAGGCCACCCGGTCGTGTACGCCGAGATCGGAAGTGGCGACAAAACCCTCCTCTCGTACGGCCACTACGACGTGCAGCCCCCCGACCCCCTCGAACTTTGGAACTCCGACCCCTTCGAGCCGACGATCAAAGACGGACACCTCTTCGCCCGAGGCGTCGCCGACGACAAAGGCGACGTCATGGCTCGTATTCAAGCCCTCCGCTTCTTCATCGAGGAACATGGCGAACTCCCCTTCAAGCTCAAATTCTTCATCGAGGGCGAGGAGGAAGTCGGAAGCCCGAACCTCGCCCCCTTCGCCCGGAGGAACGCCGAGCTCCTCGCCGCCGACGCATGCCTTTGGGAAGGCTCGATGCGCGACGAGACCGGACGCCCCGAAATTTGCTGCGGCACGAAGGGCATGGCATACGTCGAACTCCGGACGAAAGGGCCGTCCCACGACCTCCACAGCATGTTCGGCGGCATCGCCCCGAACCCGGTGTGGCGACTCATTCAAGCCCTCCGAACCATCAAGAACGAGAGCGGCGAAATAACCCTCGACAGCCTCCACGAACTCGCCGACGAACCGAGCGAAAAAGACCTCGAAGCCATAAAAAACATCCCCTTCGACGAGTCGTCATTGAAAAGATCATGGGGAGTCGAGTCCTTCGACCGGAATTTGTCGGGCGAAGAGGCTCTCCGCGAATACCTCCTCCGCCCGACGGCGAACATCGCGGGCATACAATCCGGATACACCGGACCCGGCTCGAAAACCATCGTCCCGTCCGAGGCGTTCGTCAAAATGGACTTCCGGCTCGTCTCCGGGCAAAGCCCCGAACCTGTCGTCGAACTCATCCGGGATCATCTCGACAAACGGGGTTTCACGGATGTCGAGGTCATTGACCTCCACGGCGTCGAGGCTGCGAAAACCCCCGTGGATTCCCCCATCGTCGAAACCGCCGTCGCCGCATGGCGCGATGTCGGACGAAACGAGGCGACCGTGTACCCGACCATCGGGGGGAGCGGCCCGACCTCGCTCATCGCCACCGAACTCGGCATCCCGACCGTCATGACCGGGAGCGTCGCGAACATGAACAGCCGGATACATTCGCCAAACGAATCCATAAAGCTCGACGACTATTTCGAGACCGTCGCCTATTTCACCCGCCTCTTCGAGAGATTCGGCAAATGACGGAAGAAACGAAAGACCCGAAAGAGACGAAGGGACTCGACCTCCCCGAGAGCGTGAGGAAAAGCATCGCATCGGCGGTCGCCGGGCGCGGCGTACAGGCGCGCGCCATATCCACACAAGGCCGCTCCTCGATGAAGCCCCCGCAAGGGCACGTCATAGTCGCGGCGGCGAAGGATGAAATAGACGGCATCCGAGGCCCGGCGAGCATCGTGAGACAACTCGAGTTTTACAAAACCCACTATGGCCCCGTCGTCCGCCTCGCCTTCTCCGTCTTCCCGGCGGGCGGCGAAATTCTCACGGGCGACACGCTTTTGAACATCTCACAAGCCTCCGGCGACGCCGCCATCTCCGGCCTCGGACGCCAAAAAACCATCTTTTTCCATTTCTACGAGATGGAGAATGACGACCTCGCATACGCCTTCTCGAAAGAAATAAACAACGCCAAAGAACAAAGAGACGACGCGAAGAAAATCCTCCGCATGGCGCGTGAAACATATCAAGAAACCCCCGAAGAACGCCGGAGTTTCCGAAGCGCCGTCTCCCTCGCCGAACGGCAATTCGAGCCGCCGGAGCTTCCCGAACCTCGCGAATAAACTCGCTTCGCTCATGCTCCCTCCGGTCGCGGTGAGGTCGTGAGACGCTCGCTTTCGCTCACTCCGTGAGGTCGCTTCGCTTCATGGGATCGCATCCTTCGCCGATCGCGGGCGACACCGAGTCCGGGTGAAGAAACCATCACGCGCCGCGCCCAAAAAACCCATTCGCCGGGGGACGGCTCACCGGGCGCGTCTCGGGGAACGCGGAACCGTCCACCCGGACTCGGCATGAGGCGCCGACGGCGAAAATCTCGGCGATTTGCTTTTCCCCACTCCCTATTTCCCGACTCCCCGGAGCGGAGCGACCCGAGCGCCTCCCGACTCCCGGTCTTTATGTTTCCGTCCGGCGTGGCGCGTATACTGTTTTCCATGCCACAGGGAAGCAAAGCAAACGACTTCGTGGGCGTTCTCGGGGAGGCGTTCCGGGAGGCTTCGAGGAGCGGCGTGAAATTCACCGCCGGAGGCTCCGACCTCGAATGGGAGCGTTTCAACTCGCATCCCTTCGACGAGAACGAGGAAGGGCGGAAGGACAGCCTCGACCCGTTCGAGAATTCCCCCGTCATTTCCCGGGACCCCGGCGAAGCGGAGGGTTTCAGTCGGCTCGAGTATTTCCTCGACGGCGTACAGGCGACCGAGGAGATCGGACGCATCGGAACCGTCCCCGTCGTCGTCACGACCGTCGCGGCATGCGTCGTCCGGCGCGAGGAGAAACGCATCCGGCGCTTCGACATCGAAGGTGTTCCGCCGCTTCTCCGGGCGATCATACTTCCGCACAACGCGAACGACCCCGGCGCGAACGCTCTTTACGAAGCCGTCCAAAACGCCGGGATTCCCCTCGTCGAGCGCGACGGGGAGGCCATCTCCGCCGGAAGCGCCGACATCCTCGTTGACTCGACGTACCACGAGCCATACGTTGACCCCTCGGATTATTCCGGCCTCAGACAAAGAGCATATCGCCGGGCGAGTTCGCTTCGGGCTTCGCTCGAGGAAGAACTCCTCCGGCGGTGGTCGGAGATGGATACGGGCGACTCGTGGATCGCCGTTGACGGACAACTCCCCCTCCCCGTGAAAAACGCCGTCGGATTGATAAAAAACGCGCGCCGCCTGTTTTTCGGCGGTGAGGAAGCCCGCATGCTCCTCGACCTCGAAGCCGGAAACCGAACCACGGCCTTCGTCCCTCCGTGGCGAGCCGAGCGACGCGACACCGGAAGGTCGGAGGAGGAACGAGCCTCGTGGTACATTCGCTTGTGGCCCGCCGACGCGGGGAGCGAGGGTGTGGATGCGACGAGCGGGCTCGTCCGGGTCGAGAGCGTCGTGCCGGACGCATCGGGGGCGGAGCAGACACGGGCCTTCGACGAGGTGAGCCGGTGGGTACTCGCCGAGCGGGCTCCGCTCGCCAAGCCCGACCCGAGGTGGCCGTCCATGATCTACCCGATAGGCTACGTAGAAAATATCTTGAAACCGACCATACACGGAAACCGCCGCGCCCGGCTCCGCCTCGAACGAGAGATCGCATCTTTATAGGGAGGGCAATTTGAGCTTCATCCACGACAACTTCCTCGACACCGGATCCGACCCCGTCGGACGGGTCGTCACGAGCGAGGAGCATCCGGCGACCGCCCACGAATTCTATTTCTGGACGAGCGAATCCGAAGCCGCACAACGCCTCGACATCGGCCACATCGTCGCCGCCGAAGCCGAGGACGCGACAGCCGTGGCCGTCCTCGACGACCCGCAAAGATACTCCGACCTCCAAAGTTTCCTCGACGATTTCTACGCCCGCGACGGGGACGCCGCCCTCGAAGCCCTTTCGGATCGAGTCGAGATCCTCGTTTTCAAAGCGCGTGTCCTCGCGACGAAGCACCGGCACGAGAAGAAGCAAAGCAAGCGCCCGGTGAGGAGCGGCCCGGTTTTCTTCGCGACGAGCGAAGCCATCGAGTTCGCGCTCGGCGCCGAGGATTTCTCGGGAACCAAAATACCCATGCTCCTCCACGAGAACGGCAACGAGGTGGATGAGGGAACTCCGCAGCGAACCCCCCTTTATGTGGACGAGGAATATCTCCTCGGGCCGGAGGCCGGGCATCTCAATATCACGGGGATGAGCGGCCTCTCGACGAAGACGAGCCATGCTTTGTTCACGATTTCCTCCATCTTCCAGAAAACCGAGAACAAAAAGGTCGCCGCCCTCATGTTCAATGTGAAGGGCGCGGACCTCCTCTTTCTCGACAAGCCCATCGAAGCCCCCGAAGGCGACGACGAACTCGCCAAAAGATACGAGGGAGCCGGGGTTCGCGGCCTATCCCCCGAAGAAAAAGGCATGTACGAAGCCCTCGACCTCGACGTGGAGGCTTTCGAGAAACTGAGCATCTTCGCTCCGCTCCGGTACGGGATGGACGAGGGCGAGCGCGAACTCAACGTCTCGGACGTTTCGGCGCGGCAACTGAACACCCGGCGGAACGCCCGCGGCGAAGACCATTGCGTCCATCCCATCGTGTGGCAACTCGGCGACGTGCTTCCGTACGCGGGATACGTTTTCGAGCAGTCGGACTTCGACGACAAGTTCCGGGGCTTCATCGAGGAGCTTCGGGCGCGGCGCATAGACACGCAGTCCGCCTTCCAGAGCCTCATGCTCGAGATCGACGACTATTTCGAGGCGGCGGA
>JACDAJ010000063.1 GCA_013695475.1 Rubrobacter sp. | reverse complement strand
TCAGTTATGGACGAGCGATTCGGAAGGGAGCCAGCCTTCTTCTTCGAGGCGTTCCCAGGCGACTCGTACGTGCCGTTCGTTAAAGAGATCGCCTTTGCGCGGTGTCCAGTTTCGCACTGTTTGAGCGGCTTCCTCGGGGGAGTTCGCCCCTTTTTGAGTGGCTGCCCAGTGAACTGTGGAGAGAAGCTCCATGCCGTATGGGATCTCGAAATCTTGGATGAGGGCGGCAACGCACTCTATATGTTCCATTGACTCGGGGTGGGTTCGCAGGAATTCCTCGGCGGCCTCGCTCGCTCCGTCGAGGAGATTTATTTGGGAACCCTGGCTGTGGTCCCCATACCCGACTATATAATGGCCTTCCAGGATTTCTAGGAGAAAGTTTAGCTTTTTGGCAAATGGGCCGAACTTGTCCTCCGTGAAATCGAGGCCGAAAGACTCTTCTCCGGCGGCTTGCGCGAAGTACGCGAGTTTTTGCGCCTCGAGCCGACCTATGTGATACTGCGCGACGCCGTAAAGATCTATGAGCTTGAGCATGGCCGCCCTCGCAGTAGTCAGATGGGGCTTCGGGGTGCCCACCTTCATCGCCTTTGGCTCCGGCACGCTGCCGGGTTCATATACGTGCGCCTCGCCCCCGGACATCCGCGCAACGGCTTTCTCTATGAGTGGCCGTACTTCTTCCCATTCGAGGCTGCCGATGCCGCATCCGAGCGGAGGTATGGCTATGGACTTTATGCCTCGCTCCTCGACCTCGCGGACGAGGTCTTCGAGGCCGTCCTCCACGTACTCGATCCGGGACTTCCCGCGCCAGTGTTCTTTCGTGGGGAAGTTGATTATGTACCTCGGATTATTCAAATTGCCGACGAAGAATGTGAACATCTTCCCGACTTCCACTTCTTCTTTTTCACACGCCCTTTTGTACGCTTTGAAATTCTCGGGGAAGCGTTTCTTGAATTGGAGGGCGATGCCTTTACCCATGACTCCCACGGTGTTCACCGTGTTTACGAGGGCTTCCGCGTCGTCGTCGAGAAGGTTGTCGCGGCGGTATTCGATCATGTCCCCGTTCGGCTTCACCTTCTTATCGTACGCTATGGTAACGGAGACGAAACCCACCAATTTCCGCTATTTTGGATTGAGCCGTGGAGGGATTATCGCCATCGGTTGGGGCGAGAGATTGTGATGCCATCGCTCTTCTCGACGGTTTTGGGAAGGAGGCTTTTGGAGAGTTTGCCGCGGCCTATGGTGAAGTGGCCGTCCACGACGGAAGCGAGGCGTTGTGAAGTTCGCTTCGGGGGAAACGCCGCGACGACTTTCTTGTTCTCGAAAAGCTCTTTTATCTTCATCGCCGGGGGCGTCAAGTCGCTGTCCGCCGATATTAACAGCGCGGTGTCAAACCGATCCCGTTGCACATCGGCCATCATCTCCACCGCGATGTTCACGTCGGTCATCTTCTCCTCGAATACTTGCCGCTTGTATCCACACCTCGGACACTCGCGCCGTTTTTGCAGATAGTGGCCGAAGTACATAGCGCACTTTCCCAACTCGGCGTTCGCTTCGAGAAAGGCATTTTAACGGCTCTGTTTGTCGGGAGGATCGGAGATGCGAGCCGTGAAATATTTGACCCCCGCAAGTTCTTGTCCCGGCTTGAGCAGATTTTCCACAAGCAAGGCGACATCGAGCCAGTAAAAGCGTTTCCAGCCCCTGTCTTTGAGGCCGAAATATAGATTGAAGCCGTCTATGTAAGCGGCGACGCGCTGCGCCATAATCATCCGCTCCCGTCTCGCAAAGACGTTGATCGCAACCCGGAAATACTATAAACTACGCGCACCCCGCCGGGGTGAGCAGCCCCGGCCCGACGATCCCCTCCGGGGGGTCGTTTCATTTTCTACCCGGCTTTGCTCTCTTTTCGTTCGCCGCCGGACACGCTGACCGGGAGACCTTCGACTTCCAGGCGCGAGAGATCCGCCATCTCCCCGGCGTTTCCGAGGATCTCGATCTGGTAGAGTTTCCCGGCTTCGTCGCGGTGAATGACCACGCTTTCGCTCAGATCCTCGCCCATGATTTCCCCCTCTGCTTCGTCGCCCCCGTCCCGGAGCTTGATGTTGAGGCTGTCCGTCTCCGGCGAGTAGAAAATCCTCATGTTCCCCACTTCCTTTCGCGTCTTCGCTCACGCGCGAAGTTCCTGTCCTTGAAGGCGTTTATCAGCCGCTTGCGGTCGGCGCTTGCTATCACTCGAATATAGCGATCCAGTTCCGGGACGTATCCCCACATCCGCCAAAGGCCGTTTTCCTGCTGGTCGTCATACACTGCTTCGTCCACGACCCTTTCGCACATCTCGACTGTTATATCCGAACGAGTCGCGTCCTCCAGCACATTTCGCCTGAAGTAGTCGGTCACTTCCATAGCACACGCCACTCTATCATCCTCGAAACCCCGGCATCCTCGGCGGCGCGGTACTCCACATGAGATGTATTTCTTCTTCGGTGAGACCGTATGCGTGGTTTACGAGGTCGGTGAGGCGGCGTTCGAGGGTGGTGGATCTCGCCCTCGCTTCTTTGGCGGGGATGGCGAGTTCTTCGTATCCGCTTCGGAGGTCGCCGAGCGCGCCGGGGGTGAGGCGGCCTTCGCTTTCGGACTTCGGCGATGAAGTCGTCCGCGCCTATGGCGGCGATGTCTTCGAGCTTTTTATACTTCGCCATAGCGATACTTTGTGGTCTCTTCGATGATCTCGATCTCCTCCGGGCCGAGGCCGAAGAGATCGTAGACACGAGCATTGAGTTCGGTTTCGAGGCGCACTATCTCCGCCGTGTGGCGTTCGTGTTTGGAGCGTCGGTCTTCGAGCCAGTCTTCCCACTCGTCGCGTTCGGCGAGCGGTATGTCTTTCTTGAAGACCTTCTTTATCTCGGAGCGGAGAGTGGGAAAGTCGATATCCCACCATGACGTGAGCTTCTTGTTTAGCTTCTTCTCCGGCGAGCCGAGATCCGAGTGGACGCGCCGCCTCGTCCTCTCGTGGAGCGCGTAACGCGCGCGGGCCTCGTCCGTGATCCTCATCGCCAAAGAACCGATCGCCTCGCGATCGTCATCGGACGCGTCGGGGATCGGAAGCCGGGATATGGATTGCGCGAACAGACGGTACCGAAGGTTTCCCGCGCGCTCGCCGAATGACTGCCCGAGTTGCGTGAGCGCGAACCAAAGTGCGCGGCTGGCGAGAATGCCGAGCATGTACCGCGACGAAAGAGCCGCCAAATAACACGTGTTCCCAGCGTACACCCCCGCGCCACCGAGCGAGAAGCGCGGCAGCTTCGCAATGTCCGGCCAAAAGATTTTTTCTTCCTCGAACGCTCCATAATAGTCGCACGAACGGAGTTCCCACCAATTGTGGCCTTTGTCGCTTCGCTTGCGAAGCCTCTCCTCGAATGAAGCGAGGTGGCTGTGGATCGCGGGATATGTTCGCCTGAAAATCTCTTCGGCCTCATCGCCAGCCCCGGCCCACGGCCATGGATGGTCGCCGCTCGATTTCGAGACGATGAGCCACTTTCCTTCGTCTTCCTGATACCACGGACGCAAATCCTCACCGCGCACAATGGGCTTTATGATCCCCTCCGAGGCCGGGTCTTCTTCGATCAGTTTCCTCCGCGTGGCCCCGTCTATGACGAATGCTTCATTGAAACCCGTCAGTACGCCACGGTACATCTTTCCGTCAATGACTTCGCCGAGGGGTTTGCCGGCGGCCATGAGCTTTGTGAAGAGGGTGCGTCCGGCGGCGTCGCCGATCTGCCATCCGGCGTCGGGCTGGTCGTGGATGGAGAGGGGGAAGAGTTTGTCGGCGACTTTCTCCTCGAAGTCGGAGAGACCTTCGCCTCGGGTGAAGACGGCGGCCTCGGCGATGTGTTCGTCGGGCGGATCGTCATAACGTACGATGTGGATCGCCGGATATAAATCGGGAGCGTCCGCGAAGACATGATTGTCTCCGAGATCGATTAACTCCTCGACCGTGGTATTCCGACGGAGGAAATTCCGGAGCGGCCCGGCGAAGTTGGCGCGCAGCCAGCTATTCGCGCTTATGTACGAGAGACGCCCACCCCGCCGCAATTGGCGTATCCCCTGTCCGAAGAAATACACGAAGAGGTCGGCGACCCCGTGATACGTCTCGGGATACGCCGCCTCGAAGTACCCCTTCATCTCGCGCCCGAGCGATTCTTGCCGCACATACGGCGGGTTCCCGACGACCACATCGAAGCCCGCCTCGTCCCCGAGAGGCCGTCCTTGCTTGTCGAAGAAAACCTCCGGGAACTCGAGTTCCCAGTGGAAGAAACGCCGCTCCCCCGACTCTCTCTCCGCCGCGTCGAGCCACCTTTGAAACTGCGGGAGCGTCGCGGCGGACGGCTTCGCCACATAGTCGGCGAGCGGCTTCCACAACGTCGCGTCCACCCCGATGTCGCCGAAGTGCGTGGCGGCGGCGAGGTCGGCGAGGCGGGCGTATCTTCGGGTGAGGTCGGCGCGGAGTTTTTCGTAAAGGCGTTCTTGTTCGCGCACCTCCTCGACCGTATCCGCCGGGGACTCTTCGATGAGCCACATCGAACCGACGGCGTTCCCCATCGAGAGCCGGAACGAGTCGTCGTCGAGCATGGATAATTGCGCCGATTCGTCCTCGGCCTTTTTCCTCGCCCGTTTCTTCTTTCGTCCGCCCGGTTCGAGTTCGGATATGCGCGACCCGACGAGCGAGTTCCCGCACCGGAGATGGTGGTCGAGGAACGAGAGCGGGCGGTCTTTCGCGACGGTCGCGAGCCACAGCGAGAGCTTTGCGAGATCCACGGCGAGCGGATTCAGATCCACACCGTACACGCACGACTGCGCCACCCGCCGCT
>JACDAJ010000047.1 GCA_013695475.1 Rubrobacter sp. | reverse complement strand
TCGATGATGCGATCTATCCCGCCCTCGATGGCCTCGACTCTCTCGGCTTCCATCACCCTCCTCTTGGATGCTCGTCTTCGGCTTCGCTACCATCCGAAGATGTCGTCAAGTTCCGCCTCTGACTCTTCGCGGGTAGGTTCGGGCGACGGCTCTGGCATGAGCGGTTCCGCCTCCTCGTATCCTTCTAATTCCTTCGCGTTCTCCTCCCACTCCCAATCCTCTTCATGCCGCCAGTTCGAGAACAGGTTGGCTCCCACGAACCACCGGACTTTGTGCCGACGGCACACGAACCAGTGGCTGCGCCCTACGTTCAGGCATCCATCATTCCCGCCGCACTTCGGACAGCCGCCGAAGTGGTCTATCTGCGCTTGCTGCCCGCTTGCCTCGCTCATGCTGCTCCTCTCGTAGTTAGGGTTCTCTCTATCTCCTCGAAGTCCGACGGTCTCCATAGTTTCGCCTCGACTCCCTCGCACCGCCCCTCCGTTCTTCTCGGCCCGCCTCTCCCTGTTCGCGGACTTCGCGCTCTCGACGACACCGGGGAGGCAAGATGACTCCGGGAAGTCGTGCCACTCCCCGGTGAGCGGGTCGTGGAGGGCTATGTAGCCGGGCGCTTTCGAGTAGCGGATGAGGAGGCCGCGCCGCCCCGCTTCTTCGAGCTTCGTCCGCTCCCTTTCGAGCAACTCCACGAGTGCGGGCTTGCTCTCCACGAGGGAGGCTTTCAGTTCGTCCGTGAGTACCCCGGCGGGCGCGTCCACGTGGAGCCGGCCTCCTTTGGCTTCGAGGTCCACGCCTTCGACTCGGAGGTTTTTGAGGAGCATGCGAGTGTTCATACGATGAACCTCTCCCTATCGGGGGTACCCCGCTCGTCCGGCTCTTCAGGGGGAGGGGGGTGCTTTACCCCCCCGGCGTCAACAGTCAACAGGTCAACGGTTCCCGTCCCGTCCTCGGGAGCCTCGCTTTCGAGGTCTTCGGGAGCAGGGAGAATCTCCCGATCTTCGGGCATGCTCTCGGCGAGGACGAGCCGCGCCGGGTGTCCCTTTCGGTCTTCGAGGTTCTTCAGGAATCCGCGGTCAATGGCCGCCCTCACCCTCCTCGAAGCCGCCGCCCGGTCTATGTCGAGTTCCCCGGAGACCGCCCGGTTCGTCACCCAGTCGTCATCGCCTTCGCGGACGAGCTTCGAGACGACCTCGACGGTCTCGCGGACGATCTTCGGCACGGTCGCCTCGACGCCCTCGGCTATGAGGCCGGAGACGAGTTCCCGGATAAGGGCGTAGTCTTCGAGCGTCGCCACGATCCGGCCCGCGCCGTCGCGCTGGCGGCTCGCTTGATGGAGGATGGCATGGGTCTTCACGAGGGAGAGGATCACCGAAAAGTCCCGGCGGAGCCGCACCGCGACGTTGCCGACCTTTTCGGCGAGCCGCCCGGCGTAGGGAATCGTAACGCGGTTGTCCCGACTCTCGATCCAAACTTGAAGCGCGTGCCACTTCTCGAGATCCGGCTTCTCACGCCCTTCGTCGGCGATGGCGCGGAACACCTCCCTCGTCTGGTTCCGCGTGTCAGTTACGGTGAGGCTTATGTACCGCGTCTCGTTCTCGCGGTGGAGGCTCTCGCGGGTCGTGGTCGTGATGAAGCCCGTCGGGCCTTCCTTGCAGATGCGCCGCGCCCGGAGTCCCTCGGCGGTCTTCTCGACGAACTCGTATTCGAGCCTCCCTTCGGAGAGGAGGGTGCGTATCGTGTATTCCTGATACTCCCCGCCCCCGGCGGCCTCGGCGAGTATGAGTATGCGGTGCGAGAGAGGCTCCTCGGTATAGAAGAGCGTCTTCTCCGAGAATGATGTGAACTGGTAGACCGCCGAATCCGGGAAGAAGCCGACGACCCGCCCGACTAGAAAAGACTTGCCGCCGGAGGACGGCCCTTTCACCGCCGCGCTCACGATCTTATCCAGCAACCGGCTTGTGAGGGCGAGATAGAGGAGCCGTCCGTTCTTCCTCTCCCCGGTAACGCCGGACTTCACGAGATCCCCCGAAAACACTTCGAGGATGCGCGGCTCCTCGGCGAGTTCGCTGCAAAGCGCCCACGCCTCCCTACCCCGCTCCTCGGCCTCCGTCTCGGCGATGTCGAGCCACGCCCTGGCATTCTCGCGGGCATCGGAGAGCCTCTCCCCGAATCGGTCGGGGTCGGCCTTGTGAAGCTCCGAGGCGTCCTTCACGCCTTCGAGTTCGACGCGGTAGAGACGCTCCCGGATCTCCGGCGTGGCGGCGAGCTTCTTCCAGCACTCTTCCCCGGCCTCGTCTTCGACTACGAAATAAAGACTCTCGATTCCTTCGAGATCGGCGGCCCATTCCTGTTTCCAGCTATTCGCCCCCGGAAGGCCGATGCACGGCTCCCGGTGAAACCACAGGGTCTGCGCGTCGGACTCCCCCTCGACGAGCCACGCATGCCCGGCCTCCTTCGCTTCCCCGATTCTCCACAGTCCGTACAGGCGGTGCTTGTCGCCCTTGCGGGTCATCACCTTCGGCTTGCCCGTCAGCGAGACCCGAGAGCGTTTGAGGAGCAGCCTCCCGCCCGTCTCGTCGAGGTAGGGCATGCCGACGGCGGGTTCCCCGAGATGGCGGTACTCCCGGAGTCCGAGATCCTTCAGGAAGTCCACCGGGAGCTTCGTGTACTCCGAATAGTTCTCCAAAGTGGCGGGCTTCGAGGAATCTTCGGGGGGATTG
>JACDAJ010000005.1 GCA_013695475.1 Rubrobacter sp. | reverse complement strand
GTCCGAAGGCTCTCCGTGAGATAGTCCATCGCCGCGTCCACCCCGCCCTTTTCATGCGGAATTCCGGCGAGCGAAAGTCCCATCTCGACCCCACTCAAAGTTCCGGCGAGCGTGAGGTCGTTGAAATCCCCGAGATGCCCGATGCGGAAGACTTTGCCCTTCACCTTTCCAAGCCCGCTCCCGAGCGACATATTGAAATTATCGAGGATGATGCCCCGAACCTCGGCCTCGTCGAAGCCGTCCGGCACGAGAACCCCGGTGAGTACGTCGCTGTATTCCTCCGGCTCCTCGCACCATATTTCGAGTCCCCACGCCCGTACGGCCCGCCTCGTCGCCTCGCCGTGGCGGCTGTGCCGGGCGAAGACGTTTTCAAGCCCTTCCTCGTCGAGCATTGTGAGGGCTTCGCGAAGCCCATAGAGAAGGTTCGTGGGGGGTGTGTATGGGAAGCGTCCGTTCTCGTTCTCGGAGAGCATCGGCTTCCAGTCCCAGTATGATTTCGGGAGCCGCGACGACTCGTATGCGGCGAGGGCTTTTTCACTCACGGCGTTGAAACCGATGCCCGGCGGGAGCATGAGCCCTTTTTGCGAGCATCCGACGGTTACGTCCACGCCCCACTCGTCGTGGCGATAGTCGAGGGAGCCGAGCGAGGAGATGGTGTCCACGAAGAGGAGCGCGTCGCTGCCGGCCCGGTCCATCGCCGCCCGAACCTCGGCTATGCGGCTCGCGCATCCGGTCGAAGTCTCGTTGTGGACGACGGCGACGGCCTTTATGTCGCGGTCTTCGGCGAGCTTCTCCTCGATGGCTTTCGGGTCGGCTCCGCGCCGCCAGTCGCTGGGGATTATCTCCACATCGAGTTCGAGCTTTCCGGCGAGTTCCTTCCACAATGTGGCGAAGTGGCCCGTCTCGAACATGAGGATTTTGTCTCCGGGCGAGAGGGTGTTCACGAGCGCGGCTTCCCACGCTCCGGTGCCGGAGGACGGGTACAAAATTACCGGGCCGTTCGTTTTGAAGACCTTTGTGAGGTCTTCGAGGAGTTTCGAGGCGAACTCGGCGAAGCTCGGGCCTCGGTGGTCAATTACGGGTTCGGACATCGCCCGAAGCACGCGGTCCGGCACGTTCGTCGGGCCGGGGATTTGAAGGAAGTGCTTTCCGTCGGTGTTTCTCAAGATCCGTCGCCTCCTTGTTGGTTGCGTTGCGAGGTCAGTTTGCTCACGCCTTTCATAACTAGCGGGCCGACAACGACGATCGCGGCGAGCGCGAAGAGGACGAGTGCGATGGGGCGCCCGAAGAAGATGGTGAAGTCTCCCCCGCCGATGGACGAGGTGCGTACGAGAGCCTGCTCGAAGAGCGGGCCAAGGATGAGGCCGAGGATGAGCGGCGCGGCCGGATAGTCATATCGCTTCATGAAGTACCCGATCACACCGAACACGAACGCGAGCCACACACCCCACATCCGGTTCTCGACCGCATAAGCCCCCACAAAGCAAAGAAGCAATATGAGCGGATAAAGGAACCCGTACCGGAGACGGAGGATCGAAGCGAAGACCGGAGCGAGCGGCAGATTCAGAATGATGAGTATGAGGTTCCCGACATAGAACGAGGCGATGAGTCCCCACACGAGGTCGGGCTGCTCTTCGAAGAGGAGCGGCCCCGGCTGCAAACCGAAGAGGAGGAACGCCCCGAGAAGCACGGCGGTGGTTCCGGATCCGGGTATCCCGAGCGTGAGCGTCGGGACGAAGGCTCCGTTCACGGCGGCGTTGTTCGCGGCCTCCGGCCCGGCGACGCCCTCGATCGCACCGTGTCCGAACTCTTCTTTGTGTCTCGAAAACCTTCTTTCCACATCGTATGAGAAGAACGAGGCGAGGGTCGCCCCGGCTCCGGGAAGCACGCCGAGGAAGAAGCCGAGGACGCCGCCTCGGGCGATCGCCATGCGCGATCTCCGCCAGTCCTCGGCGGTGAGGAGCATGTCGCGGAATCGGGTCCGGATCGGCGCGCTCCCGCCGCGGCTCACCTGCGACATCACCTCCGAGACCGCGAACAGCCCGATCACGACCTCGAGAAACCCGATCCCCCCAAGCAACTGAATATTGCCGAGGGTGAACCGCTCGACGCCCGTCGAGGGATCGAGGCCGATGGTGGCGATGGCAAGCCCGAACGCGGCCATCGCAAGCCCCTTCGTCCGCGAAGACCCCGTAAACCCGATTACCCCGGCGAGGCCGAGCGTGAGGAGCGCGACCGTCTCCGGCGGCCCGAAGCTGAGGGCGAACCCGGCGAAGATCGGCGCGAGCGTCATGAGGAGGAGGATGCTTATCGTCCCGGCGATGAACGAGGCGATGGCGGCTATCGCGAGGGCGGGTCCGGCGCGTCCCTTCCGGGCGAGTTTGTAGCCTTCGATGGTCGTCACGACGGTCGCCGAGTCGCCGGGGGTCGCGATGAGGATGGAGCTTATGGTCGCCCCGTATTGCGTGCCGTAATAAATCCCGGCGAGCATGATGAGCGCGGTGACCGGTTCGAGGGTGAGCGTGAGCGGCAAAAGAAGCGCGACACCCGTCGCTGAGCCGAGTCCCGGAAGAAGCCCGATGACCGTCCCGAGAAGCACCCCGATAAAGCAATACATGAGGTTTATGGGGGCGAGCGCGGTCTGGAAGCCGCCGAGGATTTGTCCGAGGAGCTCCATTTATGCTCGCTTCGCTCGCCGGGAGTCGGGAGGCACTCGCTTCGCGTTCCGCTTCGCTCGTTTCGGGAGCCGCTCGCTGGCGCTCGCTTCGGTAGTCGGGTCGCTCTCGACTCGCTCTCCCACGATACTCTCGCCTTCCCGTCTGGCGAACTCTCGCCGGACTCGAGCGGAGTCTATGGCGGCGGACGCTTCGCCCCCCCGCCGTTTTTCCCGATTCCCGACTCCCGAAGCGTCGCGGAGCCGGAGGCGGAGCGATGCGACTCCCGACTCCCCGGAGCGATGCGGCCCGAGCGATACGACTCCCGACTCCCCGGAGCGGAGCCGAAGGCGAAACAACCCGAGCGACGCGCCTCCCCACTCCCGGAAGCGAACGAAGGGAGCGACCCGCATCACGGGCCGAACACCCCCACCGGGAGCGGTATTTGCAAAAACAAAACGAAGACGAGCCACGCCGCCACCGCCGACCCGACCCCGAACGCGGCGGCGGCGACTATGCTTTCCTTCTCGACGAACCTCACGAGCGCGAAGACGAGCAGCCCGAAGGCGGGCAAAAACCCGGCGAGCGCCGTGAGGAGTATCGCGGCGAGCGTCATGGCGAAGACGATGCCGACGGTTCGCGCGGAGCTTGCCTCGGCCTCGCCGTCGGTCGGGATCTCGTATCTTTCCGGGACTTCGTCCTCGGGGCGGCGGGATCTCCGGAATGCTTCCAGTCCGACCATCGCTCCGAAGACGGCGACGAGGATTCCGGTCATGAACGGCATGAAGCCGGGGCCGATCCTCCCTCCCTCCCCGAAGACGCCGTATCCGGAGCCGCCGATGGCGAACGCCGCGCCGATGGCGACGAGGAGGATCGTCCCGACAATGTCCGGAAGGGCTTTCCTCGCGTCGTTCACGGGATTACCCGAGTACGTCCCGGAGGGTTTGCTCGTACTCGGTGAGGAAGTCCTCGAATTCCTGTCCGGTTCGGACGGTGGAGATGAGGTAGTTGTCCTCGATGTATCCGTTGTAGTTTTCGGTCTCGGTCCACTCGGTCATGGCGTCGGCCCAGTATTGCCTCTCTTCGTCGGTTATGCCGCCCGGCGCGAAGAGGCCGCGGTATTGGGTGAACACGGCGTCCACGCCCTCCTCGACGGAGGTCGGGATGTCGGAGAGGAGATCCCCTTCGTACCGCTCTTCGGCGAAGGCGACGATGGCCCGCATGTCCCCGGCCTCGAGCTGGCCGATGACCTCGCCGGGATTGAGCATCGCGAT
>JACDAJ010000016.1 GCA_013695475.1 Rubrobacter sp. | reverse complement strand
TCATGCTCTCCGTCGCCGTCAAAGCCCCGCCCGGAGTGTCGAGTTCGATGGCGACGGCTGCGGCTTCCGCCTCTTCGGCGTCGGAGATCACACGCTCGACATAATTCGCCGCCCGGTCGTTTATCTCCCCCTCGACCGTCGCCACGAAAACCTCGCTGTCGCCGCCACCCGTCGAACCGCCGCAGCCGACGGCGAGGATAGCCGAGAACAAAAACAGCATGAGAAAATGTTTCATACAAGCATTTTACTATCCCGGCCCCGAAAGCCTGTGCTTCTCGCTACACGCGGCCGAGGGCTTTCACAATCCAGCCAACATGTCTTTGACCTTCCCGTCGAGTTGCGAACCCAATGGAAGAAGCTCCTTGCCGGAGGCGAAGGACTCGGCGAAGTCGGTCGCGAGGGTTCTTATCGCGCGGCTGTGGACGAGGGGGCGAAACTCTCCCTCCCGAGTTTCCGGGCCGAGTTCGTATGTCATGACGGTGAGGACTCCTCGGTCGGGCTCGGCGATCTCCGGCAACTCACCCACGAGCTTTTCGAATTGCGTATAAACCCGGTCGGGAACTATGAAATAGAGACCTTTTTCGCATAGAGTGGAGGTGGAGGCGACCGCGCCTTTGAGCATGAGTTGCGGTATGAGACGCTTCCACACGTTCGCCCAGTTCATTCCGTGGCCTGAATTGGGTATGGTTGTTTCCTCGTTCGCGTAGGCTCGCCATGCGTCGCGGTAGTTTCCCGTAGTGTCAATGCTTTGCACTTCGCACGGGACTATGAGTTTCAATTCGCCCGCTGCCATGTGGGCAATAATCCAGTCTATGCTGAGTTGAGCGGCGGAATTTCGCAAAGATATCTCAGAGCCCGACCTTTGCCCCAGAAGTACTACGCACTCATTGGGCAGAGTCCCGGCTCTTTTTCGCTCAGAGTATTCTCTCGCCATGAAGATCGGAGAGTCGCCCCCAATCGCATCTTGAGCGCATGTCTTCAATGATTTGTAGCCATCGGCGTAAAGGCGTTGCAGGCATATGATCACTTCCTCGGTTCTTCCGTTCCTCAATTTGTTTGCGACGCTGCATGCCCCGGAGACGACCCGCCCGCTGTCCGGCAAACCGATTCTCTTTATGCACGTGCCGCCCACGAACGGGCAACCCTGGCTTTTCCATTGCCTGAGCGCGGACGGCGAAGCGTCGTCCGGCGCGTAGCCAAACAACTCGGCGAAGTCGTTGCCTTCAGCCCGTGGAATGAGTGATCCTCTGGTCGCCGCGCTCCGCCCGGCGGCCCTCCGCTCTTTCGAGCATTCCTCTGACGTGTCCCGCGACGGCTTGCGCGAGCATCGGCGGGACGGCGTTTCCGACTTGCCGATACTGGTCGGCCTTCGAGCCTGTGAACCGGAACCAGTCCGGGAAGGACTGTATCCTCGCCGCCTCCCTGACGCTTATGATGCGCTCCTGTTCGTAGTGGAAGACGGTCCCCCAGTGCGGGTCGCACTTCGTCATGACGGTCGGCGAGAGCCGATCGGGGTGGAGCCTCCCATACCTCCTCGTATGGTCGCTCCGCCTCGCCCTTTGCATCCCCTTTGGAAGAAGCTCGAACGGTATGTCCCGCCACGACCCGCCCGGCCCGACGTGTCTCATGCGCTCGAGGTTCACGCCCGAAACCCCCGCGCACTCGTGGTTGTGGATTTTCCTCGAACCCGCGCGTATTTCACTTTGGTACGCGCTCCCGGCCTCCCGCTCGTATTCCATCCCCGCCGCTCCGCCGCCCGACGGTATGGGTGGGAGGTCTCCTATCGCCTCGCCCACGGTGGTCGGAGCCATGAGAGGCTCGCCGAACAGTCCGGCTTGCGAACCCCCTCCGACGGCGTGCCGGAAGATATGCTCGCGGCCTCCGGTGAAGTTCGGCCGCTGGAGGCTGAAATGCGTCGGCTCCGGAAACGACAACTCCACGCCCCGAAGCCGGGTTCCGATGAAGAACAATCGCCACCTTTCTTGCGACGTTCCGTAGTGCGCCGCATTGAGGATGCGGAACGCCACCCGGTACCCCGCCCCCTCGAACGCCGCGAGAACGCTTCCGAGCGTTTCGCCCCCGCCGAGCGAGGCGAGTCCCGGAACGTTCTCGATGACGACGAACTTCGGGCGTATGCCCTCCAAAACTATCCGGATGAAGTGCCGGAAGAGATGGTTCCGCTCGTCGGAGCCGCGGCGAGCCGGGGCGTTTATGCTGAAACCCTGGCACGGAGGCCCGCCGACCATCACATCGAGGTCGCCGTCCCCGAGAGCCGACTCGTCCCGGATGCGCCCGGCGGACAATTCCTCCACCGGACAAACGAACGGAGCCGCCCCCGGAAAGTTCCGGCTGAAGGTCGCCCCCGCCCGTTCGTCCATCTCGTTGAAGAAAAGCGACTCGAAGCCCGCCTTGTGGAAGCCGACGGAGAGGCCGCCCGCCCCCGCGAAGAGGTCGGCGGCTGTCAAGCTGGTTTCGTGGGGGTTTCCATTGTTTCGCATATGCCTCCGTGAAGTTTACGGGAGAGGAGGTTTTTCCGAAAGGCGGGTTTTGGAGGGCGGCCCACCTCGCCAGCGAGGCTCCGTCCGAGAACCCCGGTCTGTCCGGGGCTGTGTTTCCCGATGCCGGAAACTGACACCGAATCCGAATGACACCGAATCCGGATGAAAAACCGCGTATTCGTGCGGGCAAGATGCCCGCGCCCCCAGAGAGAACGCCGCATTGGTAAACAGACTCGGCATGATGCCCGAAACCCGTGTCTCGAAGCCTCGATACTTCCGCGGTTCCCGCAGGAAAGACAAGAAGGCGGCGGACGATGGCGCTTTCACGAACGCCGCCTCCGGCATGGGAAGCTCGTTGATTTCTCGGAATTCGGCGCGAAGGTCGTTCATTGAGCCTCGAACCGCCGGACTATATCTTCTCCAAAGCCTGTTCGATGTCGGCGGCGATGTCGTCGGGGTGCTCGATGCCGACGGAGAGCCGGATCATACCTTCGGTGACGCCGAGTTGTTCGCGTCTCGATGGCGGCAACTCCCGGTGCGAGGCCGTCGCCGGATGCGTCGCAAGCGTGTATATGTCCCCCAAACTCGGAGCGCGGACACACAATTTCAGCGCGTTCATGAACGCGAACGCCTCCTCCTTCCCGCCCGAAGAAATCTCGAACGACACAAGTCCGCCCGGCTCCGAAAGTACCCGCTCCGCCACCCCCTTGTCCGGGTGGTTCGAAAGCCCCGGATGATGCACCTTCCCGACCTTCGGATTTTTTTCGAGGCGGGCGGCGATTTCGCGCGCGTTCTCGCATTGCTTCTCCATCCGGAGCGGGAGGGTTTTCAGTCCGCGGTGGGCGAGCCACGCCTCGAACGGCCCCATCGTGTACCCGACTGTTTTCCGAATTTGCTCGATGGCCGCGTCATACGGCGGCCCGGCGGCCACCACGCCCGCCGTCACATCCCCATGCCCCGCCAAATACTTCGTCGCGGAGTGGACCACGATGTCCGCCCCGAGCTCGAGTGGACGCTGGAGATACGGTGTCCCGAAAGTATTGTCCACGACGAGAGCCGAGTTCGCGCTTTTCGTGATCTCCGCGATGGCCGGAACGTCCGCGACGCGAAGCAATGGATTCGAGATGGATTCGATGACGACGGCACGGGGCTTTTGCCCGTTCACTTTCCTCTCGACTTCATCGAGGTCGTATGCGTCGAAGAAATCCGTCTCGACCCCGGCGGCTCCGAAAACCTGCAAAAGAAGCACCGACGTCGAGCCGTAAAGCTGCTCGGCGGCGAGAGCCTTCGCGCCCGCTCCGAGTTCCGCCGCGGTGAGGGCGACGTGCATCGCCGCCATCCCCGACGAGACGGCGAAGGCGCGTGAGTCCCCTTCCGGGTCTTCGAGGGCGGCGAGCGCCTCCTCGAAGGCCGATACCGTCGGGTTCCCCCATCGGGCGTATCCGTAGCCCGGCTCCTCGCCGCCGAGGATGCGGTCCGTCGTCTCGATGTCCGGGTGGGCAAAGGTCGTCGAAGCATATATCGGGGTGGATATGGGATAGAAATCCCGCGTGTTCTCCTCCGAGCCAACCCGCCCCTCCCCGGAGTGGACGGCCCGAGTCTCGAAACGCCTCTCGTTCTTTCGTCGCTCATTCATAGTCGCCTATACTACATTACAGCCGTTGGCAATTAGCATTTGGCCGTTGGCTAAAGACAAAAAGCCAAAAGCGCGTTCCGCCGCCAGGCGGAGCGCCCGCAAAGGAGGGAATTTTGGAAGGCCGCATAGAATATTTCGAGAAGATGCTCGCGGAGAACCCCGACAACCCCACCGGGCTTCTCGCCCTCGCCAACGAATACGGCAAAGTCGAACGCTTCGAGGACGAGGCCGCCACGCTCCAGCGATACGTCGCCAAGCATGACGACGAAGGAAACGCGTATCTCCGGCTCGGCGAGGTTCTCACCGGACTCGAGCGCGAAGACGAGGCGAGGGTCGCGTACGAGGAGGGGATAAAACAGGCCGGGAGGTTCGGCCACGACGGCATGGTCGAGCAAATGCGAGCCTCCCTCGAAAGCCTCGAATGAGTGGTCGCTCCGCTCCGGTTTTTAGTTCTCGGTTCTTGGTTATTGGCTAAAAACCGAAAACTAAAAACCAAGAACCGCGAGCGAAGCTCGCCGCGTTTTCAGACCGGAACCAAAGGGCAATGTACGTTATATTATCCAGGAGATTTCTATGTGTGATATACGCGGAAAACGGAGGCGGGGGGAGGCGCGGCAGACCAGTTCGCGCAACCCTTCCCATCTTTCGTTTCCGACGCATTGCAAAACGCGCTATGTGAGGGTGTGATCCAGTTGCAGCAGCAGGCCGGGAGCCAGTTTCAAGGTCCGAACCTCGGTTATGTTTTGGAACTTTACGAAAGGTTCCGCGAAGACCCGGACTCCGTTGACGAGGAGGCGAGGAGCTTCTTCGAGGCGTGGAGTCCGCCGACTCCGTCGAGTCCGAATGGAAGCTCCGGGGCTTCTTCGCCGTCGGAGGCGATATCCGGGGTGGGGGTGGACAAAGTCGTCGGGGCGGCGAAGTATGTGCGTTCGATCCGGGACTTCGGACACTCGGGGGCGAGCCTCGACCCGCTCGGGAACGAACCCCCCGGAGACCCCGCCCTCGATGTCGAGTGGCACGAAATTTCCGACGAAGACCTCGCCGCGATGCCGTCGAGCGTCATCGGCGGCCCCGTCACCGAGCGGACCTCGAACGCCCTCGAAGGGGTGGAGGAACTCAAACGCCTTTATTGCCACACCACGGGCTACGATTTCGGACACATCGCCCACCTCCCCGAAGAGCGTTTCTGGCTCCGCGACTCCGTCGAGTCCGAGCGCTTCGGCGGCGAGACGAGGCCGGAGATGGCGAAGCGCATTCTGAAAAGACTCACCCGCGTTGACACCTTCGAGCAATTCCTCCACAAAACCTTCCTCGGCCAGAAACGCTTCTCCGTCGAAGGCAACGACATGGTCGTCCCGATGCTCGACCGCCTCATGCGCCTCGCCAACGACGCGAACGTGCCGGAAGTCGTCATGGGCATGGCCCACCGCGGACGGCTCAACGTCCTCGCCCACGTCCTCAACAAACCGTACGCCCGGATCTTCGGTGAATTCCAGCAGCCCGACCGCGGCGAGGGAACCTCCGTCGCGGAAAGCTCCGGACAGGGATGGGTCGGCGACGTGAAATACCATCTCGGCGTCCGGAACTTCCACCTCGAAGAGGGCGAAGAGACCTCGAAAGTCCTCATAAACCTCGCCCCGAACCCGTCTCACCTCGAACACGTCAATCCGGTCGCGCTCGGGATGACCCGCGCTTCGCAGGACAAACGCGACGAGCCGGGCGCGCCGAAACAAGACACGTCGGCTTCGTTCAACGTCATCCTCCATGGGGACGCGGCGTTCATTGGCGAGGGGGTTTCGGCGGAGTCTTTGAATTTGTATCGGCTGCCCGGATACACGACGGGTGGCGCGATCCACATCATCACGAACAACCAGCTCGGCTTCACGACCGAGAAGGAGGACTCGCGCTCGACAACGTATGCGAGCGACCTCGCCAAAGGCTATGAAATCCCCGTCGTGCATGTGAATGCCGACGATCCCGAGGCATGCCTCGCCGCTGTCGGAATGGCGTTCGCGTATCGGGAGAAGTTCCACAAGGATTTCCTCATTGACCTCGTGGGATACCGGAGGTTCGGGCATAACGAGGGTGACGAGCCGACGTACACGCAGCCGGAGATGTACGGGAAGATAAAGAGCCATCCCCGCGTTCATGAAGTGTGGGCGAAGACGCTCGAAGAGCGGGGCGTCATCGAGGACGGCGAGGCCGAGGAGATCGTCGAGGAGATGTTCGAGAGGATGCGGAACATCCACAAAGGCGAGGCGAGCGACCTCAAAGACGACGACACGGACGAAGACCTCGTCACCGACCGTCCATACACCCCGCTCGTTGACATACCCGACACCGCCATCCCCGCCGAAAGGCTCGACGAACTCAACAAGGCCATGCTCGAGCGCCCCGAGGACTTCACCCCGAACTCGAAGCTCGAGCGCCTCTTCCAGAAAAACCGGGGCGACATGGAAACCATAGACTGGGCGCACGCCGAAGCCCTCGCTTTCGCTTCCCTCCTCGAAGACGGCGTGGCGATACGTCTCACCGGGCAGGATTCCGAGCGCGGAACCTTCTCGCAAAGGCACGCCGTCCTCCACGACGAGAAGACCGGGGGCCCATACGTTCCGCTTCAAAGCATCCCGCAGTCGAAGGCGTCGTTCGCGGTCCACAACAGCCCATTGTCCGAGATCGCCGTGATGGGATTCGAGTACGGGTACTCGATGAACACCGACGACTCGCTCCTTCTCTGGGAGGCGCAATACGGCGACTTCGCCAACGTCGGACAACCCATGATCGACCAGTTCATAGTGAGTGGACAGGCGAAGTGGGGGCAAGCCTCCGAGCTCGTCATGCTCCTCCCGCACGGCTACGAGGGGAACGGCCCGGAGCATTCGAGCGCGAGGCTCGAACGCTTTTTGCAACTCGCGGCTTCGGAGAACGTGAGGATCGCCAACCTCACGACGTCGGCGCAATATTTCCACCTCCTCCGGGCGCAGGCGATACTCCGCCACAAGCAACGCCCGCTCATCATCATGGCCCCGAAAAGCCTCCTCCGCCATCCGATGGCGATGAGCGAGCTTTCGGACTTCACCGACGGCGTCTTCCATCCCGTCCTCGACGACGAGGAGGCGCGGGATCGGGCGGAGGCTGTCGAGCGTCTCATCCTTTGCTCGGGCAAGATTTATACCGAGATAGCGGGTGCGGAGGAGCGCGTGGAGGCCGAGGACACCGCCGTTTCCCGAGTCGAGCTTCTTTATCCGTTCCCGGAGGAGGACATCCGAAGGATGGTCGAGGGGTATCCGAATTTGCGGGAGATTTTGTGGGTTCAGGAAGAGCCGAAGAACATGGGGGCGTGGACTTTCATGGAGCCTCGCCTTCGCGGGATGTTCGATGTCCCGGTCCGGTATATCGGGAAGCCCGACCGCCCGAGTCCGGCGCAAGGTTCGGCCCGCTTCCACAAAGAGGAGCACGCGGCCATAGTCAGCGAGGCGCTCGAAGGGTTGAATAGTGACTCGCGCAACGGCCACACGGCGGAGAAGGCCGAGGAGGCCGTGGAGGCCACGCAGTCCCGCTCCGGCGGAGAGGGCGCGTAAAAAGATGTCCACCAAATTATCTACTACAAAGAGGAAGAGGTAAAAAGGTGCCGGATATATACGTCCCGGAGCTTGGGGAGTCGGTCGCCGACGCGACGGTCGGGCAGTGGTTGAAAAACGAGGGAGACGCCGTCAAAAGCGGCGATCCTCTCGTGGAGCTCGAGACCGACAAAATAAACTTCGAGGTCGAGGCCGAAGAGGACGGCGTCCTCGAATCCATAGCAAAAGCCGAGGGCGACACCGTCGGCGTCGGAGACGTCATCGGCTCCATCGGCGAGGGGAGTGGCGCCGCTCCCGCCGACGACTCTGGCGGAGAGTCCGAAGAAGCCGAGGGGTCGGAGTCCGAGGAGGAAGCCGAGCAGCCCGAGGCCGAGGAATCGGAAGGCTCGGAAGGGGAATCGGGCGATGCCGCCGCGGAGTCGGACGGACAAGCCGACGGTGGGTTCCGGGCTTCGCCTTCGGTGAGGAGGCTCGCGGAGGAGTATTCCGTGGATCTCGCATCCATCTCCGGCTCCGGCTCCGGCGGACGCATCACGAAAGAGGATGTCGAGCGTTCGATCCGCGAGAAAGACCGCCCGCAAGCCCCCGCCCCGCAGCCACAGGAAAATGGCAAAAAAGAATCCGCTCCGCAGCCGGCGGCGCAGTCCTCGAACGGTCGCGGCGACCTCGAGGAGCGGGTGCGGGTTTCGCGGCGGCGGCAGACGATCGCGCAAAGGCTTGTCGAGTCGCAGCAAACTTCGGCGATGCTCACCACTTTCAACGAAGTGGACATGACGGGGGTCATGGAGCTCCGCAAACGCCGCAAAGAAGATTTCCAGGAACGGACCGGAGCGAGGCTCGGCTTCATGAGCTTCTTCACGAAAGCGTCGGTCGCCGCGCTGAAATCGTCGCCGAAGGTGAACGCCGAGCTTCAAGAAAACGAACTCGTCCTCAAAAAATACTATGATATCGGTGTCGCCGTGAGCACCGACGAAGGGCTCGTCGTTCCGATTCTGCGCGACGCGAACGACAAAAGTTTCGCGGAGATCGAGAGTGGGATCGTGGATCTCGCAACGAAGGCCCGCGACGGCAAACTCACCCTCGACGACCTGACGGGCGGGACGTTCACCATCACGAACGGCGGCATCTTCGGGAGCCTTCTTTCCACCCCGATTCTCACGATGCCACAAGTGGCGATACTCGGGATGCACAAAATTCAGGAGCGCCCGATGGTCGTTGGCGGCGAGATAAAGGTGCGTCCGATGATGTACCTCGCGCTCTCATACGACCACCGCGTCATAGACGGGGCGGAGGCTGTCGGCTTCCTCGTGAAGATAAAGGAGCTCATCGAAGACCCGGAGAGTTTGCTCCTCGAAGGGTGAAAAGAAGAAGTTTCCAATTTTTCGGCGGGAGGGTTTCGGCTCTTCCGCTTTTTCTATGCCGGAACGTCTCTCGGTTCGAGGACGAGATTTATGCCGTGGAGTATTTCGTGTATCCGCTCCCGTGAGAGGGAACCTATTTTGTCCCGAAGCTGGCTTTTATTGATGGTCGCTATTTGCGAGACGTTTACGACGCTTTGCTCCCGGAGGCTTCCTTCTCCGGTAACGAGGAGTACGTTGCCGGGGTCTCCTGCTCGTCTCAGGTTCGTGGTCACGACGCATACGATGGCGGTTTTTATGCGACTACGGTTGAGGGCATCGTTTTGGACGACAAGGTATGGACGAGCATGGCCCGGCTCCGACCCCATCGGGGCATTGAGGCTCGCCCAGAAAATATCTCCTTGCTTCACCATTCGTTGCTCTCAAGCGCCTGCCTTTGCAGACTTTGCAAGTGCCGCAACGCAGCCTCGTCTTCCTCATCCAATCCATCGGCATACGACTCGTTGAGCCTTTCGGTGATCTCCCGACTCTCCTCGTCCCGCACAAGTTTTTCGACCGCCCGACTAAAAAGCTCACTGCGCGAAACCCCCATCTTTCCGGCTCGCTCCTCGGCCTTCTCGAACAACTCCGCGTCTATCGAGATCGCCGTCTTCACCTTTTTGACTTTCGACATAGTTCATACCTCCGGTTGTGCTTCGAGTATAACAACGTGCGGATATTGCGGAAAACGGACGCATCCCGTAACCTCTCCCTGCGAAACAACCGCGGAGGGACATGGCGAAAAACACGAACGAAAACAACATAGTCGAGCGTCTTTTGTCCGGCGACAGGCGTGCTTTGGCGCGGGTCATATCGAAGATCGAGCGCGAGGACGAGGAGGCGAAGGGGATCGTCGCCGAAGTCTATCCGAAGACCGGGAACGCCATCACCATCGGCTTCACCGGGCCGCCGGGCGTGGGGAAAAGCTCCATAATCGCGAAGCTCGTGAAACTGTACCGGGCGGAGGAGAAGAGCGTGGGCATCGTCTCGGTGGATCCTTCGAGTCCGTTCTCGAAAGGCGCGATCCTCGGCGACCGCATACGCCTCTCCGACCACTTCCTCGACTCCGGTGTGTTCATTCGTTCGATGGGGAGTCGGGGGCATCTCGGCGGACTCGCCGGAGGCTCGCGCCTCGCCGCGCTCGCGATGGAGGCGGCGGGCTTCGACGTGGTTCTTTACGAGACGGTCGGCGTCGGACAGGGCGAGGTCGAGGTGGCCTCGGCGGCGGACACGGTGGTTCTCGCGCTCCAGCCGGGGTCGGGGGATGCCGTTCAAGCTCTCAAAGCCGGAGTCATGGAGATCGCCGACGTTTTCTGCATAAACAAAGCCGACAATCCACAGGCGAAGAACATGAAGTCCGAAGTCCGGCAAATTCTGGAGATCGGCCACGAACTCGACCCCGACCCGTGGTTTCCGCCGATAGTTTTGACACGCGGCGACAACGGCGAGGGCGTCGAAGAACTGAAAAAGGAAATAGAAAACCATCGGGCGCATCTCGAAAAGACGGGGAAGATGGAAGAAAGGCGTCGGGCGGCGATGAAGGAGTTCGTTGTTTCGTGGGCGACGAGCCGGCTCGAAAAGGAGATGAAGGATCGCCTCAACGAGGAGGACGCCGAGATGATGGAGGAAGTTTACAAACGGCGGCTCGACCCGATCTCCGCCTCCGAGAAGATATACCGCGAGGTGTGAGGGGCTTCGCGTTCGCTCCGCGCTTGTCAGCTAGCCGCGTGCTTCGCTCGTCAGCTTTTTGGAGGGTGGCGAGAGATGTGGAAGCGCATCGGGGGAGGCCGTCGTTGTCGTGGGTAATTCACGGGGCCTCGGAAAGGCCGGGTGTCGGGAAGCTGCGTCGCCCCACCTTCCGCTTCGGGGGTCTGGGAAAGCGCGGAGCCGCTCCCCGTCGAAGTGTCGTCTCGGATACGGTGAGCGTCCGTCGGAGAAGAGGGGGTCGAGAATACACCGGCCCCCCCGACGCGAAGCGGACCGAGGCATGAATGAACCGCGACGGATCATAAGCCTCGTCCCGTCTTTGACCGAAGCATTGTTTGTTTTCGGGGTCGGCGAGCATGTCGTCGGGCGGACGAATTATTGTGAGTTTCCGCCCCGCGCCGTCCGGCGGGCCGAGAAGGTCGGCGGTACGAAGAAGGTGGATGTCGGGAAGGCTCTCGCCCTCGAACCGGATCTCGTCGTCGCGGTGAAGGAAGAAAACAGCCGCGAGGATGTCGAGGCGTTTCGGGAGGCGGGGGTCCCGGTATTTCTCGGCGAGCCGGAGACGGTGGATGGGGCGGTCTCGATGCTCCGCGAACTCGCGGACATGGTTCATGCCCCGAATGCCGCGCCGACCATCGAAGCCGTCGAGCGAGTTCGCGGGCGGCTTCGGGAGGAGCTTCCGCGAAACCCTCGCCGCGTCTTCGCCCCGATCTGGAAAAGTCCGTATATGGCCGTCGGCGGCGACACATACGTGAGCGACGTCATCGGAGTTTGCGGCGGCGAGAACGTTTTCGGGGGACGGACTCGATACCCGGAGGTTTCTCTCGAAGAAGTCGAGGAGAGGCAGCCGGAAGTCGTGCTTCTCCCGGACGAGCCGTATGTGTTTTCGGCTGTGGATCTCACAGATTTTAGTTCCCTCGACATTCCCGCCGCCCGCGACGACCGCATCCACCTCGTGGACGGGAAATTATTGACATGGTACGGCCCGAGGATGGCGACGAGCCTTTCGCAAATATCCGCTTTGTTCGCGACGGATTGACGGCACGAACGCCTCGGAGGGAATGCCGAGATACCTCGCGTACGGGGGTGTGTCGTCTCCCGGATGCGCGACTTTTCGCCCATCGAAACCCGCCGAGTCCGCCCGGTTCGTGAGGCGGATTCGTCTCTCCGGCCTCACGAACCGGGCAAAGATGCGGCGTAATCCACCGGGCTCATCTCCCGCCCTTCGCCTCCATACGACATCGCTTCGAGCAATAAACGACCGACTCCCAGTCCCTCTCCCACTTCTTCCGCCACGCGAACGAAAGACCGCACACCGGACAAACCTTCTCCGGCAAATCTCTTTTCCCGGCGCCGCGCATAGGCGCGAGTTTACAGGCTTGGCGCGGAGCATGCGGACTTCTCGAGGGTGGATGCGTGGTCGCTCACGCCTTGCGAGCGGCGGTTCGCGTCCGGGGAACTTTTTCGCTGGGAAGGGCGCCGCCATAGTGAGCGGAGGGGAGCCAAGATACGTATCACAGAGTATAGATATCAATACGCAAGCGTCGGATGCTCCGGTGTCGGGCGCACGGGAGATGTTACCTTGACGGCACAACGAACCATTGTGGAGGATCGCTACACGTTCTCGGGCTTTCTGGGATCCGGTGGGACGGCTGATGTGTACCGCGCCCGCGACCATATCCTCCGGCGTGAAGTCGCGATCAAGATACTCAGGAAAGAGTATTCCCAAGACGAGGAATTCGTGAAGCGTTTCCGGCGGGAGGCGTGGAGTACGGCCTCCCTCTCGCACCCCCGCATCGTTCAAGTCCATGACATGGGATGCTCCGAAGGCGATGCATACTATACGGTCATGGAGTGCGTGGAGGGCGGGACGCTCAAGGAGCGCCTCCTCGAGAAGGGGGCTTTCCATCCGGGCGAGGCGGCGACGACGGCGTTGCGGATCGCCGACGCACTCCGGGCCGCGCACGGGCGCGGCATCGTCCACCGGGACATAAAGCCCCAAAACATACTCATGACCCGAACGGGAGACATAAAGGTCGCGGACTTCGGCATCGCCCGGTCGTCCTCCTCTGACACCGCTTTCGGGATGGTTCTGGGAACCGCCGACTACATGTCGCCCGAGCAGGGGGCGGGGGGCGCGCTCGGGCCCCGCAGCGACCTTTATTCCCTGGGCGTGGTCCTCTACGAGATGCTCACCGGGGAACGGCCCTTCGAAGCGGACACCCCGCTCGGCGTGGTCATGCGGCATGTCCACGAGGCACCGCGGCCGCCGAGGGAGTTGAAGCCTTCGATCCCGGAAGAAATCAACGCTGTGGTCGTGAAACTCCTCGCCAAGAACCCCGAGGATCGCTACGACGACGCCGCGCAACTCATAGAAGACCTCAAGGAGATCGGAGCCGAAGACGGCGGCCCGCCAGCCGCCGGGGAATCGCTGTCGGCGGAAGGGCGCGGCCAAAGTCCCGAAACCGCCGTTGCGATGCACACGAGGAGGCTCGGGAAGCGCCGTGTGAATGGCCGACGAAAGTGGGGCGCGCTCTTGGCGTTGCTCGCGTCCACCGCGATGCTCGGCGTTCTCGCCTTTGGCTACTATGGCTTCGCCCAGCCCCTCGACGCCGTTGGAGCGCCCAACCCGCCAGCAAGTCCTCCGGCGGCGGAGGAGGCCAATATTCCGCAGTCCACAAGCCCCGACGGCATGTTCGTGCATCGCGCCACGCCCGAAAGCACGTCCGACAACACCACATACCTCGACGACCCGCTCACAAACGGCGAGCCGGACGCTTTTCTCCTTGCGACCCAAAACTGGAACCCCGGAGAGGACGGCGGCACATACAACGACCATCCCGTCGGAGTCTGGTACGACTCCGGACGCGGGCAGTGGGCGATCTTCAACCAGGACCTCGCCGAGATGCCGGAGAACGCGGCCTTCAACGTAGTGGTCTGGACGGAGACGTAGCCCCAAACCGGGCAAATTGGCTTTCTTCACGAAAGATTCGCCGGGATGGAAAGCTCGACCACGATCACGTCCCGCCACCCCCCGTCGAGCTTCGCGTGCTTTTTGTGGAGGCCGACCTCCCGGAATCCGAGCGAGGCGAGGAGCCTCCGGCTCGGAACATTCTCCACGAACACCTTCGAGGTGAGCTTGTGGAAACCGGATTCTTCCGATGCCTCGATCAAAGCCTCTATCGCCTCCCGCCCGACGCCGCGATCGCGGGACTTCCGTCCCACATAAACCGAGAAATCCACGACCCCCGAATAACATTCGCGCGAACTATATGCCGAAGCCCACGCGAAGGCCGCGACTTCGCCCCCGTCCTCGACGACGATGGCCGGATACGGCTCTCTCAAACGCGCACGGACTTCTCCGGTGGAGCGAAGCTCCGTCTCGAAGGTGGCGATGCGGTCTTCGATGCCTTCGTTGTATATGCGGGCCATCGCCTCGGCGTCGTCGAGTGTGGCGGGTCTGTGTCTCATTGGTGCATCTTATGACGGTTCATTATCGGGGGCGTGTATTTTTATGAACACGGCGCCTCCCATGAAGGATCGCGGCATGAAGTTTCGGACGAGTGCGGGTCTCGTAGGTCTACGTTTCGGGTACTCCACATAGCTGCCACTTCAAATGGTAGACTGCGGGGATGGGAACAATCAAGGTCAAATTCAAGGATTATCTGGAGGCGCGCGGGTTGAGCGCGTACCGGGTTGCGCGGCACGCGCGTGGGATGAGTCCGAAGACGGTGTATGCGATAGCTTCGGGGCGGAATCGACCGAGCATGGACGCTCTCGAGAAGTTGATGGACGCTTTGCGTGAGATCACGGGCGAGGACATCGGGCTGGATGCTTTGATCGAGTACGTGCCGACCCCGGAGGGCGAACTCGACGAGGAGGCTCGGGCGTGGCTCGGGGACGACCTCGGCGGCGAACTCCCCGAATACGACTGGGGCGAGGAGGGGCCGCCGGAGGTCAAGCCGGTGAAGTACGAACCCGGCGTCGGGCTGGTGGTGGACGAAGAAGGGTGAGCGGGCGTTCGATCTCATTGGGGGACATGCTTCTCGTCTCCCTCCCCGCGCACAGCCCCGAGGGCCGCGAGCAAGCGGGGGTTCGGCCCGCCGTCGTGGTGGGTTCGCCGGAGTCGCTCGGGGTTCCGCGTTTCCCACTTTGCATAGTCGCGCCGCTCACGACCCGCGAAGGGGAATGGAGCCGACGCGCCCCGGATCTCTATCCGAGGCTCGGGGCTGGAAACGGAGGATTGACCAAAGACTCCACGGTTTTACTCGATCAGGTACGGAGCGTGGACTCAAGCCGCGTGCGAGGATATTTGGGGAGCCTTTCGAGCCGGGATCTCGACCCCATCCAAAGCGGTATGCGGCGCATCTTCGGTTTATAAGTCAAAGCCAAGAACGTGCCATCGAAGGCTTCACGGCGAAAAGTCCACCCGCACCGGAAGCGACTCCTCCCGCCACCGACCGAGCTTCCCCGGCTCCTTCTTATACTTCCCGACGAGGAGACTTCGGGCGAGCGGGTCGTCCTCCTCGCCCTCGATGGTTCGGGCGTGTCCCTCGAACGTTTCGTCCGAGATACGCACTCGCACCTTCGGCTCCTCCATCAAATTCCGCACCCAGTCCGAGCGGTCGCGCTCCCCGGAGAGCATGAAGAGTTTGTCGTCTTCGACGGCGAACCATATTTCTATTTCGTGCGGACGATTCGTTTTTCTTCCGAACGTCGTGAGATAGCAAAATTCTTCGCCCGAGAGGTCGCGGAGGCCGGGCGTTTTCAAGCGTCCGATGTCTCGCTCTGCCGAAGCTCCACGCGACGGATCTTCCCACTCGTCGTTTTCGGGAGGTCGGCGACAAACTCTATTTTGCGGGGATATTTGTACGGAGCGGTGTGCGATTTGCAGAAATCCTGAAGCTCTTTGACGAGTTCGTCGCTCGGCTCGTAGTCTTTCCCGAGCACGACGAACGCCTTTACGATACTCCCGCGATCCTCATCCGGGCTTGCCACGACCGCGCTTTCGACGACGGCTTCGTGTTCGATGAGCGCGCTCTCCACCTCGAAAGGCCCGATCCGGTACCCCGCTGAAAGTATGACATCGTCCGAACGCCCCACGAACCACAAATATCCGTCGGAGTCGCGGTACGCCCGATCCCCGGTCAAATAATACCCCGCCCGATAACATGCCTCCGTCTCATCCGGCTGCTCCCAATATCCCTCGAAGAGAACCGGAATATCCCCCGAAAGCGCGATGTCCCCCGGCTCGTCCACCGGACATTCGTTCCCTTCCATGTCTATGATCTTCACGTCGCAGCCCGGCGAAGGCTTCCCCATCGAGCCGGGCCGAACCTCCACGCCGGGGAAGTTCCCCACAAGAAGCGTGTTCTCCGTCTGCCCATACCCGTCGTAAATCGTGAAGTTATGAAGCTCCTTCCACCGTTCGATGACCGGGGGATTCAATGGCTCCCCCGCCGAGACGACGTGTCGGAGCTTTGAGAGGCTCGCGTTTTCGAGTTCCTTCGTCTTCGTGAGGAGGCGGTATTCCGTCGGAGCCTGACAGAGAACGGTGATGTCATATTCTTCGATGAGCCGGAGCCTTTCGGCGGGGTCGAAGCCGTCTTCGTGGAAGAAAAGCTCCGTTCCGAGGCTCCACGGCCCGATGAAGACGTTCCATATGCTCTTCGCCCACCCCGTTCCGGAAGTACACCATAGGCGGTCGTTTTCTTGAAGATCGAGCCAGTAAAAAGCCTCCATCCGCTTTCCCTGCGTGTATCCGTGGCTTTGGACGACCCCCTTCGGATGCTTCGTCGTCCCCGACGTATAAAGCATGAATGCATTGTCCGAAGCCGAGGTATCCTCCACCTCGAACTCCTCCGAAGCCGATTCCATGAGCTTTTCGTACGACTGCCAGCCATCGCGTTCGGCACCGAGGGAGACGAGGTTTTTTACGTTCGGCATGTTCGCCTTCTCGGCTTCTTCGATGTCGGACTGGTCGGATATGAGGAGGACGGAGCCGGAATGGGAGGCCCGGAATTCGAGGTCGCCGGAGCGAAGTTGGGGGGCGCATGGGATGGTCACGGCCCCGGCTTTGAGAAGCCCGATCATGATGGCGTGCCACTCGGGAACCTTCCCCATAAGAACCATCACCCGGTCGCCTTTTTCGACCCCGAGGCTCTTCGCCACGTTTGCGAATTTGTTCGAGATGCGTGTGAAGTCCCCGAAGGTGAGTCGGCGTTCGGAGCCATCGTTGCCGAGCCACACCATCGCGGGCTTCTCCGACGGCCATCCGTCAATGACATCGCGTCCGAAGTTGAATTTCTCCGGGGTCTCCCACTCGAAGCTCGCATAAGTTCTCTCGTATGTTCCGATGTTCGCCATGTTTCCTCTCTTCGTCGCTTTCCCTTCGAATATTCTACAAGAACGCCGATTCGGATAAACTTCGAGTGGAAACTCTCGCACCCTCGGAGGAGGAAATCATGGAAAGAGCGGTAATTTTAGGCGCGGCACGGACGCCGTTCGGAAAGTTCGGGGGAAGCCTCGCGCCACTATCCGCGACCGAACTCGGAGGTGTCGCCATCCGAGAGGCGATAGAAAGGTCCCGGATCGAAGACTCCGAGATCGAACACTCAATCTTCGGCGTCGTCGTCCAAGCCGGAGTCGGGCAAATCCCGTCGAGACAAGCGAACGCGAAGGCCGGACTCCCGTTCTCATTGACCACGGAGACATTGAATCAAGTATGTGCCTCGGGGCTTCGGAGCGCGACGCTCGCCGAGACGCTCATCCGGGCTGGGGATTATTCCGTCGTCCTCGCGGGCGGTATGGAGAGCATGTCGAACGCCCCGTACCTCGTCCCGAAGGCGCGGTGGGGGGCGCGGATGGGCGATGCGAAGATGGTGGATTCGATGATGCATGACGGACTTTACGATTCCTTCGAGGATTCGCAAATGCTCACGTTCGGATCCACGGTGGCGAAAGAACTCGGCGTGTCGCGTGAATCACAAGATGAGTGGGCGCACCGCAGCCACAGCCGGGCGAGCCGGGCGACCGGAAACGGAACCTTCGCCGAGGAAATCATCGGTGTGAAAGTCCCCGGACGAAAAGGGAAAACGACCTTCGTTGACGCGGACGAGCCGATCCGCCACGATGCCGACCTCGACGCGATGCGCTCCCTAAAACCGCTCGAAGAAGGCGGAACCGTCACCGCCGGGAACGCCCCCGGAGTCAACGACGGCGCGGGCGCGATGGTTCTCGCGAGCGAAGCGTATGCCGAGAAAAACAACCTCGAACCACTCGGGACGATAGTGGCTCACGCGAAGGTCGCCGAAAACCCGCCATACCTCCTCACGGTTCCCGGAAACGCCGGAAAGAAAGTTCTCGAAAAGGCGCGATGGAGCTATTCCGACCTCGATCTCGTCGAGATAAACGAGGCGTTCGCGAGCGTCGCCGTCCATTCGACGAAGATGCTCGGCGTTGACCCGGGGATAGTCAATGTGAACGGCGGGGCGGTCGCGCTCGGCCATCCCATCGGCGCGAGCGGGGCGCGCATTCTCATGACGCTTTGCTATGAATTGAAGAGGCGTGGCGGGGGGAAGGGACTCGCGGCGATATGTTCCGGTGGGGGGCAGGGGGATGCGGTACTCGTCGAGGTGTGAAGCGGCTCTCCTTCATCGAACTGAGCTGAGAAGCTTTCTCACCATATCTCGCGCAGATCGAGCGCGAAGCCCGGAAGCACCGGAGAGCCGGATATTTCGTCCGGCTCTTTCAATTCCCGCACGTCTTCGCCGGGGAGATAAACGAAAACTCGTTTGTCCGCCGGGTCTATGAGCCACCCGAGCTTCGCGCCGTTCTCGATATACTCGCGCATCTTTTCTTTGACGACGTTGAGTCTGTCGGTCGGGGAGCGAAGCTCGACGACGAAGTCGGGGCAGAGCGGGAGGTATTTCTCGCGCTGTCCCGCGGTGAATTTTTCGAGCCGGGATTTTTTCACCCACGATGCGTCGGGGGAGCGGAGGGCGCCGTTCGGCAATGTGAAGCCGCCCGAAGAATCGGAGATCCTTCCGGTGCCGTCGCGTTTTGCCCAGACCCAAAGTTGAGCTGTGAGTCCGGCATTACGTGCGCTGCTTTCTGATCCGGTGGGCGGCATGGCTATGAGTTCTCCTTCGGCGGTCCGTTCGAGGCGGAGGTCGCGGTTCAATGAAGAGAGCGCGAGCATCTTCTCGTCCGTAAGCTCGACCTCCGCCTCGAGCCGAAGAACGATCCCCCCGGTGTCCGCCGAAAGACTCTTTTTTCGCGTCGCGGAATCCATCCCGTGTTCCTTTGCTCGTGGACGTTCGCTATTTTACCCCGCTTCGATCCCGTCCCGAGCCTCGCTCGAAGCGATGAGGTTCCTTATCTCCCGGAGCATGACTGGCAAGGTCGAGAGGTCGTATACGCCGCTCTGGTTTATGTCCCGGAGGACTTGTATCGTCCGGTCCACCGCACGCCGATTCGCCTCGACCCACGCTTCGATGCGCTCGGAGGCTTCGCGCTCTCCGGGTACCGAACGGAGTATTTCGGCGGTGAGCGTGGCTTGCTGGCCGTATAAATCGTCACGGAGAGCGGCCCTCGCCAAAGTGCGCCAGCGATTGTCTCTCGGGAGTTTGTCTATGTGGTCGCGGAGGAGGTGGAGGTTCATCCGGTCGCCGAGGGTGAAATATACCGAGGCGGCGGTTTCGATGGATTTCCCGGTCGCGTCGGCGGTGTCCACGATGTCGAGGACGGAGAATATCGGGCCGAGCGAGGCGACCCTCCGGGCGAGTTCCCCGGGGACTCCTTTTTCTTCGAGGGCTTCCTTTCTCTCTTCGAGCTTTTCGCGCTCGCTGTCGAGCATGAGGTCGGGGATGCGCCCGGAGAGTTCCTCCACCCCCTTCGAGAATCGCTCGACGGTCGCGCCGATGTCGAGCGGGGGGCGGCGGTTGCGAAGGAGCCAGCGCGTCGAACGCTCGATCAGCTTCCGGCTCTCGAGGATCATCTCGGTTTGAGTTTCGGCCGGAACTTTGTTGTCGAGGCTTTCTATTTCCCCCCACAAACTCCGGAGTCCGAATATTTCGCGCGAAGCGGCATACGTCCGGGCGATGTCCGAAGCCTCCGCTCCCGCCTCCTCTCCGAGGCGGTACGCGAACGTGATGCCGCACCGGTTCACGATGCTGTTCACGACGCTCGTAGCCACGATCTCCCGCCGCAGCCGATGCCCTTTCATCCGCTCGGAGAAACGCTCTCGAAGCGGAGTCGGGAAATAATGCTCGAGTTCCCCGGCCAGATAATCGTCTTCGAGCGCCTCCGACCCGAGAAGCCGCTCATACAAAGATATCTTCGTATACGCGAGCAATACCGCGAACTCCGGAGCCGTGAGTCCGAAGCCCGCCGACTTGCGATCCGCCAATTCCTCCTCGCTCGGCAAGAACTCGATCTCCCGATTCAGCCTCCCCGACGACTCCATCGAGGAGATATACCGAGCATGCACATCCGCCATCGAAGCCGACTGCGCGATGGCGTTCGAGAGAGCCTGTGTTTGCAAATAATTGTCCCGCAAAACAAGCTCCCCGACCTCATCCGTCATCTCCGCGAGAAGCTCGTTCCTTTGCTTGTCGGTCATGTCGCCCGACTCCACGATGGCGTCGAGAAGAACCTTTATGTTCACTTCGTGATCCGAGCAATCCACACCCGCCGAATTGTCAATCGCATCCATATATATGCGCCCATCGTTCATGACATACTCGATGCGCCCTCGCTGCGTCAGCCCGAGGTTCCCACCCTCGCCGAACACGCGGCACCGAAGCTCTTTCCCGTTCACCCGGAGCGAGTCGTTCGTCCGGTCGCCGACCTCGGCGTTCGTCTCCTCCGACGACTTCACGTACGTTCCGATGCCGCCGTTCCAAAGAAGGTCAACTTCCGCTTTGAGCATCGCGTTTATGATCTCGTTCGGAGTGAGTCGGTCGGCCTCGACGCCGAGAAGCTCTTTCACCTCCGCCGTGAGCGCGATGGATTTCGCCGAGCGCGAGAAGATTCCGCCGCCCTCGGAGATGAGGCTTTGGTCGTAGTCGTTCCACGTCGAGCGCGGAAGCTCGAAAAGCCGTTGTCGCTCCTCGAAACTCGACGCCGTATCGGGGTTCGGGTCGAGGAAGATGTGCATGTGGTTGAAAGCACCGACGAGCTTTATGTGCCTCGAAAGAAGCATCCCGTTCCCGAACACGTCGCCGCCCATGTCGCCTACGCCGATGGTCGTGAAATCCTCGTTTTGCGTGTCCACTCCGAGTTCGCGGAAGTGGCGTTTCACCGATTCCCACGCGCCCTTCGCGGTGATCCCCATCGCTTTGTGGTCATACCCGACCGAGCCGCCCGAGGCGAAAGCATTCCCCAGCCAGAAACCATAATCTTTCGAAATGCCGTTCGCCGTGTCCGAGAAAGTCGCCGTCCCTTTGTCCGCCGCGACCACGAGATACGGGTCGTCATCGTCGTAGCGGACGACGTTTTCGGGGTGGACGTTCTCTCCCTCGACCAAATTATCCGTGATGTCGAGCATGCCTCGGATGAGCGTTTTATAGCAATGGACGACCTCGTTTTGGACGGCCTCGCGGTCGCCTCCCGTGGGGAGTTTTTTGACGACGAAGCCGCCCTTCGCGCCGACTGGGACGATGACGGCGTTCTTCACCATTTGGGCCTTCATGAGGCCGAGGACTTCGGTCCGGAAATCCTCGCGGCGGTCGGACCACCGGATGCCGCCTCGGGCGACCTCGCCGCCCCGGAGATGCACGCCCTCCATGCGCGGGGAATATACGAAGATCTCGAACATCGGCTTCGGGAGCGGAAGCTCCGGCAATTTTCCCGGCTCCAGTTTGAACGAGATGTATTCTTTGAAGTCTCCGGTTCCGGTGTCGCGCTGGTAGAAATTCGTGCGGGTGGTTGCGAGGATCACGTTCATGAAGCTGTGGATTATGCGGTCTTCATCGAGGCTCGTCACCGAATCGAGAGCCTCCTCGATGCCCGCGACTATCCTCTCGGTTTCTTCTTCGGCGTTCGCGTTTCGCCTCGGGTCGAAGCGGGCGGTGAAGAGTTCGACGAGCATTCCGGCGATGCCCGGGCTCGAGTCGAGGGTGCGCTCCATGTAGTTTTGGGAGAAAGTCAGATTCGTCTGGCGGAGGTATTTGCAACATGCGCGGAGCATGGAAATCTCGCGCCAGTCGAGGCCCGCTTTCAGTACGAGACGGTTGAAAGCGTCGTTCTCGATCTCCTCGTTCCACAGCCGTTGGAAGGTGTCCTGAAAAATATCCTTGACTTGCGAAGTTTGGAGTTCGCGTTCGGCTTTCAGTCCGAAGTCGTGGATCCAGAAAAGCTCATCGCCTCCGGTCCGGATCTCATACGGCCCCAACTCGTCCGCGACCCGAACCCCCATGTTTTCGAGGAGCGGGAGGGCTTCGGAGAGCGAGACGATTTTGTCCTTCCGAAACAGTTTGAAGCGGAGGAAATTCTGGGGCTCCTCGAGTTGGTGGTAAAGGCTCATCCCGATATCTTCCTCGGTGTCGAGACCTTTGAGGCGTTGAATGTCGGGGACGGCGCGGCGGGCGAGGTACTCGTCTTGGTAGCCCGCCGGGAAAGCGTCGCGGTACCGGTGGAAGAGGGTCGTGCCGTCGTCCTCGCCGCACCCTTCGATGAGGACGTGGTGGAGATTGTCCGTCCACGTGCGGGTCGCGTCGGAGATCCTCGCTTCGATCTCCGCCACGTCATAGTCCATCACCTTCGATGGATCGGTGTAAATAATGAAGTGGAGCCTCGCCAAAACCGACTCCGAGAGGCGCACCGAGAAGTCCTCGCTCTCCCCGTCGAACTCCTTTATCAAAACGTCGTGGATGCGCTTTCTCGTCTCGGTGTCGTAGTGGTCGCGCGGCACATAAACGAGGCACGAAAGGAACCGCCCATACGTGTCGCGCCGGACGAAGAGGCGGACTTGCTGGCGTTCCTGAAGTTGGAGAATCCCCATCGCCATCGTATAAAGCTCATTCTCGGGAGTTTGGATGAGTTGATCTCGGGGGTACGTCTCGATGATCTCCACGAGAGCCTTCTCATAGTGGCTCGAAGGCGGAAACCCCGACCTCTCCATGATGTTCCGAATTTTCCCCGCCACGAGCGGCATCTCCGTCGGCTTCATCGAATACGCCGACGACGTATATAACCCGAGGAACCGCCTCTCCCCGACGACCTCGCCGTTCTCGTCGAAGGTCTTCACGCCGACATAATCTAAATACGCCGGACGATGCACCCGCGACTTCGAGTTCGCCTTTGTGAGATTGAGAAGGTGTGGCTCGCGGGCGAGCCTTCTCACGTCGGGCGGGAGTTCGGCGAAGCTGTGGGAGATGGGGGCTTCGCCTTTGTCGCGGAGTATGCCGAGGCCGGAGCCGGGGGCGGTTTTCAAAACGTCCTCGCCGCCCTCCTTTTCGAGGTTGTATTCGCGGTATCCGGTGAACGTGAAGTGGTTCTCTTCGAGCCACCGGAGAAAGGAGATCGTCTCCTCGACCTCTTCGCTGTCCACGGCGGCGGGAGGGTTTTCTTCGAGCTTCGAGATGATGTCCTCGGCCTCGGAGCGCATCCCCCGCCAATCCTCGACGGCGACTCGGACTTCGCGCAATGTCCGGGTGAGGTTTTCGCGGAGTTCTTCGAGGACTTCCGGCTCGGTTCTTTGATCTATCTCCACGTGCATCACGGACTCCGATATCGCCCCCTCGGCCTCCGAATCGGACGGAAGGAGTTCGAGAAGGTTCCCCTCGCCGTCGCGCCTCACCTTGACGATGGGATGGAACATGAGGTGGATGCCGTGTCCGAGTCCGCTGATCGCCATGCCCACCGAATCCACGAGGAACGGCATGTCGTCGTTCACTATTTCTATGACGGTGTGGGTGGATTGCCAGCCGTGGTCGGAGTGGTTCGGGTTGTATATGAAGACCTTCTCGGTTTCCGGCTCCCGTTTCTGGATGAAGTTCCAGTGGGCGACGGCGGCACCGTAAATATCCACGGGGGAGCGTTCGGCGAGGTCGTGGGGAGAGACCCAGCCGTAATATTGGTTCACGAACTCCTCGACCTGTGGAGCCTGGCTCTCGGGCAAATGCTTTCGGACGCGCTCGACCACCCGATCCAAAACCTCGTCCTTGAGTACCATGGGCGTCTCCTCCCGGCAGCTTTCTTCTTTCCCTTGAGGGGACATTATAGGGGTCGGGCTAGAGAACATGGAGTTTCTTTAGAAGTGATCAACTAATAAGAACGTGTCTGCCGGGGAGCTAACATACGTTTCATGGTCGAAGTAGGGTTTTATATATTTGACACATCGATTGCTTGTTCAAGTAAATTATTCAACAGAATCTCGTGTCTCTTGATATCCCCCTTAGCAAGTCTCACCAAGTAACGTCCAGCTTTCGCATCGTAAGTTAAGTCCAAATCGGTGCTATCCGCTTCTGATTCTAGTTCTTGGGATCTTTCAAGCCTCGGTCGCAGTTGGAGCCTTTTCTTCTGAGGCACCACCATGACGAAATTTTGAGTTCTCCCGTTCTTTTCTGGGACGATGTAACTCTTATTATATTTATAGTTTAGTTGAGGATCCCATGCTTGAAGAATTGAGAGTATTTCGTCCGCCATTGGCAGGGTGTTTTTAGTATCATCGCGATTCTCCCAATAACTGCGGTCGGTAACTTCCTGCGTCTCTTCGTCTTCATCAACATAACCAAGCGGCATTTCGTTTAGCACAGTCGCACAAAAAAGCGAAATCTTGTCTTCTATCTTTAAAGCGTTCATCTGTATGGCGATGAGTGGCACTGCTCCATTAAACAAGTTAATTACATTGAGAAATCTACTAGTTATATCTTCCGCAACAATCACCGCAGTATGCTCATACTGAGGATAGCGTTTACGCTCTATATCCCAATACTCGATGGTGCGAATTATATGTGCTTCGTCAGTCTTACCCAATTGTATTTCGACTTCGTACCGTTGATAGGATTCCGCATCCTGCAAGAGTAAGTCAAGCCGTCCAGCCCGAGGCTGAACCCTTTCCTTGTCTTTCAAAACAATATCGCCTAACGGTAGTTTGTTGCAACAGGGTCGAGGTCGTGCTCCAATGACGGCAAGGAGGAGATGCCGCCATGACCAAAAGAGTATCCGTAGAGTCCGCTCCCGGCCCTTTGGAAGACTACGCCGCCCGCTTCGATGACCTCTTCGCCAACCGCGCCCAGCGCGAGGGGTTTCGCCGCTGTCTCGAAGGGTTGCTGCTGCCCGAGGAGCGCAACAAGACGCTTACTGCCCTGGCGAACACAGAGCCGGTGGCCGGCGCCCAGCGCAAGGAGGCCCAGAGCCTGCAATGGTTCCTTACGGAGTCGAACTGGGATCCCGAGGGGGTGAACCGGCGCCGTGTGGAGCTTATGCTCGGAGATCCGGCCAGCGCCCCCACCGCTTCGG
>JACDAJ010000006.1 GCA_013695475.1 Rubrobacter sp. | reverse complement strand
GAAGACTTCGTCGGAGGGGTCGTATTCGGGGATGTCCGTGAGGACTTCGTCTATGTCGGGGAGGGCGGCTTCGTTCGGGGTTCCATAGTATGTATAGTTCGTCAATGCGGCCCCCGGTCCGGCGGCGAGGATGTAGTTTATGAATTGGTGCGCGCCCTCGACGTTTTCGGCTCCGTTCGGGATGCACATATTGTCCGTCCACCGCGTCGCGCCCGGCTCGGGGATGATGTACGCGAGATCCTCGTTGTCCATCGTCGGGGTCATCCCGTCGCCCGAGAAGACGTGGCCGATGAGGATGTCGCCGTTCACCACGAGTGGGGTTATTTCCGTCGAGTCGAAGTACCCCCGGACTCGCGGCTTTTGCTCGACGAGAAGGCTTTGCGCCTCTTCGAGTTCGGCCTCGTCGGTCGAGTTTATGGAGTATCCGAGGGATATGAGGGCGGCTCCGAGGGTTTCGCGCACATCGTCGATCATGGCGATTTGCCCTTCGAACCCGGGGTCGAAGATGGCCTCCCACGACGTTATTTCTCCGACCTCGGCGCGGTTGTAAAGAAGCCCCGTCGTCCCCCACTGATACGGGACGCTGAAATTATTCTCCGGGTCGTATGAGAGGCCGCGGAAATCCGGGCCGACGTTCTCGAAGTTCGGTATTTGCTCGAAGTCGAGTTCCTGCAAAACGTCGCTTTTTTGCATGATGGCGACCATGTAGTCGCTCGGGACGATGATGTCGTATCCCGCCGCCCCGCTTTGGAGGCGGGCGAGAAGCTCCTCGTTCGAGGCATAGAAATCCTGCGTGATCCGTATGCCAGTCTCCTCCTCGAAGCCGGGGAGCGTCTCGTCCGGGGAGACATAATCCGACCAGTTGTAAAGATTGAGGCTGTTCCCTCCGCCCCCGTTCCCGCCGTTTCCACCGTTTCCCCCATCGCCCCCGCTTTGGGGCGAGGTGTTCACGGAGCATGAGAGGATGGAGAGCGTCGAGCCGAGGGCGGCTCCCGCTCCGATGGTCTTCAAAAACCTCCCGCGTGAAATTCTCTTCGCCATTTTCAGCCTCCCAAAATCAGGCAGTTTTCCGCGTCCCATGCGACGGTGATTTCGTCGCCCTCTTTCTCGCCGCTTGCGTCGCGGGTGTTTTGGCGGACGAGTGAGATGCATTCTCCGCCCCCGATCTCCACGATGTATTGTGTGCTCGACCCGAGATACACGACATCCCGGAGTGTCCCGGAAACAACGTTGTCGCCATCGCCTCCGAGCCGGACTTTCTCGGGGCGGACGGCGGCGTGGGCCTCATCGCCCTTCGAGACTTCGCGGCCGTCCGGGACGAAGGCTTCGATGTCGAGCCCGCTTTCGGTGTGGATGATCGCCCGGTTCTTCGCCGTGTCCACGACCTCGCCGGAGAACGTGTTCGTCTCGCCGATGAAGCCCGCCACGAAGCGGTCGGCGGGAAGCTCGTAAAGCGTGGCCGGGTCGGCTATTTGGCGGACTCTCCCGTCGTCCATGACCGCGATGCGGTCGCTCATGGTGAGGGCTTCCTCTTGATCGTGTGTCACGTACACGAACGTGATGCCGAGCGAATGCTGCAAATTTTTCAACTCGATCTGCATCTCTTTGCGAAGTTTGAGATCGAGCGCCCCGAGCGGCTCGTCGAGGAGAAGCACCTTCGGACGGTTCACCAAAGCTCGCGCCAATGCGACCCTTTGCTGCTGACCGCCGGAGAGGTACGACGGTTTCCTTTTCTCGAAGCCGGAAAGTTGAACCATCTCGCACGCCTCGGAGACTCTTTTGCCGATCTCGGCTTTCGGGACCTTCGACCTTTTCAGTCCGAAGGCGACGTTTTCGGCGACGTCGAGGTGGGGGAAGAGGGCGTATGACTGGAAGACGGTGTTCACGGGGCGGCGGTACGGCGGGACTCCGAGCATCTCTTCCCCGGCGACGGAGAGGGTGCCTTCCGTCGGGTCTTCGAAGCCGGCGATCATACGCAGCGTCGTCGTTTTGCCGCATCCCGACGGCCCGAGGAGCGAGAAGAACTCGCCTTCCCGGATGCCGAGGTCGAGGTTGTCCACCGCCGTGAAGTCGCCGAAGCGTTTCGACACGCCGGACAATTCCACGGCGGGTTTCGTGTCCGGCTTCGCTTCGGTTTTCGGGATTTGCTTCGTGTATTCTTCCATTCCCTTTTCCTCTTTCCCCCTGTTTTGCGCTTATCTTCGCATTATCGGTATGCGGTCCGGTGCGTTTCGCGCATCTTCGACCATCCCAAGCCGCCACGGACTGCCGCGGAGCCATCCCACTTCTTCGCTCTCTGAATTCTTCCCCGACGCTTCCCAGCCTCTCCCGGTTCCCCGTCCCTCGCTTTGTTTCCCTATCCGGCGATTCTCCCTCGGTTGTTCGAGATGCTCTCCGCGACCCTCTCCGCCGCCCGCATCCCCGATTCGACCGCGCTGTTCATGAAGCTCGGCGCGACGGAGACCCCCTCGGCCCCCGCGAGATGCACGTTCCCGAAGCATTGTCCCATATATCCGCCGAATCTCGCCACGTCTCCGGGAGCCATGATCATATAACTCCCCCGCGTCCAATGATCGTGCGCCCATACTTTTTCTATGACGGAGATCGGCTCCGGAACATCGTAAAGTTCCCGCAATGTCTCCACGCCACGACGCTTTCTCTCTTCCTCTGAAAATCCAAGCTCCGGCAAAAGAGCCTCCCCGCCGACGAACGAGACGACGCCGGAATGTTCGCCGGATGACTGCGACGCGCCACAATATCCGAGCCGCGTGTCGGTGAGCGTGAACGGCGGAGCCATCTTCTCGTCGAAGATGAAGTGCATCTTCCGAACCACGCCATACGTCGCGCCCTCGAACATGCGCCGGAAAACATCCGGCGGCTCGGGGTCGAAACGTATCCCCGGATAACACGTGAACGGAATCGCCATAATGACCTTTTTCGCCCGAACCTCGCCGGGGCCATCCTCCGTGAGAAAGCGAACCGTCGCGCCGTTCGCGTTATGCCGGACGTCGCTCACGGGCGAGGAATATCGGACGGCATCCCCGAGTTCCTCGGCGACTTTCTTCGCGACGCTCCCCGCGCCGCCGAGGACGCGGAACTCGTTGCCTTTCCCCGGCCCGCCCCGGCTGGCGACTTTGTTCGCGTACGAATAAAAGGACATCCGGCGCATCGGGACGGTCGAGCCGCAGTCCGAGACGAGCGTGCCGACGACGTGCCTTCCGGCCTCGCTCATTCCCTCGCTCCGGAGCCACGCCTCGATGCTCATGTCGTCTTCCGGGACGTGTTCGTGGTGCGTCCGCGGGTCTTTGCCCGCCGACATTTCGACGAGCGCATCTTCCATGCGTCCGTATACTTTCGCGTCCCGGTCGGAGAGGGGCATTGAGTCCGCCGTCTCGCCGGAGATGCGCCACCGACCGTTCTTTTTTCCTTCGCCCGCCGGGACGAGTTCCACGCCGTCGAGTTCGGAGACGAGCTTCCGCATCGAAGCGTGCGCCTCGTCCACCCATTCTCCGCCGAGGTCGAGCGCGACCCCCTCGACTTCGATGGCGTGGGTGCGTCCGCCGGGGCGGTCTCGGGCTTCGAGGACGACGACGGAAAATCCCTCTTTGTCGAGTTCGCGGGCCGCCGTGAGGCCGGAGAGTCCGGCTCCGACGACCACGACACCGAAGTCGGCGGCGATGGAAGCGTCGTTTCTCATGTCGGAATCACCCGATCTCCGCTTCGCGTTCTCCCATGCGCCACTCCCCCCGAAACGGAGAGTCTTCGCCGCGACGCCGAATATGGACTCCCGAAGCCGCATCCTCCGAGCCGCGCGCCCGGACGAGTGGCTTCGCATCCGAAAGAAGCTCCGTCGGAGCGTCTCTGCGGAGAAGCGGGCGAGCGGCAAATGGTGCCGAACCGTCTCCGGCTCGCGTCCCGTCCGCCGACATGGAGATTATTTGCCGGGCGAATGGTGGGGAATCCGGGCGAATGGCTCCGTCGCCCGCTGCGGCGGGGGAGATATTCATCCTTCCCGACTCCCCGCTCCCGCACAGACAAAGATGCGAAGCTGCCAACCGGGTTCCGAATGCGGCGGGGTTCCATCGGGTTCGGCATCGTTTTTTCAGCCCCGGTATCCGAGTTGCTTTTCGAGTTCGGTGATGGCCGAGTCGGTGATGTCGGCGATCTTCGAGAGGATTTCCCTGTCCGAAATCAAGGCGGGCGAGAATTGTATGACGGGTTCGTCCTTGTCGTCGAAGCGGCAGACAAGCCCGCCCTCCATGAGCTTGCGCGACAAGACGCCCTTGAAATATTTCTGGTACTCGTCCTCGTCGAGCGGTGTCCCGTCGGCACGCTCCGGTGTCACCTCGACCGCCCAGAAAAAGCCCATGCCGCGGACTTCTTTGACGATGGGATGATTCTCGGCGACCCGGTTCAATTCTTCGCCGAAATGGCCTTCGAGATCGTGGACGTTTTGGAGGAGCTTTTCCCGCTCAATTATCGCAATGTTTTCCAACGCGACCGCGCTCGACACCGGATGCCCCCCGAACGTCGAGCCGTGCGCGAACATCGGAGCATGCGCTTTCAAAGTGGACGAAATCTTGTCGTTGACGACCACACCGCCCATCGGGAGATACCCGCTCGTCACGCCCTTCGCGAAGGTCGTCATGTCCGGGACGACATCGAAGCGTTCGATGCCGAACCATTCGCCGAGCCGCCCGAACGCGCATATCACCGCGTCGGAGACGAGAAGCACACCGTGCCGATCGCATATCTCGCGCACCTTTTTCCAGTAATCCGGAGGGGGAACCAAACACCCCCCGGCGTTTTGGACGGGTTCGATGATGACGGCGGCGACGGTTTCGGGGCTTGCAAACTCGATGGCTTCCTCGATGGCATCCGCCGCGCCTTCGGGATCTTGTTGCGTGTTCGACACGTGGTGGAATCCCGCCGGAAGCGGCTCGAACGGAGCTTTGAAAGTCGGAAGCCCGGTGACGGAGAGCGCGCCCATTGTGGTTCCGTGGTACGCGATCTTCCGCGATATTATTTTGTACCGCTCGGCCTCGCCGTTCGCTTTGTGGAATTGCCGCGCCAATTTAATGACCGACTCGACCGCCTCTGAGCCGGAGGAGACGAAGAAGGTGGAGTTCAAATCTCCGGGTGAGATCTCGGCGATTTTATGGGCGAGTTCGAGGCTCCTCGGATGCTGGAAACTCCAGTTCGGGAAGAAGCCGAGTTCTTTCATTTGTGTCGCCGCGACCTCGGCAAGCTCACTCCGCCCGTGTCCGACTTGCGTGGTGAAAAGTCCGGCGAGGCCGTCAATGTACGTGTTTCCGCGGTCGTCGGTGATGTGGCATCCATCCCCCGAGACGATGACCGGGAGCTTCGACCAATCCTCCGCGTACGGCGTGAAATGGAGCATCAAATTATCCACGCCGGGGAGGCTCGTCGGCTCGCCCGACTCCCCCAAACCTCTCATGACATCCATGAAAACGTCCTCCGAACCGAGATAGTCGCATTCCCAACTTTGCACTATTGTTGCACGTTTATTGTAAGGCGGTCAAGAAGTTCCGCGTGCGTTGTGTGGCGCGTGGAAAGCCCCCTCGAAGAAATCCGCCAGCCGTTTGTAAAGTGTTCTCTGGTTCTCGGGGCGGACGATGCCATGCCCTTCGCCCTCGAACGCGAGGATTTCGTATGGAACCGAAAAGTGGTCGAGCCTTTCCCTCGCGAGCCGGACGTTTTCGGGGGTCACGTTCGGGTCGCGCATTCCTTGAATGATGAGGAGGCGGCCTCGAACGTTCTCGACGAAGTGTATCGGCGAGCGTTCTCGGTATTTTTCGGGAACCGTCTCCGGCGTTCCGCCCATCATCTCCTCGGAGTACGGGCGGAGGTCGGGGCGGGTCGTCTCATAGTCGGCGATGAGATCGGTCATGCCGCATATCGGGGCCGAGGCCGAGAAAAGCTCCGTCGGATAATTCGTGATCGCATGCCACGCCGAGTATCCGCCATACGACGTGCCGGTGATTCCGACTTTGCCGGGCCTCGCGATTCCGGCTTCGATCATCGCCTCCACGCCGCTTTTTATGTCGGTTTGCTCGCTCCCTCCCCACCCGTCCTCTTTTATCTTTTCCTGAAATTCCAGCCCGAACCCGGTGCTCCCCCGATAATTCGGACGAAGCACATCGAAGCCACGCGAGACGAAATATTGCGCGTCCGCCACGAAGCGATCCTCGCTGTGAGCCGTCGGCCCGCCATGAACGAGAACAATGCTTCCGATGCTCTCTTCCGCCCGATAAAGCCATCCTTGAATCTCGAGGCCGTCGTCCGAGTTCCACACGAAATCCTCGGCGCGTGCGAGCCTCTCGGGGTCGAGGTCGGTATGTTCCCACAGCCCCGTGACGCTCGACTCCCTCCCGTCGTCCGAAACGAAAACGATGTCCGAGGGATTTCGGGAGCCGTACCGGAGGCCGAGCCACCCGCCGCCGGCGCGCGAGAGCGGCGTGAAGCCACCTTCAACCTCGGGCGGATGGGCTTCTTCGCCGGAATCCGGGTCGAGGAGAGCCGCCCTTTCCCTCGCCCGCTCGACTTCGACGGCGACGACCGGGCCGCCTTCCGGTTCGCCGTTCGGAGGGACGAAGGCGTATTCGACGTTCCGGCCCGGGTCGGCGACGAGCCACTTTATTTCTCCGTCCTCCCACACGCCGAGCCTCCGGTGCGAGCCGACGGTTTCGGCGACGGCCTCGGCGACGAAAACTATCCGCCTTCCGTCCGGGAACCACGAGGCGCGGACTTTCGCCTTCGGGCCGAAATTCAAGATCTCACGCTCGAAAGAGCCTTCGATATCCACGAGCCAAACTTGCAAACCCGACGGGTCGAGGTCGCTCCGGTGGTGGATGGCGAGGTCGCCGGGGGCGTTCATCTCCGGGGCGCGGAAGTTGCCCCGCTCCGGCTTGGCGAGGACTTTCCGCTCTCCGGTTTCGAGGTCGTGGCGGATGACGCGGAATGCCTCGATCTCTTCGCCCGCCTCGAAATCATAGTTCGCCCCATAAACGAGCCACCGCCCATTCGGATGAAGCTGCCCGCCCCGCAAAAAATATTCCGGGTTCGACTCCGTGAGCGGCTCCATACGCCCCGGAGCATCGAGCCGAACGAGAAAAAGTCGCACTCTTTCATCCCCGCCATCGTCTTCCTCGACGATGAGAGCCTCCCCGCCCGGCGTCCACGAAACCGGATACGTGTCGTCCGGTGTCTCCGTGAGGCGGATGGGCGAAACGCTTCCGTCGGTTCGAGCGACGAAAACATCGGTGGCGGGGCCGACGCGCGAAAAGCTCCACACGACCCACTCCCCGTCCGGCGAGACGATCGGAGAAGAAAGCCCCGGAACGGAGAGGAGGGAATCGAGCGAAATGTGGGAAGGCATCTTCAAAGCGAGTCAATCATACAAAAACCCCGCCATCCACCAAAAAACTGAAACGCTGATGAGCGAAGCGCGTGCGAGCCGAAGGCGCCCTCAAAACGTCGGTGGGGTGTTCACGTAAATCGCTTCGACGGGGCCATTCTCGGCCCACCATCGGTGTAGGGTAGTGGAATAAAAATAGAGAGTGTCGCCGGGGCCGACGATGTGGGTTCCTTGATCCCGGAGTTCGACGTGGAGGGTGCCGGAGACGATGAATATGAATTCCTCGCCTTCGTGGGAATAAAAACCTTCGCTCCCCGCGCCGGACGGGACTTTTATGTATGAGGGATCCATGACCTTCTCCCCGGTCGTCATCTCCTCGAAGCGGACGCCATTGTCCCACCGCATGACGGGGCGTTCGGACTCGCGGACGAGAGGCTCTTTCTGGTCGAGGTCGGCTCCGAAGAACTCGCGCATAGTCAGCCCGTAAACCTCGGCGAGGAGCCGGAGCGAGGAGACCGAAGCGCCCGAGCCGCCGCGCTCCAAAGCCGAGATGAACGAGATGGAAAGCCCCGTCGCCTCGGAGACTTCTTTGAGGGTTTTGCGGGATTTCAGCCGGAGTCGCCGGAGCCGTTCGCCGGGGGACGAATCCGGGTTCTCTTCGGTCGAACTCTCCGGCTCGTCGCCGTTGTCGGGGGGTGGGCCGAGGGCTTTCCGGATGGCGGCGAAATTGAGCCCCTCGGACTTTCGGAGGTTCTTCGTCTTCCGTAATCTTTCGACGTCGGACTCGGAATAGACGCGGTATCCTCGGCTAGATCTCCGGGGTTTTATGAGTTGTTCACGCTCCCAAAGCCGCAAAGTCTGGGGAGCCAATCCGATGGCCTGTGAGACTTCGCCAATCGAAAAACCTACGGAGCCTTCTCTCGTCGCCAAGCTCTCTCCATGAATAAAAATCTAATTCAAACCCGACCTGTCGAAGAAATCAGTATAACCGCTCATACGCGGCATGGTATAGAAGCCTTGAATGTTTACTGTAACGCCCGCGACTGTTATAAGGTGGGGGTGTCGTCGTAGCTCAAGGAGGAATATATGGCCGCGAAGGTCGGAGTCCCGAAAGAAATAAAAGACAAAGAGGGCCGCGTCTCGATGCAGCCCGACGATGTCGCCGAACTCGTGCATCATGGGCATGAGGTCGTCGTCGAAACCGGAGCCGGACGCATCGCGGGCTTCACCGACGCCGAATACGAAAGTGCCGGGGCGAAGATGGCCGCATCCGCCAAAGATGTCTTCGACGAAGCCGAACTCATAGTCAAAGTCAAAGAACCCGTCCCCGAGGAATACGACCTTTTCAAAGAGGGCCACAAACTCTTCACATACCTCCACCTCGCCGCGGACAAAAGGCAAACCGAGTTTTTGATGGATCGCAAAATTGACTCCATCGCATACGAGACCGTCGAAACGGATGACGGCTCGCTCCCGCTCCTCACCCCGATGAGCGAGGTCGCCGGACGCATGGCGACGCAAGCCGCCGCCCATTGCCTCGAAAGCCCGCAAGGCGGGGCGGGACTTCTTCTCGGGGGCGTTCCCGGAACTCCGGCGGCGAGGGTCACGATCGTCGGTGGCGGGGTCGTCGGACTCGAGGCCGCGAAGATCGCGGTCGGGATGCGGGCCATCGTCCGCGTCCTCGACATAAACCCGAGGCGCCTCGCGTACCTCTCGGACATCTTCGGCGGACGTGTGGATCTCGTGATCCCGAACCGGGCGAGAATGGCCGCATACGTCGCGGAAAGCGATGTCGTCATCGGAGCCGTCCTCGTCCACGGGGCGAAGGCTCCGAAGCTCGTGAGCCGGGAGATGATCGCCTCGATGCGGGACGGTTCGGTGGCGGTGGACGTCGCCATTGATCAAGGCGGGTGCATCGAGACCGCCCGAGCCACGACCCACTCCGACCCGACATACGTCGAAGAGGGGGTCGTCCATTATTGCGTGGCGAACATCCCCGGAGCCGTCGCGAGGACATCCACGCTCGCCCTCACGAGCGTCACGCTCCCATACCTCATGAGGATCGCCGACGAGGGAATCGAAGGCGCGGCGAAGAGGGACGCGGCTTTGGCGAAAGGACTCTCGACGCTCCGTGGCGAGCTTCTCTCCGAACCCGTCGCGGAGGCGCACGGGCTTCCGTACACGAAATAGCTCGCTTCGCTCGCGGTTATTGGTTTGTGGTTATTGGTTATTGGCAAAAACAGAAACCAACAACCAATAACCCGTAACCAATAACCGTCGCGTAGCCGAAGGTGAAGCGATCCGACGAAGGAGGACATTTGACTCGATACGAACCCGCCGACTCATTCGCCACGCCGCGCTTTTCGGATGTGCGGACTTTTATGCGGCTTCCCCACAACCGTGACCTCGAAAATGCCAATGTCGCCATCGTCGGGGCGCCTTTCGATACGGGGGCGACGTTCCGGGCGGGGGCGAGGTTCGGGCCGGAGGGGATCCGGAGCGCGTCGCACCTTCTTCGGCGGCATAATTCCGGCCTCGGGGTGACTATTTTCGACCATGTATCCGCCATAGATTATGGGGATGTCCCGGTGGTTCCGGGGTATATCGAGTCGAGTTATGAGTGGATCGAGGAAGGGCTTCGTCCGATATACGAAGCCGATGTCGTCCCGATCGTCCTCGGCGGCGATCATTCCATCGCCCTCCCGGAACTCCGCGCCGCCGCGAAGAGGCACGGCCCGCTCGCCCTCGTCCAATTCGACTCGCACCCCGACACGTGGGACTCGTATTTCGGCGAGAAGCACACGCACGGGACACCGTTTCGGAGGGCCGTCGAAGAGGGGCTTCTCGATGTCGAACGCTCCATACAAGTCGGGATGCGCGGCTCCATATACGACGAACGCGATTGGGACGACGCGAAGGAGATGGGCTTCGAACTCCTCACCACCGACGACGTTCGGAAGCTCGGCATCGAAGCGACCACCCGGCGAATTCATGAGCGAGTCGGGGAGGCGAAAACGTACGTCTCCTTCGACATTGACTTCGTTGACCCGGCGTTCGCACCCGGCACGGGGACGCCGGAGGTCGGTGGTTTTTCGAGTTGGGAGTCGCAACAATTCGCCCGTTCTCTCGCGGGCCTCCACATCGTCGGCTTCGACGTGGTGGAGGTTTATCCGGCTTATGATCTGGCGCAAATAACGGCTCTTCTCGCGGCGAACATCGCCCACGATTTCCTTTCGCTCGTCGCGCTGGCTAGAAAACGCGGGGGGATTTCAGGAAAATAGGTGGCGATCCGGGGAGATGACGACCGGGACGGAAGTTCGTATCGGCGCGGAGAGTGGGGGAATTTATGGGGAGCGTTCTTGACTATGTGGTGATCGGGGCGTATTTCGCGGCCATGATCGGGGCTGGATATATCGGGCTTCGGAAGGCTCGCAGCGCGGAGGATTATCTCGTCGCCGGACGACGGCTCGGGCCGCTCATGTTCGTCGGGACTTTGAGTGCGGTCGTCCTCGGGGGAGCCTCGACCATCGGGAGCGTGAGCCTCGGATACCAGTTTGGGATCTCCGGCATGTGGCTCGTGTTCATGATCGGCCTCGGTATCATCGCCCTCGGAATTTTGCTTTCGACCCGGCTCTCGCGTCTTGGGGTTTTCACCGTCTCGGAGATGCTCGGCCTCCGGTACGGCGATTCGTCGAAGCTCATCGGTGGGATCGTGGCCGCGTCGTACGCGCTCATGATCGCCGTCACCTCGACCATTGCCATCGGAACGGTTTTCAATGTGGTTCTCGGAGTGCCACAAACCATCGCCATCCTCATCGCGGGCGGCGTGGTCGTGGCGTATTCGGTGGCGGGTGGGATGTGGTCGATCACGCTCACCGACTTCCTCCAGTTTTGCGTGATGACCGCCGGAATATTCCTCGCGCTTCTTCCGCTCGCGATCATCCGTGCCGGAGGGTTCTCCGGGATGAGCGAGTCGCTCCCGGCTTCGTACTTCGATCTCACGTCCATCGGCGGAGGGACGATCTTCGCGTACTTCCTCCTTTATTTCCTCGGACTCATGATTGGGCAAGATATTTGGCAACGGGTCTTCACCGCCCGAAGCCCCGGCGTGGCGAGATGGGGCGGCGTGGTGGCGGGCGTATATTGCCTCGCGTACGCCGTGGCCGGAGCTTTGATCGGCACCGCCGCGAGAGTCCTTCTCCCGAACCTCGAAACCCCGGACAACGCCTTCGCCGAGGTCGCGGGAGCGGTTCTTCCGGCGGGGATTCTCGGACTCGTCATCGCCGCCGCGCTCGCCGCCGTGATGTCCACCGCGAGCGCGGGCCTCCTCGCCTCGTCCACCATCCTCGCCAACGACGTATACGCCGGGTTCGTCCGAAGGCGAGGCTCGCCGTCGGACACCCTCGGCACGAGCCGATTTTTCACACTCATCGTGGGTGTGGTCGTCCTCGTCATATCGCTCGCCGTGAACGATGTGGTCGGCGGGCTGACGGTCGCGTACAACCTTCTCACGGGCGCGCTCTTCATCCCGATAGTCGGCGCGCTTTTCTGGCGGCGAGCCACGAGCGCGGGCGCATTGGCTTCCATGCTCGCGAGCAGCGTCGTCGTTGTCGGGCTTATGATCCGGGACGGACTCCTCGCGAACTCCCCGATTTACGTCGGACTCATAACGAGCCTCGTCGTGTTCGTGGTCGTGAGTCTCTTCACCCGTCCATCTTCGAGGGGGGATGCGGCGGCGTGGCAAAGAAGGGTCGCGGGAAGTAATTCGGAAACGGGGGAGAGGGTATGAGCGAACGGAATGGTGGCGGCGAGAGTTTCGTCCGGGTGCTTGGGAGGGGGGATGTTCTCGCGCTCGCTTTCGGGGCGATGATCGGCTTCGGGTGGGTCGTTCTCACCGGGTCGTGGCTCCTCGACGCCGGGGTTCTCGGGGCGATCCTCGCCTTCGTCATCGGCGGGACGCTCGTCGTCTTCGTCGGCCTCACGTACTCGGAACTCGTCTCGGCGATGCCGAGGGTCGGTGGCGAGCATCACTATGCGTGGCGGGCGATCGGAGCGAAGGGGGCGTTCGTCGCTTCGTGGGGCATCGCGCTCGGGTACGTCTCGGTCGTCGCGTTCGAGGCCGTCGCCCTCCCGACGACCCTCGAATATATTTTGCCGGATTTCAAGGTCGGGCTTATATGGACGGTCGCCGAATATGACGTGTATTTGAGTTGGGTGGCGATCGGGGTGGTCGGGGCGGTGGCGATCACCGCTTTGAATTATTTCGGCATCCGGCCTTCGGCCATCTTTCAAATTATCGCGGTTCTTTTTCTTCTCGGCGTGGGCGCGCTCCTCGTTTTCGGCATCTTCTTCGGGGGCGAGGCGGCGAATTTCCAGCCGCTCTTCGCGGGGAGTTTTTCGGTGAGTGTGGCGGGGATACTCGCGGTCGTGATCGCGACGCCGTTCCTTTTCGTCGGCTTCGATGTGATTCCGCAGTCGGCGGAGGAGATAAATTTGCCGTACCGCCAGATCGGGGCGATCCTCATCCTCTCCGTCATCATGGCGGCGGCGTGGTACATCCTCATCATCGTGGGCGTGGCGGCGGGGATGAGCCAGCCGGAACTCGAAAGCACGAGCCTCGCGACCGCCGACGCGATGGGAAATCTCTTCGGGAGCGCGTTCTTCTCGAACGTCCTCATCCTCGGCGGGGTGGCGGGGATCATGACGAGTTGGAATAGTTTCATGGTCGGTGGGAGCCGCATTTTCTATGCGATGGCCGAGTCGGGGATGCTCCCGGCGTGGCTCGGGCGGCTCCACCCGAGATACAAAACGCCCTCGAACGCGATCCTCCTCATCGGGGGGCTTTCGGTGGTCGCGCCGTTCTTCGGCGACAGCGCGCTCGGGTGGCTCGTGAATGCGGGCGGACTCGGGATCGTGGTGGCGTATTTCCTTGTCGCGCTTTCGTTTCTCTTTCTTCGGCGGAACGAGCCGGGGATGGAGAGGCCGTTCCGGGCGGGGCGTGGGCCGGTCATCGGCATCATCGCCGTCGTTTTGAGCGTCGGCATCGGGATTCAATATTTGCCGGGGATGCCCGCCGGACTCGGCTTGCCGGAGTGGGTCATCGTCGGGGCGTGGACTGTGATCGGGATAATTTTCTTGCTTCGTATGGACGTGCCGGAGTACGATGGATGAACTTTCGTGAGGTCGTGAAATCGTGAGGACGCTCGCCGTCGCTCGCTTCGTGAAATCGAGAAATACGAACTCATACCGAGTCCGGGTGAATGGTTCATCATTCGGCGGCGGCATCGTGAGGTCGTGAGAGCGTGAGATCGCTCGCTCACGCTCGCTTCGTGAGGTCGTATTCTCGAACTCCCGAAGCGAAGCGGAGCGACGAAGGCGGAGCCGAAGGAGCGGAGCGTCTCACGACTTCACGGTTTCAGAGCGAAGCGATTTCACGAAACCGCCACACAGCCTCGTCGTGAATCCGGCTATACTCCGGGACGAATATCGAAGAGAAGGAGCGGCATATGCTCAAATCAACGCGCATAAAAACCGAGATTCCGGGGCCGAAGAGCCTCGCCCTCCAAAAAAGGAGGGAGAAGGCCGTGAGCGATGGTCTCGGGACGGCGGTCCCCGTGTGGGCCGCCGAGGCGAACGGCGCCCTCGTCACCGACGTGGACGGGAACACACTCATAGACTTCGGCGGCGGCATCGGCGTTCTCAACGCCGGACACAATCACCCGAAGGTCGTCGAGGCGGTCAAAAATCAGGCGGACAAACTCCTCCATACTTGTTATTACGCCACGCAATACGAACCGTATTTGGAGCTTGCCGAGAAATTGAACGAGATCGTGCCGGGTGATTTCGACAAAAAATCCTTCCTCGTGAACTCGGGCGCGGAAGCGGTCGAGAACGCGGTGAAAATCTCTCGTGCGTATACCGGGAAGCCGGGTGTCCTCGCGTTCGAGAACGGCTTCCACGGACGGACGCTCCTCGCGGCGACGCTCACCGGGAAGGCGAACCCGTACAAAAAGAGCTTCGGGCCGCTCGCGCCGGAGGTGCATCGAGTCCCGGCTCCGTATCCATATCGTCGCCCGGATGAAGATTGGTTCGCCGCATTCGAACGGACACTCGGGAACGTGGACGTCTCGATGGTCGGGTGCGCCATCGTCGAGCCTGTCCAGGGAGAGGGCGGCTTCCTCCCGTGGCCGAAAGAGGACATGCGGAAGCTCGCGGAGTTTTGCCGGGAGCATGGCATCGTCCTCATCGTGGATGAGATACAAAGCGGCTTCGGGCGGACGGGAAAGATGTTCGCCATCGAGCATTTCGGAGTCGAACCCGACCTCGTGACGACGGCGAAGAGCCTCGGCGGCGGAATGCCCATCGCCGGGGTGACGGGCCGCGCCGAAATTATGGATGCCGTCCATACCGGGGGCATTGGCACGACGTACGGAGGAAACCCCGTCTCGTGCGTCGCCGCGCTCGCCGTCATCGAAGCGTTCGAGGAAGACGGTCTCCTCGACCGGGCGGAAGTCCTCGGCGAACGGCTCATCTCCGGCCTCAAAGAAATACAGTCGTCACACCCGGACTTCGTCGGCGACGCCCGCGGCCTCGGGGCGATGGCCGGACTCGAGTTCGTCAAAGACGCGAAGACGAAGACGCCCGACCCGGAAGGGACCGAGAGGGTTCGCCATCACGCGCTCGCGGAAGGACTCATGCTTCTTACGGCGGGGAGTTACGGGAATGTCATCCGCGCTCTCATGCCGCTCGTCATCACCGACGATCAGCTCGATGAAGGACTCGCCATCCTCGGTCGGGCTGTCGGGGAGGCGGCTTCGTAACTTCCGTCCACGCCCAAAACTGGAATATGCGGGTCGCGTTATGGGGACGCGGCCTGTGTTTCTTTGTCGAAGGAGACATCCAGATTTTGAGCCGTTCCGACGAGGAGACGAGGAGCCGGAAGCGGACAAAGAATAACGAGGGGTCAGCTAAATACGGTATTCACCGGGAGTTCCAGACCGGGGAATGCTTCCGGCTTTATCGTGTCTCCTTTTCCCGAGTGGCGGACGAGATGGTATCCATCGCCGGATGGTTTCGTGTGGTGTTCGATGGTCTCATTCGCGAGGTTCGCGATCCAGACTTCCGGGATGCCCGCTTTCGCGTATAGCGGCAGTTTGACGTTCCGGTCGTAGGCGAGGGTGGTGTCGGAGACTTCGATCAGGAGCAGCACGTCTTCGGGGCCGGGGAGCGACTGCCGGTAATCGCGGGCGCGGATCAACGAGAGATCCGGCTGAGGCTCGTTCCGCTCGTCCAGCCTCACCGGATTCTGAACGCTGACGATGGCCTCGCCGTCGCCCACGCTCCTCACGAGCAAATGGTTGAGTTTGTTGACACACGTGAAGTGTCGGCTCCCGATCGCCGCCATCTCGACTATCTCTCCCTCGATGAGTTCGACCCGGTCGTCTTCGTGGAGGATCCCCGCCTCGGCCATGCGATGGTAATCGTGGACGGTGAACCGCCGCCGGACAATCTCTCGTGTCGTCGTCTGCATTGGGAACCTCCGATAAACTGCGCCTCTCGCCAGAAGTATACTTCGCGAAGCCTCGTTTCCTATTCTCCCCCGAGTAACTTTTCGAGATACCCCGTGTCGTAATCGCCGGAACGGAACGCCTCGTCGTCGAGGAGGCGGAGATGGAGCGGGATGGTCGTCTTTATTCCCTCAATCTCGTATTCGTCGAGTGCGCGGCGCGAGCGCACGATGGCTTCTTCCCGATCCACGCCCCATACGATGAGCTTTCCGATGAGCGAGTCGTAAAACGGCGGTATTTTGTACCCGGCGTATATCGCCGAATCCACCCGCACTCCGGGGCCGCCCGGCACTTCGAGAGAAGTTATCTCGCCGGGCGAGGGGAGGAAATCCATGTCGGGGTCTTCGGCGTTTATGCGGAACTCGATGGCGTGGCCGTTTGTGGGGATGTCTTTTTGTGACATGCTCAAAATTTCTCCCGAGGCGATTCGTATTTGTTCTTTCACGAGATCGACGCCCGTGAGCATCTCCGTCACCGGATGCTCGACTTGTATGCGCGTGTTCATCTCGATGAAGAAGAACTTGTTTTTATCCACGAGGAACTCGACGGTTCCGGCGTTCGTGTATCCGGCCTCCCTCGCGAGCCGGACGGCGGCAGCGCACATCGCGTTTCGAGTCGCCTCGCTTATTCCGGGCGACGGCGCTTCCTCCAATATTTTCTGCCGCTTTCTTTGCATCGAGCATTCGCGCTCGTGGAGGTGGACGACGTTTCCGCGATGGTCGGCCATTATTTGAACCTCGACGTGGCGAGGGTTTTCGAGGAACTTTTCGAGGTAAAGCGAGCCGTCCCCGAACGCCGCCTCGGCTTCGCGCTTCGCTTCTTTGACGAGCTTTCGGAGTTCTTCCTCATTCTCCGCGACTCGGATGCCCCGGCCTCCGCCGCCCGCCGATGCTTTGATCATGACCGGGTACCCGATCCCATCCGCCGCCTCCACAGCCTCCTCCGGCGAAGCCACCCCATCCGACCCCGGCACGACCGGAACATCCGCCTCCTTCGCGAGCCTCCGGGCCGCCGCCTTGTCTCCGAGCTTCTCGATGGCTTCGGAAGACGGGCCGACGAACGTGATGTTCGCATCTCGACAAGCGGCGGCGAACCCGGCGTTTTCGGCGAGGAATCCATAGCCGGGATGTATGGCGTCGGCGTTCGTTTCCTTCGCGGCGGCGAGGATCGCCTCGACGTTCAAATAGCTTTTGCCCGCCGGAGGAGGCCCGATGTTCACCGCCTCGTCGGCGCGTCGGACATGGAGCGCGCTCTCGTCGGCGTCGGAATGCACGGCGACGGATGGCACGCCGAGTTCGCGGCACGCACGGACGATGCGGAGGGCAATTTCCCCCCGGTTCGCTATGAGGACTTTAATGGGCATCGTTGCCTCCTTATGCTCTCGATGTCGTGGCGATGGCGGGCGCGGCGGCGGTCGCGACGGCGGCGGCGAGGCCGACCTTCACGAGATCGAAGGCGACGAACGGAAGCACTCCCTGCGCGACGGCGACCGAGGCCGGAAGCTGCGTGACGATGGCGAGCTGCGTCGCCCCGAGCGTGTATATGACGACGAGCGCGGCGATCCCCCACAGAACGCTTACGGTGAGGGCACGCCCCCTCGGGGAGTTCGCCGCCGCGCCCGCCGCGAGTCCCGCGAGGGCGGCGGCGAACGGGTACGAGAGAAGGTATCCGCCGGACGGGCCGACGAGGGAGCCGAATCCGCCGGAGAACTGCGCGAAGACCGGGACTCCGACCGCTCCGACGAGGAGGTATACGGCTTGCGAAAGCGTGCCGTATTTCGGGCCGAGGAGGAGGCCGGAGAGGATGACGCCGAGGACTTGCAAAGTGAAAGGAACCGGGGAGAACGGAAGCGGGATGGCTATTTGCGCGGCAATCGCCATGACCGCCGCCATGAGGGCGACTCGGGTCATCATGCGTATGTTCAAGGGCGCTCCTTTTGTTCGTGGAACTCGCCGCCCAGTTTAGCGAGGTTCGCCGTCCCGGACATCTTTCGTGGCCGGAGGTTTCCAGTTTTGGTAACATTTTCTTGTATACGAACGCTTTTGTGGGGAAAGTGGGTGGAAATGAGCGGTATGGATCTCGCCTCGCCTCGTTACAGCTATGGAGGCGACGAATACGTTTTCGTCGAACTCGCCGAGGCGATGAGCCTCTCTGTCAACTTCCGGGCGATGGCTATAACGAACAAACTGAAGGAGGAGGACATCGAGGGCATCACCGACATATGCCCCTCGAACGCCTCGTACATGGTTCGCCTCGACCCGGACACTCTTCATCCCGACAAGCTCATCGAGCGTTTGAAGGAGATCGACGCCGAGGTCGGGGAGGCGACGGGTTTCGAGCTTCGCACACGGGTGGTGGATGTTCCGGTGATGATGGAGGATCCATGGACGCACGAGACGCTCATGCGCTTCCGGGATCGCCATCAAGACCCCGAAGCCACCGACCTCGAATACTCCGCCCGCATAAACGGCCACGAAAACAAAGACGATTTCATCGCCGCGCTCATGGGTTCGCCGTGGATGGTCACCATGATCGGGTTCGTCCCCGGCCTTCCGTGGTGCTATCAACTCGTCCCCCCCGCCGAGCAAGTCGAAGTCCCGAAATACGTCCGCCCCCGCACCTTCACCCCGAAGCACGCCTTCGGTTTCGGCGGGGGCTTCGCCGTCGTGTACTCCGTACAAGGCGCGGGCGGCTACCAATTGTATGGAATCGCCGCCGCTCCCGTCCTCGACGTGAGCCAGAAATTGAGAGATTTCAAAGACTCCATCGTCTTCCCGAAACCGGGCGACATCTTCAACTTCCGGAACGTCGCGCAGGATGAGTTCGACGAAATAACCGCGAAGGTCGAGGACGGCTCCTTCGAGTACCGAATACGCGATTTCATCTTCCATGCCGACCGTTCCCTCGCCGATCCCCACTCATACAACGACGAGATAAAGGGGTTTCTCTATGGCGATTAAAGTGTGGCAGCCCGGACTCCTCACGACCGTTCAGGATAGTGGACGCATCGGCGACTACGCTCTCGGGATGCCGCCCTCCGGTGCGATGGACAGTTTTTCATACGCGGTCGGAAACTACCTCGTCGGGAACGGAGATGGCGCGGCGGGCCTCGAAATAACGTACTTCGGCCCGGAACTCGAGTTCACCGAGGACGCCGTCATCGCGCTCACCGGAGCCGAAATACCGCCGAAAATAAACGGTGAAGAATGCCCGACATGGGAAGCTCTCCAAATAGAGGCGGGTGATGTGCTTTCTTTCGACTATCTCAAAAACGGCGCGAGGTCGTATCTTTCGGTGGCGGGCGGGGTGGACGTGCCGGAGTTCCTCGGAAGTCGTGCGACATATACCCTCATCGGCCTCGGAGGCTTCGAGGGCCGCGCTCTCGCGGAGGGAGACGAGATCGGTGTCGGGCCGTCGAATAATTCTTCTTCGCATGTCGGCAAGAAGGTGGACGACAAATATATTCCGACTTTCGGCAAAGAGGCGGAGCTTCGGGTCATCATCGGTTTGGCGAGTTATCGGCTGACGGAAGAGAGCATGGAGGAGTTTCTTTCGGTCGAGTGGACGGTGACGCCGGATGCGGACCGGATCGGGTACCGGTACCGGGGCGGAGAGCTTCGCTTCGTCGAGCGCGAGCAGCCCGCGGGGGCCGGGAGCGACCCGGCGAACGTCGTGGATTTCGGGTATCCGGTCGGCTCCATACAAGTTCCCGGCGGAGTCGAGCCGATAGTGCTTCTCAACGACGCGGTGACGGGCGGCGGGTACGCGACCATCGGGACGGTCATAAGCGTGGACCGGAGCCGCCTCGCCCAAACGAAAACGAACGACAAAACGAAGTTCGTCTCAGTGAGCCTCGAAGAGGCGTTGCGAGCGCGGAAGGAGAATCGGGAGCGGCTGGCGGGGATACGGGAGAGCCTCGGATAGCGGGGTGTCGGCGTTTCGTTTTTTGCTGACAGGCTGAAGCGCGGCAAGCCAAAACCCTCGCCGAAAGTCCGAGGCGGAAAAGGAGGCCACATGGCAAAGCAAATTGACCTCAATTGCGACATGGGCGAGAGCTTCGGCCCGTGGAGGATGGGACACGATGAGGAGATGATGAAGTTTATTTCTTCGGCGAACGTCGCTGGAGGCTTCCACGCCGGAGACCCGACCACCATGCGAAAGACCATCGCGATGGCGAAAGAAAACGACATCGCTGTCGGGGTTCACTGTGGTTATAAGGATATCGTCGGTTTCGGGAGGCGTGCGATAGACGTGTCCCCCGACGAGATTCACGACGAGCTTCTCTACCAACTCGGTGCGATCCGCGAATTCTGCCGCTTTTATGGAATGGACGTGCAGCATGTGAAACCCCACGGCGCGTTATACATGGTCGCCGCCCACGACGAAGAACTCTCCCGAGCCATCATCGAGGCGATTCAAAAGGCCGATGACGGACTCCATCTTTTCTGCATGAAAGCCTCGGTGACGTACGAGCTTGCGAGGAGGATGGGACATCCCACCATCGCCGAGTTTTATTCCGACCGCGGATACAACGACGACGG
>JACDAJ010000316.1 GCA_013695475.1 Rubrobacter sp. | reverse complement strand
ACCCTTACGACCCTTCCCGCCCCATCCCGGCCTCGCGGGCGCGGACGATGGCATGCGCCCGGTCTGCGACGTGGAGCTTGAGAAAGATATTCGAAATGTGGTTTCGGACGGTCTTCGGACTGAGATGGAGACGCCGGGCGATGTCCGGGTTGCTCGTCCCGCGAGCAATGAGGTCGAGGACTTCGGCTTCGCGGGCGGTCAGTTCGGGGAACGCCTCGACCGGGCCGGGCGGTCGCGGCGCGGAGAAAAAGTCTTTGAGGCGTTCGGCTATGGCCAGGCCGAAGTGGGCTTCGCCATCGGCGGCGGCGCGGACGACCTTGAGGATCTCGGCCTGGTCCGCGCCTTTGAGAACATACCCTCGCGCTCCGCCGCGCATCGCAGCGAACACCGAAGCGTCGTCCTCGAACATCGTCACCATGACGACCCCGACATTGAGGCTCGACACCCGGCGGGCCGCCTCGATGCCGCCCATGCCCGGCATTTGCAAGTCCATGAGAACCACGTCGGGGGAAAGTTCGGCGGCAAGCTCGATGGCCTCCTCCCCCGTCGCCGCCTCGCCGACGACCTCCAAATCCGCGACCGATCCGAAAAGCGCTTTGAGTCCGCTCCGAAACAGCGCGTGATCGTCCACGACGAGAATGCGTATCGGCTCCGTCACGGCGCAGTCTCTTTCTCACGAACCGACGCGGGCGAGGCAATCGAGGCGGTTCCGTCCTCTCGCGGAGCATCGGATTCCACTCGTGGTTCGAGACGGAGCGGAAGCTCGGCTCGCACGCGAGTTCCGCCCTCCGAGGCGGCCTCGACCTCGAAGCTCCCGCCAAGCTCCTCGGCCCGCTCGCGCATCGAGGACAGCCCGACGCCGGAGCCTTTGTGAGTTCCGATTCCGCGTCCGTCGTCGGTGACTTCGACGAGGAGGATTTCCGTCGTCTCGTCGAGCGCGAGGCGGACGACGCACTTCCGAGCTTCGGCGTGGCGCGCGACGTTTGTGAGGGCTTCCTGAACGATGCGATACGCGGCGACCTCGACCGCGGCGGAAAGCGGCGGCATATTATCCGGGGCTTCGAGTGAGACGTTCGTGACGCCCGGACGGCGGCGGGTCGCCTCTCCGAGGGCGCGGACGAGTCCGAGTTGATCGAGTGCGGGTGGCCGGAGGCCGTGGACGACGCGGCGCACGTCGGCTATGGCTTCCTGCGTCTCGCCTTTGAGTTCGGCGAGGAGCGAGCCGACGGCGTCCGGGTCGTGGGAGAGGAGGTTCATGGCGGCGTCGTGCTTGAGTGCGAGGGTGGCGAGGCGAGGGCCGATGCCATCATGGAGGTCGCGGCGGAGGCGGCGGCGCTCCTCCTCGCGGGCTGCCACGAGACGCTCTCGCGAATGTCTCAAGTCGGCGGTGAGCCGGGCGTCATGGGCGGCGGATCCCGCCTGCCTCGCGAGGTCGTCGAGGAGCCTCCGGTCGGCGGCGGAGAATTCTTCGCCGGGGGATCTCGGCGAGACGACCATGCGCCCGACCTCCTCCGAGTGGTGCGTGAGCGGGAGGATGACGGGTTCTCCGACCGGGGTTCCGAACCGTGCCGCCGTCACGAAATGTCCGTCGTGTTCGAGGGTGATGGCCACGTGGGGGAGTTTGAGAGACTGCGCCACGGACTCGGCGACGGTCGCGAGCGCCGCTTCGGGGGCGAGGACGTTTTCGAGGCTTTCCCCGAGCCGGGAAAGAACCGCATACGGCTCGTCGCGCCTGCCGTACATAAGGCGGTTCACGGCGCGTTGGAGGCGGTCGCGCAAAGGCGCGAACATCACGGCCACGACGCTCGTCGCGACGAGGGAGATGAAAAGGTTGCCGCCCGTTCGGAAAGCCACGCCGAGATACGCGACGATGAGAATATAGACCGCCACGACAGTCGCCGTGAGCGCGCCGTACACGAGGGTGCGGTTGATGATCGGGTCAACATCCCACAGCCGATACTTGAGGACGGCCACCCCGATGGAAAGCGGTATCGGCGTGAACAGCAACGCCACCCACGTGCCTTCGAGAAGACCGTTCAGAGACGCGAAGCCGGGACTCATCGCGCTCGAAAGACCCGTGACGACGATGGTGGAGACACCGAGGGCGAAGCCGAAGAGGACCAACTTCGTCTGCTGGCGTTGCGTGGCGTCGGAGACTCGCCGGTAGCGGTAGATTTGCACCGCGAGCGTGCCTCCGTATACGAGGAGAAGCTCGGCGGCGAAGAGCGGCGGCGGGAGGGAATCTATCCACTCCCAGAAAATCGCCTGGAGCGTCCAGAGAAGAACGACGATGAAACTCCACCTCGGCACGAACCGGCCGTCCGGGAAGGTCACGAGGAAAAGTCCGAGGGCCGGAAACACCAGCCAGGAGATCGCATTCGACAAGGCGAGCGCCGTCGCCCCAAGCTCGGGGTATGCCCAGTCGAAGGCGTCGTAAAGCACGGCGGAAGGCCCGATCGTCCCGAAGGTCACGAGCAGCAGCGAGACGAACAACCCGTACCATTCATCGCCCCTCCGCAAAAAAACCAGCAACCCGACCGCGAGCAGCGCGAGCGACGAAGCCGTGTGGATGGCAAGCGTGTACCCCGCATACGCCCCGACGGTGAACCCGAGCCTTTCCAGCGCATCTTGCATGACGGGCGTGAGCTGTGTGAAGTTGCACGCGCTCCGCGAAGGATCGGCGCACAGGACGTTGAGTTGCAGCCAGTAAGCCCGGACGCTGGCTACGAAAACAACCAGTTCCACCGCCGCGACCACGAACCACGCAACCCGCGCAACGGCCAGCCAGCGCGGATGTCTCACCAGTAGAGCTTCACTCGCCACGTGCTCGCCTCCAGGTTCCCGGCGATGAACGGCGCGAGGCTCGAAACCCCGCGCCTGACGCATTTTCTCAGTACATCGGCCTTGACGCTATGGTTGATACAAACCCTGCCCGAAAATTCGCTGCCCTCGGGTCGAAATGGGGCGAGCCTCAGTTCTCCCGCTCCATCGGATGCGCTTTCGATGTTCCCCTGCGTCGTCGGATAAGGGAGCGAAACGAACGGCGCGAGTCAGACTCGCGCCGTTCGTCGAGTGGCATCCTATGAGTATGCTCGCCGCGAGGCCGGCATAACTACCAGCACGATGATGAGCGCGCAAATCGCGACGGTCACGGTGGCCGCCACGAAGAGCAAGGTAGTGGGCGCGAAGGCTATCCCCGGCGCCGCCGAGAGGAGATTCAGAGCGGACAAAGGGATGGCGAGCCACATGCCCCACTTCTTGAGCGTCCACAGCCCATAGGCGGCGATCAGTCCGAGGACGCCGAGAACGGCGCCCCCATAGACGACGACCGCCGGAACCCCGTCCGAGAAAGCTGGCACGAATACTGACACCACGCCCAGCAAACTGAACAGCGCGAGCAGTGAGGCGGCGACGGCCACCGCCGTCGGTCGTTGAGTGTTCATCTTCATTCCTCCTTCGCTTCGATGGTTTGGGTTGGTTCGATGCGCCGCCTTCGCGGCTCGCTTCGAGACTTCCGCGGATTGCCTCCTTCCACGTTTTTCGCCTGTGGCATCGGCTACCGTTCAGGGGTTTTCGTCGAGGAATAGAGGGCAAATCCGAGGGCGAGCCACGGCAGTCCCCAGAGTGAGATCGCGACCATGCTCGGCTCTTCCGTGATGAATATGAACGGGAACATCGCCACGAACGGATAAACTCCGGCGACGAGCGGCGCGAACCTCCGCCAGCCATCCCATCGCCTCGCGCGAAGCGCCGCGACGCCAACGAGCGTCATGCCCACGGCGGTGACCATCGCGCCGATCGGCAGCAAAATGGACTCCTCTCCGATGGCGAGGGAGTGGATCTCCGCCGCCACGAAATCCACTCGCCCGAGGAGGGCGACGCCGAGAGCGACAGTTCCGAACCAGCCCGACACCGCGCCCGAGAAAGCAAGTCCGAGAACGCCGATCAAGAGCAAACTCTGGACGAGAAACCATGCCACCTGAGAAACGGCGTACCCCGCGCCACTCGGCTGGAAGACCACCTCCGAAACCAGCCCGACCACCAGCCAGCCCGCCCCGCCGATGGCGCAAAGCAAGCCAGCCGCCCGCACCCCTCCGAGTGTCGAGAGCCGTCCCTGACTTTGCACGTTCTCCATAGTTCGCCTCCTTCGAGTTCGGGGATTACGTTTCGTTCGTTGCGATTCGTGGTCTGCTTTTTCCTTTATTCGCCGACTTCCACCTCCGCCGGGGGCGCGGGGAAACCGGGGAGCGTCCTTCCGAAGATCCTCCCGTCGAAGGCGAAGGGTTCGTCGCGGAGGGCATCGAAGTAATAGTGGGTGGATTCTTGTGGGAGGCTTCCGCTGTGCATCGGGTGGATCCAGGCCGGAGCAAGCTCTTCGATCCGCTGCGCCGTCTTTATGACCGGCCACTCCGCCGCGAAGATGCCGACCTCCCGAGCCATCATGCACGCTTCCTTGCCGAGGTTCTCGCGCACGACCGCGGGTTGTTCGCCCGGCTGCGCGAAGAGGTCCGCCGGAAAGAAACTTCCGGTCGTCTCCTCGAAAACCATCATCGAGTCCCAGTGATGGACGTGCGGCGTCTCCATGAAACGCAGCTTGTGTTCCCCGAGGTCGAGCGTTTCGCCGTCGCGGAAACCTCGCACCGGGTCGGAATAATCCCAGCCGGAGATGTTGATCGCCGCCCCCACCTCGCCGCACGCAAGGACGGCCTCCGGAGCCTCCTCGACGAAACGCCCCATGCCGCCGCACTCGTCGGCCTCGAAGTGCGGACACACCACGAACGACAGCCGCTTCGGGTCGAGGACCTCGGAGATCGCCCCTCGGACATCCTCGTACATTTGGAAGAGTCCGGTATGGATCAAAGCCGGACGCTCGTCGTCTATCAAAAACTGATTCACCGTGATGCCGAACTCCGGCTCGAACGCGCTGATCCGGTATATGCCCGCCGCCACCTCGTCCATCCGCGCCATCGCACAACCTCCTTTCCACATCGTTTCGCAACACACGACCACTTTACGGGCGAGCCAGTCCCACCGTCATGGGAGCGTGGCCCCATTTCGGTCGGGAACTTTCCGGCGTTTCGCTATACTGGCGACTCACGCGAAACGCGAGGGAGGAGCCTCATGGAAAGAGCGAAAAACGTGCCGTTCGGCGACATCGAGTGGGCCGACGACGCACCCGGCATCCACGCGAAGGAAGCGGAAGTGGACGATGCCCGGTGGGCGATAGTCGAGTACGAAGAAGGAGCCGGGCGTAAGGAATGGTGCGAGGACGGACACCGGGGTTTCGTCATATCCGGCGAAATCCGGTACGAGTTCGACGACGGGAGAAACCCTCTCCGAGCCGCCGAAGGCGAAGCGTTTTTCCTCCCGACCTCGCCGCTCGGCGAAGGGGCGCATCGGGGAAGGAACCTCGCGGACAAGCCGACGCGACTCTTCCTCACGGACATCCCGATGGAGCGAAGATGAGACTTCCGCTCGAAGGTGTGAAGGTTCTCGACCTCTCGCGCGTTCTCGCCGGGCCATACGCGACGATGCTCCTCGCCGACCTCGGAGCCGATGTCATAAAAGTCGAGCATCCCGAGCGCGGCGACGACACGCGGGGATGGGGGCCGCCCTTCGTCGGGGGCGAGTCGGCGTATTTTCTGAGTGTGAACCGGAACAAACGCTCCATCGTCGTGGACTTGAAAAGCGAAGAAGGTTTCGAGCGGGTGAAGAAACTCGCATCCACGGCGGACGTCCTCATCGAGAACATGAAGCGCGGGACGCTCGAAAAGCTCGGCCTCGGATATGAAGCACTCAAAGAGACGAACCCCGATCTCATTTATTGCTCGATCACGGGCTTCGGCCCCGGGCCGGACGATGAAAAGCCCGGCTACGATTTCCTCATTCAAGCTCGCGCCGGAATAATGGGCATCACCGGATGGCCGGACGGCGAGCCGACGAAGGTGGGAGTCGCCATCGCCGACATGGTGTGCGGACTTTACGCCTCGAATGCGATCCTCGCCGCGCTCCACCGCCGGAGCGGGACGGGCGGGGGGGCGAGGATCGAGGTTCCGCTTTTCGAGAGCACGCTTTCGTGGCTCGGGAACCGCGCGCAAGAATTCCTCGTGACGGGCGAGGATGTCGGGAGGCTCGGGAACGAGCATCCCACGATCACGCCGTACCAAACCTTCGACACTTCCGACAAACCCGTCGCCGTCGCCGTCGGCAACGACGCGCAATTTATGCGTCTGTGCGAAGCCATCGGAAGAGAAGACCTCGCGGACGACGGGAGATACTCGACGAACGCGGATCGCATCGCGAACCGGGGTGAACTCGCCGCCGAACTCGGAGAGATGTTTTCGACGCGAACTTCGGAAGAGTGGATCGAAGCGGTTCGGGAAGCCGGAGTCCCGTGCGGCCCGGTGAACTCCCTCACCGATGTCTTCGAGGACGAACATGTTCTCAGCTCCGGCATCCTCACCGAAGTCGAGCATCCGGCGGCGGGTATGATGCGTCTTCTTTCATCCCCGATACTCATGGACGGGGAGCGTCCCGCCGTCCGGCGTCCGCCTCCGACGCTCGGAGAACATACGGACGAACCCGTGTGGGAGTGAAATGGAATGCGAGTGAATGTCTCCATCGGTGGCCGCTCCGCTTCGTGAGGTCGCGCCCGCCCATCCCGACCTCGCGAAGCGGATGCTTCTCACGGCGAATTGCGGGAGTATCGAGCCTTCGCGGATCGGGCTTCATGCATCGAATTGCGGGCATCGAGAAATACCGTCCCCGGATGGATCGTGTTCACCGCCCGAAACCTCGACGGTGGATGAATAAACCTCATGAAATCCGCTGTCACGAGTCACGGAAGACGCGAAGTATTCATCGAGATTCCGTATGAAGGACCGAGCCGCCGTCCTCATCGTGAAAGATGGGCGCATACTCCTCATGCGCCGCCGGAAACCGGGCGGTGGGATCGAACCGAGTGAAACACTCGAAGAAGCGGCGGTGCGAGAGCGGCAAACCACCGACAACGTTTATGAACTCGAATGGATGGACGCGGGGAGTTTGGAAGGGACATCACTCCGTCCATCCCATGCGAGGGAGGTATGCGAGAAGGCTTTGACAAAGTATCGGGGCGAAAAAAACACGCTCCGCTTTTGAAGTGGGGCGCGGTGGGGGATAATATCATGTTCGTGGACACGTTTACTTTTATTTCCATGACAATTTCCAGCGTCCTCCCGAGTTCGCCCGAAGAGCTTCAAATTCTGATCGAGGCTTTGATCGAGGATTACGGGTACTTCATTGTGTTTCTCGGAGCGGCCCTCGATTTCGGCCTTCCGAGTTCGGGGGACATTACGATGCTCCTCGGGGGATGGTTCGCCTCCGGCGACGATTTGAACATCGGCCTCGTCATGCTCTTCGGCGCGCTCGGGGCGGCGGTCTCGGAGAACGCTATGTATTGGACGGGGCGGGTCGGCGGCCGCCCCCTCGTCGAGAGGATGCTCGGCGTCCGCTTCCTCTTCGGGACGAGGGGCGGGGAGCATATATCGAGGATCGAGAAATACTTCGCCGGGCACGGGGGGAAGACGATCTTCATCGGTCGTCTCGTCCCCGGCTTCCGCGCCCTCATCCCACTCTCCGCCGGGATGAGCGGGATGCCATACCCGCGCTTCCTCGCCTTCGACTGCGTGGCGATAGTTTTCTGGGCCGTCCTCATGGGAACCGTCGGCTTCGTCTTCGGAGAATACTGGGAGGCCGTCATCTCCGTCATCCGCGCACTTGGCCCGGTCGCCGTCGGAGCCATCGCCGCGGCGCTCGTCACCCTTTATATTCTCCGCCGCGTCCGAAGGCGAAGGAAAAGCCGCGCCGGGAAATAGTCCGACGCGGCTTCGCTCTCGCGGCTTCGCTCTCGCGGCTTCGCTCTCGCGCCTTCGCTCTCGCGCGTTTATCCGGCGGAGTTCACGAGGATCTTCACGTGGCGGTCTTTGTGAGCCACAAGCTCGTCGAAGCCCTTCGCGACGACATCCGTGAGCGGTATGCGCTCGGTGATGAGTCCCTCGGTGTCGAACTTTCCCGCTTTGAGCATTTCGATGGTGTCGGCGAAGTCCTTTTGCGAATAGCAAATGATGCCGCGTATGTCGAGTTCTTTGAGTACGATGTCGTTGGGGTGAATGGAGATTTCCCCTTCCCAAATGGCGATGTTCACGAGAACGCCGCCCTTCCGCGTGGCTTTCATGGCGGGATGTGGGAACTCATAGACGAAGGCATCGGCGGTTTGCAAGGAGGAGCCGAAAAGGGTGAGATCATGAACCAATTCGTCGAGAGCCTCGTGGCGCTCGGGAGGGTGCAAACCCCGGAGGACGTGGCGAGCTTCGTATCGTACCTCGCCTCGAAGGACTCGGACTATATGACGGGGCAATCGGTGATGATAGACGGGGGTGTGATGTTCTCGTGAGGGTCGCTTCGGTGAGCGATGAGTAATTTTTCTATTCACCGCTCACAATAACTTCCGTCTTGACGGAGGGACACCCACGATATATCGTAAATTCCGTTTCATGGGAACACGGGGAAAACCGAAAAAGGAGGCAGTATGACGGAAGTCGCCGGCTCGACAGAGTTGAGCAAGGAGCAGCTTCTCGACGCGTACCGGACGATGAAGACGATCCGGGAGTTCGAGGAGCGACTCCACACCGAGTTCGCCACCGGAGAAATCCCCGGCTTCGTCCATCTTTACGCCGGAGAGGAAGCCATCGCCGCCGGGTTCATGGCGCACCTCGACTCGGACGACTATGTGGCGAGCACGCACCGGGGCCACGGACACGCCATCGCCAAAGGCTGCGACGTGAAGGAGATGATGCAGGAAATCTACGGCAAAGACGGCGGAATCTGCCGAGGCAAAGGCGGAAGCATGCACATCGCCGACCTCGACAAAGGGATGCTCGGCGCGAACGGCATCGTCGGCGGCGGGCCGCCGCTGGTATGCGGAGTCGGGCTTTCGGCGAAGGTGCGCGGGACGCGGCAAGTCGCTATATCCTTCACGGGCGACGGCGGGGCGAATCAGGGGACGATCTTCGAGAGCATGAACCTCGCTTCCGTATGGGATCTCCCGGTGATTTTCTGCATACAGCGGCGGTCATAATGATTGAACCGACTCGCGGTAGCCGCAATGCTCGAAGAAACCCCGCGCATCCTCCGCGCCGATCTCTGGAAGAGCCTCCCCAAGCGCGTCAATGAGAGCCTCGCGGACAC
>JACDAJ010000315.1 GCA_013695475.1 Rubrobacter sp. | reverse complement strand
TCGACCTGCTGCGCAAGAGGGTGCTGTATGCGGCGTGAGCATTTGACCTTCCCACGCTGGTCGTTCTCCGCGAGGCTGGATGATGGGCTTTTCGTTCACTTGACTCACCAAAATCTGGGGAGAGCCTGAGAAGGTCGAGGACACCCCAACTCCCGAAGCGAGCGTCAGCGAGCGGCTCCCGGCTCCCCGCCCCCGAAATCGGGCTTCACAACTTCGATCTCCTCGTCCTCGTCGAAGTCGAGAAGATACACCTCGCCCGTCGCGGTGAACTCGAAATGGTCGTCGGGAAGTTTCCCGGTTTTCGAATCCTCGACCTCGACCCCGGTTATGAGTTTGCCGCGTCCTTTGCATCGGCGGCACTCGACGGGGCGCCACTCGGCTCCGTCGTCGCCGCGCCCGTCGCAGTTCGGGCATTCGCGGAAGGAAGTGAAGCGGATGGTGATCGTTCGGGTCATGACGTTATTTTATGTGAAGAGAGGAATCGCATTTGCTTTTTTCGACTCCTCCATCTCCGTCACTCCTCCGGCGACGAAGCCGGGTACGGAGCGACCTCACAAATACAACCCGCTCGGAAGATATGGAAACAACGGCCCCGGCTCCCCTTTCACGCAAATCGGGCCGTCGGGTTTGAGGGAGAGTCCGGCTTCGAGAATCACATCCACGACCCACTTTTGGCGGGCAGTGATCCACCGCGCCGTGGACTCGACTCCCGGCCTCCCGTCCGCGAGCGCGGCCCACAAAAGATCGCGGGCCATTTCTTCATGGGTCGCGGCGACTATTTGCGGGGAGCCTTCCTTCGTGACGGCGTACCCCATCTCGCCGCCGCGCTCGGAGACGAGGAGGCGGTTCCCGGTGCCGAGGAGGCGTTCGATGTCGGGGCCGTGCGGGCCGCCCCGGAGCTTTCGATCCACTTCGGCGGCCATTTCGAGGTGGCTTTCGTCGCCTTCGTATACGGGGAGGCTCGGGGGGATTTGCTCGCGCCGGACGAAGCCTTCGGCGGTGAGGGTCGGGTGGAGGGTGAATCCGGCGAGCGCGTAGCTTCGCATCGCCGCCGGGTGGGTCGAAGAGGCGATCATGGCGGCGGACGTGCCTTCTCCGTATTCGGCGACCCGTTCGAGGAGTTCGCGTCCGACACCCTTTCCGCGCTGCGACTCGTCCACCGCGAAGATCGAGAGAACCCACAAACTCTCGCGCCGTATCGAGACGGCGACCCCGACGATGGCTCCTTTGTCTTCGGCGACCCACGCGCCCTCCGGGTCGGTGCGAAGGAAAGAGCGATACCTTTCGTGGCTCTCCTCGACCTCCTCGTCCGAGCGTCCGAGGACGCGCTCGCGCTCCTCCGGCTCCGCCGCGAAAGACATCGCCACCGACTCGTATGCCATTGGAACATCCGACGCTTCCATCGGTCGTATCTCGGCGGAAGTCTCGATTATGAAATCCCCCTCCGGCCACGAAGCTCGGTGTCCGTCGCCGCCCGACGAGCGGAGGAGCGGTCAATGAAACTCGGCGCCGATCTTCTCCGGCAATTCATGATGGCCTCTCGAACCTCCCCCAAAAATCGAACACGCGACCCGGACACTTTCGTCCGGGCCGCGAAATAAAAGCTTACAAGCTATGAAACTACGAACGCCAGCTCGTCTGGTACGCCATTTGCTCGTCGGTGAGTTCCTCCGGCTCGACACCCATCGTGCGGAGCTTTATGCGGGCGACTTCCTGATCGAGATCCTCCGGCAAAGCCTGTATGCCCGGCTCGAAGTCCGACGCTCTCGACGCGAGATAGTGTATTCCGAGAGCATGAAGGGCGAAAGTGAGATCCATGATCTCGACCGGATGCCCATCCCCCGCCCCGGAATTGAGGAGCCGTCCGCGGGCGATGACGTGGATACGCCGCCCGTTCGGCATCTCATACTCGGTGATGTGCTTCCGCGCCTCGCGCTCGGAGACGGACATTTCTTTGAGCGTCGCGAGGTCGAACTCGTGGTCGTAATGTCCGGCGTTGGCGAGAACCGCGCCGTCCTTCATCCGCTCGAAATGCTCGCGGCGGAGAACCTTCATGTTCCCGGTTCCGGTCAGGAAGAAATCCCCAGCCTCGGCGGCTTCGATGGAGTTCATGACTTCATATCCCTCGGAGTGCGCTTCGAGGAGCTTCACGGGGTCGGGTTCGCACACGATGACGCGGGCGCCGAACCCGGCGGCGTATTTGGCGAGGCCGCGAGACACCCACCCGAAGCCCATGACCACGACCCTTTGTCCCGAAAGGAAGAGGTTCGTGTTCGCAAGGAGGCTCACGATGGACGAATGCCCGGTGCCGTACCGGTTATCGAAGAGGTGCTTCATGCGAGCCTCGTTTATGCCGAGGACGGGGAAAGGAAGCACGCCTTCGTCGCTCATCGCCCGGAGTTTCAGGATTCCCGTCGTCGTCGTCTCGGTGGCGCCGACGACTTTGTCAATGAGTTCGGGGTGGGATTGGGCGAGGCGTCCGGTGAGTTCCGCGCCGTCGTCGAGGAGGAGATCCGGCTCGGTCTCGAGCGCGAGGTGGATGTACCGCTCGAAATCCTCGTCGGAGGGGTCGTGCGTCGCATAAACCCGGATGCCCCGCTCCGCGAGCGCCGCGCAAACAGAATCCTGCGTCGAAAGCGGGTTCGACCCCGTGACCGTAACCTCCGCTCCGGCCTCATGGAGAAGAACCGCGAGGTACGCCGTCTTCGCTTCGAGATGCACCGTCACCGCGACTTTGCGGCCGGTAAGGGAGCCGTCGGCGAGTTGATTTCGGGCGATTTTATTGAGGACGGGCGAATGCTGCGCGGCCCACTCGATCTTTTGCTGGCCCTCGGGGGCGAGCGATGGATCCTTTACGATGGACTCCTTGATCATCTTTCTCCTGACTCGTTGACCCCGCACGCGGGCCGTCTCCAATTCACATGCTCGTGCGCCCGGGTAGTGTACAAAAATAAGCGGGCGATGGCCGGATGGTCGCACATACACTCATGACACCATCGCTATAATTCCGCACTATGGCACGCCGTCGCAAACGCGAACATCGGTGGAGGGCGGCCTGGATGTCCTTCATCTCCATCCAGGCTTTCTGGGCGATCCTCATCGTCCTCACCCCCATAGCCATCGGACTTTATCCGTCGAAACTTTGGGCGCTCCCCTTCGCGTGCGTCACGATGGCCGGGGGTATTCACCTCACGTACTTCCGCCGCGAATACTCCTGCCTCATCGAGAAATTCGTCGGCCTCTTCCCCGCCGCCAAATACTTCTTCACCCCCGTCCACAACCCGAAATACTATCTCCCGCTCGGCGTCGCATACACCCTCTTCGGAGCTTTCTGCGCCATCGCCATAGCGTTTTATTGAAAGTTTCAGGCTTCGGGTTTTCGCTCCGCGAGGGTTTTCGACAATTTCTCCGGCTCGTCGGTCATGATCACGTCGGCGCCGAGATCGAGGAGGCGGCCCATCTCTTTCCCGTCGTTGACCGTCCACACGTCCACCCGAACCCCACGCGAATGAGCCGCCTTTATGAAGCGCGGCGTTACGATTTCAAGCCCGCGATGCCGTGTGGGAACTTGCAAAGCGTCGTAGTTCACGGGAACGAACTTCTCCAGAAAAACTTTGCTCGCGAAATAGAAAACGGATATCTCGAACCGCGAAGCCGATGTGGAAACTCGCCCCCCGGACACCCTCCGAAAATGGCGCATTATAGAATATCCGAACGACGCGACGAGCGTCCTTCTCTCCGCGTCGAACTCCTCGATGAGGTCGAGGACACTTTCTTGTATGCCGCTTTGATCCTCTTTGAGTTCGACGTTCACCGCCGCCTCCGGAAAGCTCTCATAAACTTCGCGGAGCGTCGGGATGCGAAGCCCCCTCCCCCGGTACGGGAAACTCGCTCCGTCCGGCGAGAAGCGGTATCCGGCGTCGAGGCGGCGAATCTCTTCGAGGGTCATGTCGCGCGCGAATCCCGTTCCGTCGGTCATGCGATCCACGTCGTCGTCGTGGATGATGACGACTTCCCCGTCGCGGGTGAGATGCGCGTCCATTTCGAGGCCGCCCGCCCCACCTTCGTCGAGGCCGATCCGGAACGCCTCCATCGTGTTCTCCGGAGCGCGAACCGAGGCTCCCCGATGCGCGAGGTTCGTCGGCCAGCGAGGGTCTCGGGTTTTTCGCTCGCCTCGCAAAAGAGCGGCGACGAAGATTCCAGCCACCCCGGCGAAGACGAGTTTCCACTTCCACTTCACCCGAGGCACCTTATCAGATTTCGAGAATCGCCTTCTTCTCGGGTGCAAACCCCATCCCCGGCAGCTTCACCGATATACGCGACGAGCGTCGCCGAGCGAAACGGCGCGTCCATCGCCGACGGGTACGAGGCGTTCCGGGGAACGAGGGCGACGAGTACATAAACTTGCCCGGCGACTTTCCATCCCACGGACTCCGGCTACGAAGCCCTCCTCCGGTCTATCCGCCCGAATCCCCCGGAGCGGGTGGATCGAGGGTGAGACTCCCCTCGACCTCGTAATCCGAAGTCCGCATCGGCAAATACCCCCCCTCCACCCACATGTCGAGGAGGTCGTCGAAGCCGCCGGAAAGCACGTTCCCCGACTGCCCCATCGGATGTATGAACACCGACTCCCCACCCTCCGACATGTCCACGACATGCCGATAACTCGGCCCGCCGGACATCGAGAAATCCGAGAAATCATACGATCCGACGTTCACCGTCGAAGCGTCGCCCCCGAACGGAACCTCCCGGTTCGACAATCGGGCGAGCGGCGTACTACCGAGGACGGGATGCTCGAACGTCGCCCGATGCTCCTCGCTCCACTCCGGAGGCTCGCCCTCGAACATTTCCAAAGCCCGCTCCATCGCCTCCGAGGCGAACTCCATGCACCCTTCCGCCGTCGAAGGTTCGCAGTTCGGGTCGCCGTTTTCGAGGGCTTCGAGGAGATACCTCGGCTCGTCCCAGAATTCCTCCCCGACCTCCGCCTCCGGAAGCCGCGAAAGCTCCGCATACCACGCCGCGAAAACAGCCGCCTCCCGAGACTCCGGAGACGCGACGCCGTCCCATTCGACGAGTCGCTCGCGCCATTCCGAGGCATTCTCCGACTCCGGCTCCATATCCTCGATGACGCTTCGGAAATCCTCGAAAAGGAGCGATTTATAGTCGTTTTGAATCTCCGTCATGTCCTCGACGGTATGGTCGTCTTTCGCCTCGATCATGGCCCGGATCCGTGCCGCCCGATACGGCTCCGCCCACTCGAACGCGATGTCATACGGATACCCTTCGGGCGTCGCTTTATTGTTCGCCGTCGCGATGAAACCCTCGTCGGGATTGAATGCTCGCGGCCATTCGTCGAAGGGTATGAAGCCCTCCCAATCGCTCTCGCCGTCGCCGGATGCGGGTGCGAGTCCGGTGTGTCCATCGGCTCGGATGGGGAAGCTCCCCGGCGCGACGTACCCGATGTTCCCGTCCACATCCGAGTACACGAAATTCTGGCTCGGGGCGACGTATGAGCGGAGCGCCTCGTTGAATTCGTCCCAGTTTCCGGCGCGGTTCATGCCGAGGAAAGCGTCCATCGTCGTGTCGCCGTCGTCGAGAGTCGTCCACCGGAGGGCGAGCGGGTTTTCCCCGGCGGCATCCACGACGTCGGAGATTATGGGGCCATGCACCGTCTCCCGGACTTCGATGTCCGCAGGCTCGCCGTCCGCGACTTCGATGGTCTCCGTCCGAGTCTCGTATTCCTTCGTCTCGCCGTCGTGGATGTATCCGCCGTCCGACTTGTCCATGACGTACAAATCCTGAACGTCCGCCCCGACGTTCGTGACTCCCCACGAGATGTCTTCGTTTTTGCCGATGACGACCGCCGGAAGCCCCGGAAGCGTCGCCCCGACCGCCTCGAAACCGGGAGCTTCGAGATGCGCGAGATGCCACAGCGACGGAACCTGAAAACCGAGGTGCGGGTCGTTAGCGAGAAGCGGCTCGCCGCTCGCCGTCTTCTCGCCGGAGACGACCCAATTATTCGAGGCTTCGAGTGATTCTGGGAGGGACTCTCGCGCTTCGATCAAAGCCCGCGCCTGTTCCGCCGTCTCGTCCGACACTTCGCCCAATGGCTCATCCGACATCTCGCTCTCCGACTCGCCCGACACACCACTCGGCCTCTCATCCGCCGACCGCTCACCCGACGCTTCGCCCGACACCTCGCTCGCCATCTCTCTCGGCATCTCATCCGCCGCCTCACTCGACACTTCGTCGGACATCGCACTCGATGCCTCACCCGGCATCCCACTCGACTTTTCATCCGACACTTCGTCCGACATCTCGCTCTCCGACTCGCTCGGCATCCCACTCGACATCTCGCCCGACACGTCGCCCGAAGCCTCGCCCGGCACTTCGTTCGATACCTCGCTCGAAGGCTCGATCTCTCTTTCGGCCTCTTCTTCTTCGAGGTCTTCGGTGGAGATCATGGTGGGTGCGTCTTCGGGGTATGGCGGGATGAGTTCGCGTATTCTTTCGGGGGTCACGCCTTCGGCGCGGAGAGCATGTCTCGTGAGTTCGGATTCGTAGTTCGCGGAGAGATCGAGGCTCATCATCTTCGCCCACACGACGACGTCCGCCGGACGCCATTCCTCCGGCTCGTACCCGAGGAGCATGAACTCGACGGGGAGTTCGGGGCCGGTGGCGAGATACGAGTTTATCCCCTCGACATACGAATCTATGGTGGCGCGGCTCTCGTCCGAAAGGCTTTCATACGACGATTCGGCGGCCCGGTAAAACCCCTCCGAGCGGAGGAACTCGTCCTCCCCGACGGTCGCCTCCCCGAGAACCTCCGAAAGCCTCCCGGCACCGCCTCTCCTTTGGAACTCCATTTGCCACAGTCTGTCTTGCGCGTGAGCCGCCCCGAGCGCGAAGAACATGTCGCCTTCGTTCTCCGCCCGGATGTGGACGACCCCCGAAGGCTCCCTCTCGACGGTGGCGGAGTTTTCGAGGCCGTCGAGTTCGAGGGAGCCGTCGAGGGTCGGGGTGGTCGAGTCCTTCACGTAAAAATACCCGCCGCACGCGGCGAGTCCGAGAAGCAAAAACAAAGCCCCGACGACGAGCGCCGCCCATTTGAGTATCCGCAAAAACCTCCTCATCGCGTCTCTCCCGAAACGCTCATTGTACGGAAGAAAGCTCGGGTTGGTCGCTCCCTTCGGTCGCTCCCGGTTATTGGTTATTGGCAAATACAAAAACCAATAACCGGAGCGAAGCGACCCGAGCTTTGACCAAACACGGGTTCTCTCGTATACTCTCCGGGCTGCGAACCACGTCGGAGTGGCGGAATTGGTAGACGCGCTAGGTTGAGGGCCTAGTGTCCCTTTAAAGGACGTGGGGGTTCGAGTCCCCCCTCCGACACACGGAAAGCCCGCCACCCCACGCATCTTCAGGAACTCTTAGTTTTTCGCCTTTACCTTCGCGCCTTCCGCGAAGTAAAGTGAAGTAAAGTGTGTGCATGTTTGTCATGTGTCTTCGCGGAGGGTTTTTCGGAGGGTGTTTTGAGCGTCATCAAAGGGCGGAAAGCGGATAAGGTCGGCGAGAAAGGCGGCGGCGTCACCGACCGGGTGATGCTTTTTATTTTCGGGGCGGCTATTTGCCTCGGGGCGGGCCTCGTCTTCCTCGTCCAGCCGATGGTGGCGAAGATGATCCTCCCGATTCTCGGCGGCTCGCCCGCCGTGTGGAACACTTCGATGGTGTTTTTCCAGGCGGCTCTCCTCGCCGGATACGCATACGCCCACTTCTCCATCCGGGCATTCGGACTTCGCCGCCAGCCGAGAATCCACCTCGTCGTCCTCATCCTCCCCGTCATCGCCCTCCCGCTCGCCCTCCCCGCATGGGCCGAGAACGTGAACGCCCCGCCCGCGCTGTGGGTTCTCGCCCTTCTCGCCGTCGCCGTCGGAGGGCCTTTCTTCGTGGTGACGACGGCGAGTCCCCTCCTTCAAAATGGTTCTCGGCGACCGGGCATCCCAACGCGCATGACCCGTACTTTTTGTATGCGGCGAGCAACGTCGGGAGCCTCCTCGCCCTCGTCGGATACCCGCTCGTCATCGAGCCGAACCTCTCCATACCCGCCCAAACGTGGCTGTGGTCCGGCGGATACGTCGTCTTCGCCCTCCTCGTCGCATCGTGCATGATCGTCCTCCGCCGACGCGCCCTCGCCACCGAGCCGGAGAACGCGGAGGAAACGCACGACTCATCCGCCTCATCCGCCTCATCCGCCTCGGAATCTCCCGCCTCCGAACCGTTCGTCCCGCTTTCGTGGGGGACGCAGCTATGGTGGGTGTTCCTCGCGTTCATACCGTCGAGCCTCATGCTCGGGGTGACGACGTTTTTGACCACGGACGTGGCTCCGGTTCCGCTTTTGTGGGTGATCCCACTCGCGCTTTATCTTCTTTCGTTCATCTTCGTGTTTTCGAGGCGCATCCTCCTTTCGAGTACCGCCGTCCGGGCGGCGAGATGGATGCTCCCGGCTCTCTCGGTGGGGCTCGCGGTTCTTTTCTTCGATGTCATATACATGCCTTTGTGGGTGGTTTTCGTCCTCCATCTCGCGACGCTCTTCTCGGCGGCGATGGTGGCGCACGGGCGGCTCGCCTCGGAGCGGCCCCCGCCGAGCCGGCTCACCGAGTTCTTCCTCCTCGTCTCCGTCGGGGGGGTCTCGGCGGCATTTTCAACGCGCTCGTGGCTCCGCAAATATTCAATTCGCTCCTCGAATACCCGATAGTCGTCGCGCTCCTCCTCCTCGTGATGCCCGCCATCCGGAGGCCGCACCTCCCCGGAAAGCTCCGATGGGCGGAGGATGTCGTCCTCGCGGTCGCGCTCTTCGGCCTCGTCGCGTACATCCTCCCGTCGCAATTATGGTCGGGGTGGACGGTCGCATCCCTCGCCGTCCTCGGAGCCTCGCTCGCCGTCGCGTACCTCCTCTCCTCGCGCCCGGCGATGCTCGCGCTCTCGGTCGCGGTGATGATGGGCTTCGCGTTCGTGAACACCGGAGGCTCGCTGTACGGCGAGCGAACCTTCTTCGGGGTGTATGAGGTGTACACCGAGGAATACGACCGGAACGTCCTCGTCCACGGCACGACCCGCCACGGCTCGCAAAACACCGACCCCGCGACGACGATGGAGCCGCTCACATACTTCCATCGGGGATCCCCCATCGGACAGGTCTTCGAGGGATACGGCGGCAGCCGGAGCTTCGGCAACGTAGCGGTCGTCGGCCTCGGGGCGGGTACGCTCGCGGCGTATGGCGAGGAGGGGCAAAATTTCACTTTCTATGAAATAGACCCGGAGGTCGTGGAGATCGCCGAGGACACCGAACTCTTCACGTACCTCGCGAACTCGCGGGCGAACGTGGAGGTCGAGACGGGCGACGGTCGGCTGGAGATACAAAACGCCCCGGACGGAGGATACGACCTCATCATCCTCGACGCCTTCTCCTCCGACGCGATACCGATGCATCTCATGACGCGGGAGGCGGCGGCCTCGTACATGGAGAAGCTCTCAGAGGACGGCGTCATCGCCTTCCACATAACGAACCGCCACTTCGGCCTCGAACCCATCATAGCGGGCCTCGCCGGGGAACTCGGCCTCTCCGGCCTCTCGCAGTACGACAACTCCGACGACTTCGCCGCCGGAACCGACGCTTCGCACTGGGTCGTCCTCACCCGCGACGAAGCGAACCTCGCCCCCCTCGAAGGCGACGGTCGGTGGGGGCCGCTCGACGAGGAGGAACCCATAGTGTGGACCGACGATTTCTCGAACATACTTAGCGTCTTTTTCTGGGACTGAAGGGCGGCGGTCTCCGCTACTAAATATACGGTTTGTTGTATAATAGTATGCAGAACCTGTCCGTTTCTCCCCATCCTCCCTCGGGCAGGTTCTTTTGATATTCTTCACACATGGAAGCGTCGAGACACACTTGCGCGTTCGAAGGATGCGACCGCCCCAAAGGCAAAAGGGGCAAGAAACGAAACGACGAGCAAAAATACGGCAAGTATTGCTATCGGCGCCACACGGAACTCCACGACACAAACCACTCTGAGCGACGGCGCGAATGGAACCGACTCCACCCTCGCCGCTTAACTTATGAACAGCGAAAAAAGAACAAACTCCGAAAGAATGCGTGCGAACAATGTGGTTGGAGCGAGGCTAGATGCGACCTCCATCGCATAACCCACGGCGGCCCGTACACCGAAGAGAACACCGTCACACTATGTCCGAACTGCCACCGGGCGCAAACCGAAAAAGCAAGGTTGCAAAACGGTTTCGGAGGCCGGGATCGTCCGTCGCCCACACTCTCATGAAACAAAAAGAGACGCCCCCGTTTTCGAGGGGGCGTTTTCACGAAACAATGAGCTTTTCCGGGCTATCCCATGAAGATCAAGATGATGTTCGTGAAGGCGAACAGTCCGAGGACGATGAGGGTGAGGCGGGTGAGGTTCTTCTCCATCACGGTCGTGCCGGAGAAAGTGTCGCCCATGCCGCCGCCCATCGAGGACGAGAGGCCGCCACCTTTCCCGGAATGAAGGAGGATCATGGCGACGAGCGCCACACAAAACAAAACGTGGAAAAACGAGATTACGTATATCATGGCAAATAGTGTACCAAAGCCGAGCCGGAATATACGAGCGACACTTTATCCATCCTTTTGTCCATCCGCAGCCGCGATCAACTTCTCGAACGACTCGACTTCGAGGCTCGCCCCCCCGACAAGCCCGCCGTCCACATCTTCTTTTGCCACGATCTCCGCAATATTCTCCGGCTTCACCGATCCTCCATAAAGTATCCGAACCGAGTCGGCGAACGAATCATCCCGAGTCTCCCGGAGAAGGCCGCGAATTTGCCCGATGGCTTCTTGCGCGTCCTCGGGGGAGGCCGTGTCCCCCGTCCCAATCGCCCATATCGGCTCATAAGCGAAGACGACGGAATCTCCGGAGACATCGCCGCCAAGCTCATCCATGACGGCCTTTGTCTGGCCGGAGATTTTGTCCCACATCCCACCGGAGTCGCGCTCTTCCTTCGTCTCCCCGACGCACACGACCGGGAGGAGTTTCGCTTCCACGGCCCGCTTCGCCTTCTTCGCGACCGTCTCATCGGATTCACCGAAAACTTCGCGCCTCTCCGAGTGGCCGACGATGACCGCCCCCACCCCGATGTCGAGGAGGAGCGGGGCGGAGACCTCCCCGGTGAAAGCCCCCGAGTCCTCGAAGTAGAAATTCTGCGCCCCGACGAGAACCTCGGAATCCTCGGCCATGCGGGCGGCTTCGGAGAGGCATGTGAACGGGGTGAACACCGCCACGTCCACGCCACCGGAGTCGGCGGCCCGGGGGAGGAGGGCGGCGATGTACCGCTCGGCCTCGGTGACGGTTTTGTTCATCTTCCAGTTCGCGGCCATCATCGGACGGCGTCCATTTTCGGGCATTATGAATCCTCCTTGTCCGGAAGCACGGCGACTCCGGGAAGCTCTTTTCCTTCGACGTATTCGAGCGAAGCCCCGCCCCCGGTGGAAATATGGCTCATCTCATAATCCAATCCGAGTTTGCGGACGGCGGCGACGGAGTCCCCCCCGCCGACGACGCTCGTCGCCTCGCTTTCGCCGACGGCCCGGGCGACGCCTTCGGTTCCTTTGGCGAAGGCGTCCATCTCGAAGACGCCCATCGGGCCATTCCAGAAAATAGTCGCCGCGCCGGAGGCCCGCTCCGCGAAAAGCTCCACGGTTTCCGGGCCGATGTCGAGGCCCATCCAGCCGGACGGCATTTCATCCACCTTCACGGTTCTCGTGTCGGCGCCGTCCTCCATTTTCTCGGCGGCGACGATGTCAATGGGGAGGGAAAGTTTGTCTCCGGCTTCCTCCATGAGGCGTTTCGCGTCTTCGATATATTCGTCCTCGACGAGGGAGGCGCCGACCTCATACCCCTTTGCTTTGAAGAATGTGAAGCACATCGCGCCCCCGACGAGGAGCGAGTCCGAGGTCGTGAGGAGGCTCTCGATGACGCCGAGCTTGTCGGACACTTTCGCGCCGCCGAGGATGGCGACGAAGGGGCGTTCAGGGTTGGAGAGGACGCTTTCGAGATAATCTATCTCCTTCTCCATGAGAAGCCCCGCCGCCGACGGGAGAAGGCTCGCGACCCCGACAGTGGTGGCGTGGGCGCGGTGGGCGGCTCCGAAAGCGTCGTTCACGAAGAAGTCGAAAGGGGCAGCGAGGTTGTCGGAGAAGCCGGGGTCGTTCTTCGTCTCGTCGTTGTAAAAGCGGCAGTTTTCGAGGAGGACGACGCCGCTTTCGAGGGAATCGAGGGCCTCGTCCACCTCCCCGCCGACGGCCACGTCTATTTTATGGATCGGTTCTCCGAGGAGGTCTTCGAGGCGCCCCGCGACGGGATCCATTTCAAAGTCCGGGTTCCGCATCCCCCCCGGACGACCGAGATGCGACACGAGCGCGACCTTCGCCCCGCTATCGAGAAGGTACCGGATCGTCGGCAAAGCCCGGTTTATGCGCGTGTCGTCCGTGACGCGACCGTCCTTCACAGGCACATTGAAATCCACGCGTACGAGGACGCGCTTGTCGCGCACATCGAGGTCTCTCACGCTCTTTTTATCCATGCCCCTCCTAATAATTTTCGTGAACGACGTTATGAAGCGGCTCGCCCGAGGCGAAGCGGGAAATCTGCGCCCCGATCAGCCGATACGCCCGCTCCGGAAACTTCCTCGTGTCCCCCGCCACATGCGGCGTGATGAAAACTCCGGGCGCGTCCCACAACGGGTGATCCCCCGTAAGCGGCTCCGGCTCCGTCGTGTCGAGCGCCGCCCGTATCCTCCCCGAAACGAGTTCTTTTCGCAACGCCCCAGTATCCACGATCGCCCCCCGAGCCGCATTGACGAAAATAGCTCCGTCGCGCATCCTCCCGAAAAGTTCCCCGTCGAAAAGCCCTTCCGTCTCGTCCGTGAGCGGGAGAAGAAGCACGACGACATCGGCTCGCGGGAGAAGGTCGGGGAGGTCGGCGATGGCGTGGACTCCGGCTCTCTCGGTTCGGGCGACCCTCGCTATTTCCACGTCGAACGGTTCGAGTCTTTTTTCGACGGCCTCGCCGATGGAGCCGTGTCCGACTATGAGGACGTTCGAGCCTTCGAGATCCTCCCCGGCGGCGTGGTTCCATTGGCTTTCGCGCTGGAAGTCGCGGTATTTCGGGAAGTCTTTTTTCATGGCGAGGATGGCGGCGGCGGCCCATTCGGAGACGGAGATGTCGTGGAAGCCGCGAGCGTCGCAGAGGGTGGCGCCGGGCGGAACGTGGGGGAGGATCCAATCCACCCCCGCCGAGAAAGTTTGCACGACTTCGAGATCCGGCAATCCCGCCAAAATGTCCGGAGCCTCCGACGGCAAACCGAGGGGAGGAACGACGAACCTCACGCCCAAAGCATCCCCATCGAAGGAGCCGCCCGAGGGGAATACTTCGACTTCCACACCCTCGGGCAGGTTTTCCAAACGGCGGACACCGTCCTCCGGAACCCAGACTTTCATGCGGGTATTCAGGCTACAGCCGCCCGCCGATGTACTCGACGAGGTCGCACGTCCGGTTCGAGTATCCCCACTCGTTGTCGTACCAACCGAGGATCTTCACCGACCGACCATTCGTCATCGTCTGCCCGGAATCGAAGACGCACGAAGCGGGATTCCCGACGATGTCCGCCGACACGAGCGGCGCTTCGGAGTATTCGAGGACGCCCTTCATTCCGCCCGACGCTTCTTTGAACGCGGCGTTCACTTCGTCCGCGCTCGGCTCGGCGGAGATTTGCGCGACGAGGTCGGTGATGGAGCCGTCGGGGATCGGAACCCGGAGCGAGATGCCGTCGAGCTTCCCTTCGAGTTCGGGGAGAACCGCCCCGACCGCCCTCGCCGCGCCCGTCGAAGTCGGGATGATCGAAGTCGCCGCGCCGCGCGCGCGCCTCGGGTCTTTATGCGCCGAGTCGAGCAAACTCTGGTCGTTCGTGTATGCGTGGCACGTCGTCATGAAACCCGACTCGAGTCCGAAGCTGTCCTGCAAAACCTTGACCATCGGGACGATGCAGTTCGTCGTGCAACTCGCGTTCGAGACGACCTCGTGCGACGAGGCATCGTAATCCTCATGGTTTACGCCATAAACAAAGGTACCGTCCACACCCTTCGCCGGAGCCGAGATGACGACCTTCTTCGCGCCCCCCGCCAAGTGCTTCGCCGCGCCGTCGCGGTCGGCGAAGACGCCCGTGGATTCGACGACGATGTCCGCGCTGATGTCGCCCCATGGTATTTGGGCGGGGTCGCGCTCGGCGAAGGTTTTTATCTCCTTGTCTCCGACGCGGAGGACGTTCCCCTCGTACGAGACATCCTCGGGCCAAATACCGTGGGTGGAGTCGCGTTTGAAAAGGAGGGCGAGGCTATCCATCGGCATAAGGTCATTAATACCGACGACCTCGATGTCCATATCCCTTTGCATCGCCGCCTTGACGACGAGCATCCCGATCCGGCCAAAACCGTTCACGCCAATCCGTACAGCCAAAGTCAATCTCCCATCTCTAGTTTCCGATCTCCGTGCGTCTATTTTGCCCAGAAAACGCCTCACATAACAAGCGGGGGGCGGGAACACGCCGGACAATGAGCTTCTGTTTGGCGAGCTTGTTTCCGTTAGAATCGAGTCCATGGACTCGATTTCCTCGAAAGGGTCGCTTGCTCGTCCGCGTCGCCCGGTCGCTTTGTCGCTGTTCTCCGGAGCCGGGGGGCTTGACATCGGCTTCCACAGGGCGGGGTTCGAGATCTCGGCTTGCGTCGAGAACGAGTCCGCGTTTTGTGAAACCCTGCGGATGAACCGCGGCGGACATATAGAAAAAGACTGCCGGGTTTTGAATCGGGACATAACGAGCCTCGCCCCCGAGGAAATAGGCGTGGAGGGCGTGGATTTCATTATCGGCGGCCCGCCTTGCCAGAGCTTCTCGGCTATCGGGAGGCGAGCCGGTGGCATAGATGGAACCAACAATGAGAGAGGCAACCTCTTCGAGCATTATTGCCGCCTCGTTCGGCACTTTCAGCCGAGGGGGTTTCTCTTCGAGAACGTTCGTGGGATCCTGGATTCCAACCGGGGCGAAGACTGGAGGCGTGTAGTCGCCGCGTTCTCGAACCTCGGCTATGAGCTTTCGTATCGGGTTTTGGATTCCGCCGACTATGGGGTGCCGCAGCATCGGGAGCGGCTGTTCTTGATCGGCTTCAGGGACGGCGAGGTGAAGTTCCCCCGACCGACTCACGGCCCGGACTCGCGCAGCCGAAAGCCTTTCGTGAGCGCGCTCGACGCCGTCGAGGATATACAAGACTCGCTCGAGCCGATGCATGAATACACCGGAAAATACGGAAGCCTCCTCGAAGAGGTGCCGCCCGGATACAACTACCACTACTTCACGAGGGAGATGGGACACCCGGAGCCTGTCTTCGCGTGGCGGTCGAGGTTCTCCGACTTCCTGCACAAGGCCGACCCCGACAAGCCGGTCAAAACCATAGTGGCGCAGCTCGGGAAATATTCCGGACCGTTCCACTGGAAAAACCGGAAGTTCACACTCGATGAATTCAAGCGGCTCCAAACTTTCCCCGACGACTACGAATTCGCCGGGGGCATGGGCAAGGCTCTCAGGCAGATCGGCAACTCCGTCCCGCCGCGCCTGGCCGAAAGGCTCGCGGAAGCAGTGATGCAGCAAATATTCGACGAGGATATCGACCTCGACCTTCTCGAAGGCTACGAAAAGCTGTCGTTCGACTCGCGAAAGTCGAGGAAGGCAAAGTCCACCCGAGCGACGCGCTCCAGCAAGAACGAGACAAACTCCAGCCCCAGCCTGTTCGACCTCCTCGACGAGAATGGGGGCGCGAAGACTGCACGAACGAACGAGAGGTTTCTTCGCTATCAGTCGCCGAGGAAGCGAGTGGAAGTATCGCCGGACGAGGTGTCCGAGTTGGGCGGCGACGTCTACCGTATACGCGAGGATCGCGTGGGCGGGGAGTCCTCTCTCGAAGTGGCGCGCCGCTCGGTGGAAGGTTTCGCCTCCACGCCCATGCTCCGGTATTCGCTGCGCTTCCACTTCCCCATAGGAGACGGGCTTCATAAAATAGACTGCGTGCTTCTCTCCGACTCCGACAGAGGCTTGCCCGTCGCATGGGACGCTATCGAGGATGTCATCGGCGAAAGCTCCGGCTACCAGTCCATGCTCGACATCCACGGCCATTTCGCCGAGCCGCGCCCGATCTTCGACCTGGAGATGGAACTGCTCGCCGCGGAGCCGTCCTTCCTGCTTCGTTTCGCCAAGCATTTCAGCGTGTTCAGCGCGACCAGGCAAATACTGCCCGCCCGAGACCTCGAAAAGCTCCATGAGAAAGGCGGCGAGACGGACTCTTTCGACCTTTCGCGGGTCGTGCGGGAACTCCGGGAACTCCGCTTCGATGTGAGGGTCAACGAGACGAACAGCACCATACCCCCCGGACATTTCCGCTGCTGCTATCCGTTCACCATAAACATAAACAAGCAAATATCGGTGGCCTGGAAAGAAACCTCCAAAGTCTAGCGTGGCCAGGGTCAACGAATACACGCGGATACTGGACGAAACTCTGAGTAAGGCGCAAAAGTTGGCGAACGACGATGGAGCATTGTCCGCGCATACGGCCCTCCTCTCCCTCGTCCATCCGTTGAAAACAAAGCGCGACGGGGAAGAAGAACTCGGTGAAAGCGTCGCCGAAGGCATCGAGACGATCATCGGAAATCTCGGGCAGAACAAGTACCTTTTCAGCATCCTCGCAACCTGCCTCGTCGAAAAGCTGGTCAATCCGGGGCAGGACACGAGGCTCCATCAAGCCGACATGCCCGGCGGATATTCCAACCGCTCGAAGGATCAAATACACGTCACCCCTTTCCTCAAGCAGCACGGCCTCACCCACTGCGCGGCGAGCGGAATGGAAAGCGGAAGAAATTTCGAGCGTCCCTTTCCGCTCGCTTTGGATTTCGGAGGCAAGCCGCGGGGAAAGGGCAATCGGGAAGCCTCTTTAGGAATTTTGCATGCCATCGAAATGGAGGGCGTGGATCCCAGCCCGTGCCTGGAATTCCTCCTCGCGTTGGACATGAAAAGCCTCCAAACCCCCGACTACGACTACCCCGAACCGGAGGGCCTCACCGTTCAAGAATTGATGGCCGCTATTATTCGGCACCACGATTCAGCGAAAGGACAAGGAAAGTCGCGCCTCCCGGTGTTGGCGATCCAAGCTGTATACCAATGCCTCGTTGCCGAATTGGCAAGATACACAGCGGTGGAAGCGCAACTGCGGAACCCACCCAATCGTCACACCGCGAACGACAAAAAGGGCTTCATAGGCGACGTTCAAGTAGATCTCCCAAACGGGACTCCGTTCGAGGGGGTCGAAGTGAAATCCGGCAAAAAGATAGACAAGGCGATGGTCGGCGACTTGCCGGGCAAATTCAAAGGCATCCCGGTGAACAGATACTACGTGCTTTCCACAGCGACGGAGTACATAGCCGAAAGCGAGCGCGAAAACATTGAAAAGACAGTGGATCGAGTACGCCGGGAAACCGGATGCCAAATCATAGTCAACAGCCTTTATCCCTCCTTGCAATATTACCTTCGCCTCGTCTCGGACACCGGGCAATTTTTGGCAAACTACACGAACCAAGTTGAAACAGACAAGGACGTGAAAGCTCCACACAAAGCGATTTGGCGCGACATTTTGACCGAGCTTTCCGCGCCGCAAGATCGCTCCACCAAATAAATCCTAGTCACCGCCGATCTCCACCAGCCGCCGTAGCCGATGATTCGCCGCGCTTTTGGATATTCCTCCGAGCGCCGCAAGCTCCGACAGCGAAGCATCCGGGTTGTCGAGGCGAAGGACGAGCATTTCCCGGAGAGCTTCGGGAAGGCTGTTCGGGTCGAGGTTTTCGAGGATTTTTTGCTGGCTCGCGGCGGCTTTGGCGGTTCGTCCGGCGTTGGCGGAGTCGAAGTTCGTCACGCGGTTCGCGTTGGCTTTCGCCTCTCCGAGTATGGCCTTCGCGTCATATTCGAGGACGGCATCGTGGAGGCCGAGTTGCGAGAGGAGCGTCGTCACGCCGTCGGAGCTTTTCGTGTATGCGAGCCAGCGATTCCGCCGCTCGGCGACCGTGAGCTTCGCCCTCGAAAACTCCGCCACGCGCCGGATGAACGCTTCGTCCTTGTGAACGAACTCGAGATGATGTCCGCCCCTCCCGCCGGGACGGACGACCGAGCCGCATCCCTGGAAAGAGCCGGACAGATAAGCCGTCCGAACCGAGGCGTCGCGCGAGAGCCGGACGACCCTCATCTCCTCGGCGGCCTGGAACACGCGGTTTCCTCCGGCCCGCACCGAGTACCGCGCACGTCCGAAGCGGTCGCTCCCGGACGGGGAAATCCGGGACTCCACGCCGAACCCGTGCCGCCACAGGCGGGCGGCGGAGCGGGCGACCGCCGCGCTCGGGGTTTCGAGGACGACGCCCGACGAACCCGAGTCCGGCCAAAGAGTTCCGGGTTCGGCCGGTTCGGGAGCCGGGGGGTCGCGCCGCTCCGCGTTTCGCTCCTCTCCCTTCGGAGGTCGGGAGACAGTCGTCGAGTCTCCGGGTGAATACCATTCCCCGTCGGCGTCGAGGAGTCCGGCGAGTTCGGCCCGGTCGGAGCGTCGGGCTTCGGAGGTCCGGGCGGCGAGCTGGCGACGAATTTCAGAGGCGAACGAGGGCAAGCCTTCGCACCTCGGCCGCGAGCTTCGCCGGATCGTGGCGAACCCCGCGGGACTCGTCGTCCGAAAGAAGGTCCGCCTCCCGGACACGAACCCCCATCCTTTCGAGAGCTTCCCGGTCAACGACCGTCGGAGCGGCGTTTTCTCTTTCGTAGCGGGCGAGGAGGTCGTCCGAGAGGTCGCCGGAATGGACGAGGATGTCGGTGGCGACCGGGCCGATGTGGTCGGAGATCGCCCGGACATGCTCGGAGACGGAGAACCCGGACGTCTCCCCCGCCTGCGTCATCACATTCGCCACGTACACGACCGGGCCGTCGAAGCGGGCGAGAGCCTCCGCGACGCCGCCCCCGAGAAGGCTCGGTATGGTGCTCGTGAACAGGCTCCCCGGACTGAGCGCGACGATGTCGGCTCGATCTATCGCGGAAATCACCGCGTCGGGGGCGGGGATCCCCCCCGGCTCGACGGCGACCGCCGAAACTTGCTTCCCAACTTTATGGACGACGGACTCCCCGCGTGTCGTCGTCCCGTCCGCATAGCGAACCACGAGCGTCAAACTCTCGGTCGCCGCCGGATACACGCGCCCCTTTATCCGGAGAAACCTAGCCGCCTGCCCGACGCCTTCCTCGAAGCTCCCGGCCATATCCGCCAGCGCGGCGATTATGATGTTCCCGACGGCGTGGTCGCGGAGCTCCTCCCCCGCCTCGAAGCGATAATCGAAAACCTCCGCGAGCCGCTTCCGACCCGCCAGAGCGACGAGGCAATTCCTCACATCGCCGGGTGGCGCGACCCCGAGTTCCTGGCGGAGACGGCCGCTCGAACCCCCGTCGTCGGCCACAGTGACGACGGCGGCGAGATCCGAGACCGTGTCCCGGAGTCCTCGGAGAAGCACAGGCAATCCCGTCCCACCGCCGAAAGCAACCACTCGAAGTCCTCCGCCTCGCTCCATAAACCGAGTATACCCGCGAGGGGTGCGTCGCTATCCTCGCCGGAGCAAAGCTCGCGAAAGAAGGAAGATACGAGGTCGAGCAATGATCTTCTCACGTTCCCCACCCGCCCCTCAAATCAGCGGAACTTCCGTTCGCTTTCCTCGATCCGGTAGTCGTTTATGGAGGCGTCGCGCCGCCTCATAAGCCCGCGCTCGTCGAATTCCCAATGCTCGTTCCCGTGACTGCGCCACCAATTTCCGTCCACATCCCGGCTCTCGTACTCGAAGCGGACGGAGATGCGGTTTTCGTGGAAACACCACAGTTCCTTCTTCAGGCGATAGTCGAGTTCCCGCTCCCATTTCCGGGCGAGAAAATCCCGTATCGCGTCGCGCCCCTCGAAGAACTCGTCCCGGTTTCGCCACACGGAGTCCTCCGTATACGCGAGCGAGACTTTTTCGGGATCGCATGTGTTCCATGCGTCCTCCGCCTTTTTGACCTTCTCCTTCGCCGTCTCCTCCGTGAACGGCGGAAGCGGCGGACGGGACTCGCCGCTCATCCGAGCTTCTCTCGCCCGTGCGGCGTGGTGAAATCTATCTCCGGGCCGACAGGCACGATGCGGGTCGGGTTCACGCTCTCGTGAGATGAATAATAGTGCGTCTTTATCTCGCCGAGGAACACCGTGTCCGCGACACCGGGATATTGATAAAGGTCGCGCGCGTATCCCCAGAGGTTCGGGTAGTCAACGATGCGCCGCACGTTGCATTTGAAATGGCCGTGATACACCGCGTCGAAGCGGACGAGCGTCGTGAACATCGCCCAGTCGGCCTCGGTGATGCGGTCTCCGCAAAGGTATCTTTGGTTTCCGAGAATGCCTTCCCAGTGGTCGAGGGCGTCGAAGAGTTCGCCGACGGCCTCCTCATACGCGCTTTGCGATTGCGCGAAGCCCGAACGGTACACGCCGTTGTTTATCGGCTCGTAGATTTCGTCGAGGGTTCTCTCCACGTCGTCTTCGAGGCCGGGCGGGCAGAAATCCGTATCGTTCGACAAACCTCCGAACTCGTGGTCGAGCATGCGGATGATCTCCCGCGACTCGTTATTGACGATGGAGCCTGTTTCTTTGTCCCACAAAACGGGGGTTGTCACGCGCCCCGTATACTCTGGGTCGGCCTTCGTATAAACGTCGCGGAGATGGCTCATCGCGAAGAGCGGGTCGGGGAAGTCGCCCGAGAAAGTCCATCCGTCCCCGCCCATGAAAGCATCCACGGACGAGAGGGAAACGATGTCTTCGAGACCTTTGACTTTCCGCAAAATAGCCGTCCGGTGCGCCCACGGACACGCCCACGCGACATACAAATGGTACCGTCCGGCCTCCGGCGGATGCCCGCTCGAGCCATCGGCGGTTATCCGGTCTCGGATGGTCGTGGAGGAGCGAACGAAGCGTCCTTCGCCATCCTTCGGCAAGTCTCCGGTCTTCCACGCTCCTTCGACGAGCATGCCCATGATTCGCCTCCCTTTGGTCGGAGCTTGTCAGCATTTCAGCTTGAAACCCTGAAATTTCGTGTCCCGACGCGACAACGCGCACGGCATCGGCTCGGAACGTTCTACCATCCGGCAGCGTTGCCCGCCGTGAAGTTTCGCCGCGAATGCTTTTGGCTGACTGGCGGCTAGCTTTCTTCCAGATCCCGATGCCGCACGAAGAGATCCACATCCGCGCCGCCCTCGCGAAGCCGCCTCGCCAATTCCTCGACGATGGCGACAGAGCGGTGTCGTCCTCCGGTGCATCCGACGCCGAGCGTGAAATACGTCTTTCCTTCGACTTCGTAGCGCGGGACGAGGAAAGTGAGGAGATCGCTCGTTTTGTCGAGGAATTCCCTCGCGTCTTTTTGCCCGAGGACGGCTTCTTTGACGGGTTCGTCGTATCCGGTGAGCGGGCGGAGTTCTGGGTCGTAGTGGGGGTTTGCCAGGAAGCGGGCGTCGAGGAGCATGTCCACATCCAAAGGCGCGCCGTTCTTGAAACCGAAAGAGATGAGGCTGACGGTGAGCTTGCTCGACAGCGACTCGGCGAGCTTTTTGAAGCGGATGCGGGCGTCGAGAGCGGAATATCCGGAGGTGTCAACGACGAGGTCGGCCCTCTCCCGGAGCGGGGCGAGATCCCGCCTCTCCGCCCGTATCCCTTCCAAAACGTCGCCGTCGGTGGCGTTGGGATGCGGCCTTCGGCTCTCTTTATAGCGGCGCACGAGCGTGGGTTCGTCGGAGTCTATGAAGAGGATCCTCTTCTCCCACGCCTCGTCCTTTTCGACGGCTTCGAGGCTCCGCTCGAGTTCTTCGCCGAAGTACCGCCGACCGCGAATGTCCATCACCACGACGATGTCCTCGGGGCCGCCCGAGCCGGAAGTCTCCATGACGGCGGGGATCATGCGCGGAGGGAGATTGTCTATGCAGAAATACCCCGCGTCCTCGAAAGCCCGGAGAGCGTTCGACTTCCCCGCCCCCGAAAGCCCCGTGATAATGACGATCCGGCGCCCCCCCGCGAGCGAGGGTTCGATGGTTTGCGAAGCCTCGTCGCTCATGGGATCCCAGCCGTCCATTCTCGGGGAATAAAGTCCATCTCGTGATTCGAGCGTATCACCGTGGAGCGAAAGCCGCAACGATTCACCGTATATTTAAGGGCGATTTAACGGGTCGCTCCGTACCCGGCTTCGCCGCCTTCGGCTCCGCTCCGGTTATTGGTTTGTGGTTATTGGTTCTTGGTTTTTGTATTTGCCAATAACCAATAACCGGGAGCGAAGCGAGCCTCACCGATGTATCCGCGCATGGACTTGCCGCGCCACCCTTCCGGGAAGCACGGCTTCGATCTCTTCGAGCGAGGCGTTCATGAATGCGTCCGGCGTCCCGAACCGTTCGAGTATTTGCTTCTTCCTCGCCGGTCCGACGCCGGGGAGTTCATCGAGGACGGAGGCGGTCATCGCCTTTCCCCGCAGCTTCTTGTGATACGTGTTCGCGAAACGATGCGCCTCGTCGCGCACTCTTTGAAGGAGCCGGAGTTCCGGGGAGTTTTCAGCAAGCATCACCGGCTCCGGGCGACCCGGCTCGAAGACTTCCTCGTCTCGTTTCGCGAGCGAGCGGAGCGGTATTTCATTGTCCGGATCGAGTTCCTCCATCACCGGGACGACCGCCGATATTTGCCCCTTCCCGCCGTCGAGGATGATAAGGTCGGGCGCGGGCATGAACTTCTCGTCGCCCTCGGCGAGGCGTTCGAGGCGGCGGCGTATCACCTCGGCCATGCTCGCGAAGTCGTCCGACCCCTCGACGGTCTTTATTTTGAAACGGCGGTATTCGCTTTTGGCGGGGCGTCCGCCTTGAAAGACGACCATCGAGGCGACGGAGTTCGTACCCATCGTGTTCGAGATGTCATAGCATTCGATGCGGAGTGGGAGCTTCGGCAAGGCGAGCTCCTCCATCAGCCCGTCGAGGGTGGACGCGACTTGATTCCGCCTCGCCTCCTCGAGCGTCCTCTCGTACTCGAGTCCCATCTCCGAGTTCCGAACCGCCATCTCGAGTACGCGCCGCTTGTCGCCCCGAACCGGACGATGCACGGAAACCCTCGTCCCCCGTAGCTCGGACAAATGGGCGGATATGGGAGCGAGTTCGCCCTCGTTCCCGGACTGGACGAGAACCTCGCCCGGCACCGAAGCCGTGTCGTAATATTGCGGGACGAAAGACAAAGCGACGCTCTCCGCGCCCGCCTCGCCATAATTGTCGAGGAGGAAAGAATCCCGGTTCACGACTTGCCCCTCGCGCACGGCGAATATTTGCACGCACGCGCTCTCTCCCTCGACATATGCTCCCACGGCGTCGAAGGAATCCTCGGAGGCGATGGTCGCTTGCTGGCGCTCGCGGACGTTTTGAAGGGCGGCGAGTTCGTCGCGGAGCTTCGCAGCCCGCTCGAAATCCATATCGGAGGCGGCGGCTCGCATCTTCTCCTCGCGATCCTCGATCAAACCGCCGACCCGCCCTTCGAGGAACGCGATGACATCCGCGATGATCGCGTCATATTCCTCCTTCGACACCGCCCCGATGCACGGCGCCGCCGAGCGTCCGATGTGGTAATTGAGGCACGGAACCCCGCTCCTCCGACCCGGCTCCGCCCCCCGGCATTTCCGGAACGGAAAAGTTTTATTCAAAACATCGAGCGTCGCATGGACGCTTCCCGCGCTCGGGAACGGCCCGAAATACCGGTGCCGCGAGTCGCGCGCGCCGCGGGAAGCGAACACGCGAGGATATTCGTCTCCCATCGTCACCACGATGTACGGATAGCTTTTGTCGTCGCGGAGCGAAGCGTTGAAACGGGGCCTTTGCCGCTTTATCAAATTCGCTTCGAGGACGAGCGCCTCCGTCTCGCCATTCGTGGAGATGAAGTCAATTTGGGCGACCCGCTCCCGAAGCTCGGCGATCTTCGGCCTCCCGTCGCCGGACTTCGTGAAATAGCTCGCCACCCGGCTGCGGATATTATTCGCCTTCCCGACATAAACAACCTTCTCGTCGGCATCCTTGAAAATGTACACGCCGGAGGAGGTCGGAAGGTGGGATCTGTCAGGGTGTCCACTGGTGGAGTTATCGCGAGCCATCGAAGCAAATTATACCGCGCAAAGAGGCGTGTCCGGCGCATCGAAAGCTCGGAACGCCGCCCACGAAGCGGATACGCGAGAGGTTGTTTTTGGTTCCTAGTTTTTGCTGAAAGCCGACGGCTATCGGCTATCTCGTCGGTCTTCTCCGCGGGCGTTCGACGATGCCCGGCGGAAGCATCTCTTTACCGCCCGCCCTCGCATATCCGACGCCCGCCGTCCATCCCCCCGCCGCGCCCGAAATCGCGGAGACGACCGCTCCGGCCGCCACGATGAGGCTCCCGTCGAGGGCGAGGACGACGGCTCCTCCGACGAGCGCGAGGATCGCCGAGGCGGCGACGAGCTTTCGTCCGGATTCTTGTTCGCCCCGGAAGAGCGCGTAAAGAATGAGCGCGGATGAAATCGCCGCGAGCGGGATGAATATGTACGAGAGGATGCTCGCTCCGGCTTGGTTCACTTCGAGCCAGACTATGGACGTGAAGCCGAGCCAGCCGATGACCGTCCCGATGTACGTCCCGTTCCGGGTGGCTATTTTTCGTTCGGAGCGATACGTCCTCGCGCCGAGCATCGCGGCGGTGACGATGGCCGGGACGAAAAGGAAGGTGGCGAAGAGCGACGGCCCTTCGAGGAGGCTGAAAACGCCGAAATCCCCGAAAAACCAAAACGGCATCATGAGAACCGATACGGCGGCGAGGAACGCGAGCGTCGCCATGTATATCCACGTCACGCACCCGAAAGACCGCCGATACTTCGGCTGTATCCCCTCCGAAGCCTCCGGGTTTCCTTCGCCGTTCCGGTTTTCAGCCGACATTTTCCTCCGCGACTTTCGCTGCCGAGACACCATTCTCGTCCTCGATGAAATGGGCGAGGATGGTCGGGGCGACGTCCGTTATTTTCTCCGGGGCCGGGACGCCGCATGCGATGGAGAAGACCTCGGAGTCCTCGCGGTGGAGCGAGCCGTGGTCGCTCGCCTGATGGTATCCGCCGGAGACTTCCCCGAACGTGTGTCCCGGTGAAGCCGAGAGGACGACATCGCCCGAGCGGCTCGACGCGAGGCATCCCCACAGCCGCGAGAGTGCGTCCGGATAATCGCCATAGTGGACTTTCCCGTCCGAGACCTCGACGCCGAGGGCGCGGTGGTCGCCTTCGATCTCCCACGAATCGCCGTATCGGTCGGTGGCTCCGGCTCCGGGCCGGAAACGCATCTCGCGCCCGACGCGCCGGACTGCGACCCACCCCTCCTCGCGCCACGAGGCGAGATCCACGCCTTTCCGCCCCGAGAGCCTTTCGGCCACATCGGCGACGGATTTTGGTGCGTCGCGCAGATAAAGGAGGGCGGCGCGTCCGTTCGGGACGGCGACGATGTCGGCTCCGGCGGAGAATCCCGCCCTCGCGCCGAGCGAGACTTTGTATCCCCTCACCTTCGCGAGGTTCACGAACCTCCGCTTCGGGAGGAGCGGCGCGTGTCCGTGGTCGGAGACTGCGATGACGGCGTTCTCGGCGAGGAATTCGTCCACTCCGCCCGCCGCCTCCATAATTTTCGAGACGAACCCGTCGAGCTTGGCGACGTGGCGGCGTTGCGCGGAGATGCCTTCGTGGTGCGCGACTTTGTCGCCGTGGAAAAAATACACGAGGTTGAAAGGCGCGACCTTCTCGGCGACGAGCCTCGCCCCGACCTCGGCGGCGTATTCGTCGTTTATGCCGACGGAGCGTTGGAAACCGCCGTTCCCGTTCCGCCCGTTCGTCCCGAACTCCGTGGAATAGAAAAGGTCGCCGAGGAAATATTCCTTCGGCCCCGAGACGGACGGGGAAAGGTATCGGCTCCCCTTCAAATATCCCTCGACGGTTTTCATGCGGACGGGATGTTCGTGGGGGCCGCGCCGGACGGGGAAGTGGACGCACGCCGCGTCCACGCCGACGTCGTCGAGGCTCTCGAAAATCGTCGGGGCGATGAGGTCGTCGCGGTTCATCCGCCACACGTTGTTGTGGAGAACCTTGATCGGCCCGGTCGAGATGACCGTTTCCGTCTTCGCGCCGTATACGACGATTTCGTCCTCATTCTCGTCGTACCATGCGTGGCCGAGGATGCCGGTTCCGGAGGGCGGCTCCCCGGTGGCGATGGCGGCGGTCGCGGCGGGTGTGATGCTCGGGAAGACGGAGACGGCGTCCCACCGGGCCTCGCCCCTCTCGGCGATGGCGCCGAGGGCGGGGGCGTCGCCATCGCCGATGGCCGAGCGCATGACATCCGGGCGAATGCCGTCGAGAACCAAAAGAAGCACGGGTTTCGGTGGAGTTCGAAGATTCGGATTCATAAAGGCGTGGTTATTCTACCCGGAAAAACCCGGTTGTTCCGGTGCCACACCTTGCTGGCCGGCGTCCGGGGCCGGCTGCTCGGGAGCCACCGGCGCGGGATCGGCGGGCTGCTCGGGAGCCACCGGCGCGGGATCGGCGGGCTGCTCCTCCGAGCCGTCGGGGATCATCGGCTGCTCATCGGCGCCACCGGGAACCATCGGCTGCTCCTCCGAGCCGTCGGGGGACATCGGCTGCCCGTCCTGGGTTTCGTCCACGGGCTGAAGCGGCTGTCCGCCCCCACCGGACGAGAGAGCGCCGAAGGAAGTGCGGGAGCCGGAGGAGCCGTCGGAGGCGACATAGCATTCACCCCACACCATGCACGAGAGGGTCCGCCCTCCGAGGAGTTCGGTGCCGGTGATCGCGACGATGGCGACCACGAACGCGACGACCATCGGGATCGCCGCTTTGAGGAGTATGGATCTCTTCGCCGAAGACGGAAGCCCCCGGAACCACTCGAATGCCGAGCGAACTTTAGCCAAAAAGCCTCGACGCTCGCCGCGGCGTTGGCTGCGACGCTCGCCGCCCGTTTCGACGGGTTCGGTCGGGGCTTCGGCGGCGGGCTGCTCGGCGGTTCGTCCGGCTTGCTGGCGGTTTCGGTTCGCCCGGAGGGTCTGTGGGACGTTTTTCAGGCGACCGCCGATGTTCTCGAGGTACGCCTTTATGACGGCGGAGCCGCCCGTGATGATCATGGTGGTGAGAGCCGCTCCGACCAAAGTTCCGGCGACTCCGAAGCGGGAAGTCGCGGCTGCCGCGCCCGCCGACGCGAGTCCGGCGGCGATCATCTGGCTGACGCTGATCGTCGGTGTTTTCGCGTCCACGGCGTGATGCTGCTCGTATGGCTGGTTTGGATGAGATCTGCCCACGGGCGATAGGGTATCAGCCGAGTGAATCGCGGCAAGGAATGCGCGGGAATCTTCATCAAACTGTAATCCGACTGTTATCGGGGGAGAGGGCGGCGAGTCTCCGGCGGGTTTAGAATTCTTTTCAAAACACAGCCAGGGAGGGCGAAATGACCGCCGAAGAAAGCAAGTTCGAAAGCAAGTTCTCGGAGTTGTTCGACGTTATACGCGACTACTCGAAGCGGGGATACGACCACCAAGACAAAGCGTTGCAAGTCATCGCCGGCTCGTACGCCTTCATGTTCGAGACCGAGGACATGCCCGACGCCCGCCAAATAGTCGAGGATATTCTGAGCGAATACGACTACGTTTTCACGACGCTCGAACGAGGAAACCTCGACCCCCTCAGCGTGGACGCCGTCGTCCGCGTAGCCCGGTACCGCGAGGAGTATATGGAGTGGGGCATTGACACGCTCTCGAAGGTTCTCGTCGGACTCTTCCGCCGCTCGCGCGCCGAGGAAGGATACGCCGACTACGTGGAAGACGTGCAAATAGTCCTTCGCGGGATGGAAGCCATCGTCGCCGGCTCCGTCCTCGAAGACCTTGTCGAAGGGGATTCGAACATACTCAAATAGCCGGACCGAATGCCCGAGAGGGAACGCGCGAAAGCCCCCGGCAGATTTCGGGGGCTTTCTTCATCTCCGTTATGATTGGTTTTCGCGGTTCGCTTCGCGGTCGCTCGCTTCGCCGCGTTCGGCGGCTTCGCGTTCGGCGGCTTCGCGTTCGGCTTTCTCGGCCTTGAAATAGTTTCGGAGGAAGAAGACGAGGCCGCCCCACAGTCCGGCGGCTCCGATCGCGAGCATCACTATCGCTCCGGTGTTCATCGGGATTCGCTCCTTTCCTCGGATTCGGCGGCGGTGCTTTCGGGGTCTCTCGACTTCACGCTTTGCATGATGAAGCCGACGGCGACGCAGAGAACCGCGACCCCGAACCCGAAGATGAGGAGGCCGCTCCACGGATAGTCCTCGTATGGCGTCGTGACCTCGTTGTAAAGATTGAAGATCGTGACCGCTCCGAGTAGCACCGGGGTGATGATGGAGAGGAACACGATCCACCACCGACCGAGGCGGAAGTACGACCTTTCGTTGGCGTATTCCTGGAAAAGCCCGAGGCGGCGGGCGACCCACGCGATGAAGATGACCTCGACGAGCGCGGCTGCGACGAGGCCGTAATTGTTTATGAAGCGATCCACCACGTCGAGGTAGAAAAGCCCGCCCTCCGTGACATAGATGAGGCTCACGATCGCCGCGAGGCCGCACACCCACGAAACAGCCGCATTCCGGGAGAGGTTGAATTTCTCCCTCACTCCGGCGATGGAGCATTCGAGGATCGAGACGGCGGAGGTTATCCCCGCGAAGAAAAGCGCCCCGAAGAACATGATCCCGAAGAACGACGAGAGCGCGGGAAGCTGGTTTATGATCTCCGGGAACGTCACGAACGCAAGCCCGATCCCACTCTCGACGACCTCATTTACGGGAACGCCTTGCTGGACGGCGAGGAACCCGAGGACCGAGAACACCCCGAGAGCCGCCATAAACTCGAAGCCGCAGTTCGCAAGCCCGACGATGAACGCGCTGTTCGTGAGGTCGCTCCGGCGCGGCAGATAACTCGAGTACGCGATCATGATCGAGAACCCCACCCCGATCGAGAAGAAAACCTGCCCATACGCCGCCACCCACACACTTCCGTTCGTGAGCTGCGAGAAGTCCGGCGTGAGAAGCACATTCAGCCCCTCGACGGCGCCCGGCAAAGTGAGGCCGCGGATCGTGATGACGAGGATCATTAGTATGAGCGAGGGGATGAGGATTTTGCTCGCCACCTCGATGCCTTTGCTCACGCCCCGAAGGAGTATCGCGTATGTGATCGCCCACGCGATGGCGACCGCGAAAAGCACATTCCATTGTATGCCGCCCATCTGCCAGAAACTCTCGCTCACCCCAATGTACTCGTTGAAAAAGGCGTTCGTGTCGTCGCCCCACTGCGTCCCGACCGAGAACCACAAATAACTGAGAACCCACCCGATGATCACGATGTAATAAGTGATGATGAAGAACGAGACGGCGATTTGCCACCACCCGAGCCACTCCCACCGCCTCGAAACACTCCGGAACGCGAACGGAGCCGCATGCCTCGAACGGTTCCCGAGCGTGTATTCGAGGATCAAAACCGGGATCCCCGCCGTCACGATCGCGATGAAATACGGAAGGAGAAAAGCTCCCCCGCCGTTTTCATACGCTATATACGGATATCGCCAAATATTTCCGAGGCCGATGGCCGAGCCCATCGCCGCGAGGATGAAGCCGAGCTTCGTACCCCATTGATCTCGTGGTTGGTCGTTCGCCTCGATGACTCCCTCCTCTCCCCGTGGACAGTTTCCTCAGTTCGATGGACGGCATTTTGCGCCAACGACGCGCCACAGGCAAGCCCATACGGAAAGCGAGTTATATGTCAGATCGAACGGGCGAAAGTTATTTCATCGCCACCGGGCGGATGCGGGTCTCGGTGGCTTCATCCATTTCGGGATCGGGGGGAAATTCGTCGAGGATGAGGAGTTCGTCGTCGCGGTTGAGGATGAGCGGCTTCGCGGGAAGGCCGAAATCGAAGCGTATACCGACGACTCCGCCGGAGGATTCCACGAGCCACGCACCTTCGAGCTTTCTGCCGATCACCGCTCCGAACGCGGTCTTCTCGGACACGTCGCTAATTACGACTTCGCCGGACTCGCCCATGTCGAATGGCTCCGGCGGCGTTCCGTCAGCCGACAAACGCCACCCGTCCGACCCGCCGAAAACGCGCAACGGAGACATGCCTTCGAGGAACAGCCACAAATCTATGGGAGCGTCGTCCAATTTCCCCTCGAAGAGATGCGCCGAAGCCGCCACTTTCATCAAACGACGACCGATCGCCTCGCCGATCATGCCCGAAATTTCATCGCTCATCTTGCAACGCTTTCCTTACAGATGGGTTGGAAATGCCACCATTTAAAATGGTAACAAACTCGTTGGAAAGCGTCGCCACGACCATATCCTCATCTTTGAAGAAAAATCGAACCCGCTCTCGACCGCGAAAACGACCTTCGGCAACCTCGTCCGGCGAGTTTGATATGCCTTCGATCACCGCTCGAAGCCGTGCGCGATGCTCCGGGTTCGAAGCATCCAATCCGAAGGCGGCGGCGTGCTTGCCGACCTTCCGGCCAAATTGCTCCTCGGAAATCGAGAGGCCGTCGCTCACATACTCAACCCGCCGCCACAACCTCCGGCATCATCTCCCGGAGAAAGCGTCCGGTATGCGACTCCTCGACGCGGGCGACTTCCTCCGGCGCCCCGACCGCGACGATCTCCCCGCCCTCGTCGCCGCCTTCGGGGCCGAGATCGAGAACATGGTCGGCGGAGCGTATGACATCGAGGTTGTGCTCGATGACGATGACGGTGTTCCCCGTGTCCACGAGCCGATGGAGTATTTCGAGGAGCCGCTCCACGTCGGCGAAATGAAGCCCCGTCGTCGGCTCGTCGAGGATGTACACGGTCTTTCCCGTCGCCCGCTTCCCAAGCTCGCTCGCCAGCTTCACCCTTTGCGCCTCGCCACCGGAGAGCGTCGTCGCGGGCTGCCCGAGCCGGACATATCCGAGGCCGACGTCGTTTAGCGTATTCAAACGCCTCGCGATGGCCGGGACGGGTTCGAAGAACTCGCACGCCTCCTCGACGGTCATCTCCAAAACGTCGGAGATGGACTTCCCTTTATAGTGGACTTTGAGGGTCGCGTTGTTGTATCTTCGGCCTTTGCAAACCTCGCACGGAACATACACGTCCGGGAGGAAGTGCATCTCGATGCGTATTTGTCCATCGCCTTTGCAATTCTCGCACCGTCCGCCCTTCACATTGAAAGAGAAGCGACCCGGTTTATAGCCCCGCACCTTCGCGTCCGGGGTTTGCGAGAAAATCTGTCGAATGTGGTCGAAGACCTTCGTATACGTCGCCGGATTCGACCTCGGAGTGCGCCCGATGGGGCTTTGGTCAATGTCAATGACCTTGTCCACATCCTCGACCCCACGAAGACCTTTGTGCCGCCCCGGACGGTTCTTCCCCCGGCTCACCCGGTTCGCGAGCGCTTTATAAAGGATGTCGTTCACGAGCGTGCTTTTACCGGAGCCGGAGACCCCGGTGACGCACGTGAAAACCCCGAGCGGGAACTCCGCGTCCACGTCCTTCAAATTATTCTCCGACGCTCCGAGGACGGTGACGGCGCCCGTCGGCTCGCGGTGCCCCTCCGGCGGCTCGATGCGCCTCCGACCCGAAAGGAAGTCGCCTGTGACGGAGCGGGACTCGCCCTCGATGTCCTTCACCGAGCCTTCCGCGATGATCTCACCGCCATGAATCCCCGCCCCCGGCCCCACGTCAATGACGTGATCGGCGCTTCGTATCGTCTCCTCGTCATGCTCGACGACTATGAGAGTATTCCCGAGGTTGCGGAGTTTCACGAGCGTTTCGAGGAGCCGTTTATTATCCCGTTGATGAAGCCCGATGGAAGGCTCGTCGAGAACATAAAGAACCCCAACGAGGCCGCTCCCGACCTGCGAGGCGAGCCGAATCCTTTGCGCCTCCCCGCCCGAAAGCGTTCCGGCGGCGCGAGAGAGCGTCAAATATCCGAGGCCGACATCCACGAGGAAGCCGAGCCTTTCCCGGATCTCTTTTATCACCCGCTCGCCGATGAGCCATTCACGGTCCGTGAACTCGATGTCCTCGAAGGAATTCTGCGCGTCCCGAACGGAAAGCTCCGTGAACTCGTGGATGTTCTTCCCCCCGACATGCACCGCGAGAGCCTCGGGGCGGAGCCTCGCGCCGTGGCATTTCGGGCATGGGACGTGGCCCATATATTCTTCGATCTTCTCCCGCCGGTACTCGGAGTCCGTCTCGGCGTACCGCCTTTGCAAATTTCCGACGACCCCGTCGAAATTCGCCATATATTGCCGCCGCCGACCATACCGATTCCGGTACGAAATATAGATTTTGTCGTCGTCGGTGCCGTGGAGGACGAGGTTTTTTTGCTCGTCGGGGAGGTCGCGCCACGGGATGTCGAGATCCACACCGAACTTGTCCGTTAGCGCCCACAAAATACTATTTTGGTACTCGCTCGACGAGTTCGCCCACGGCGCGAGCGCGCCTTCGTTTATGGAGAGGTCGCCGTTCGGCACGACGAGTTCGGGGTCTATTTCGAGGCGGCTCCCGAGTCCGTCGCACCGGTCGCACGCGCCGTGCGGGCTGTTGAAAGAGAACGTTCGCGGCTGAATCTCCGCGATGGAAGCCCCGCAATTCGTGCATGAAAAGTTCTCCGAGAAGAGCATGGACTCGCTCGCTCCGCCGCCATTCTTCTCGACGGTTTCGATTTGGACGAGGCCATCGGCGAGGCGGAGAGCCGTCTCCACCGAATCCGTCAGCCGACGTTCGATGCCGTCTCGCATCGAGAGGCGATCCACGACGACCTCGATATCGTGTTTGTATTTCTTGTCGAGGCCGAGATCCACGGGAAGCTCATGAAGCTCCCCGTCCACCCGAACGCGGGCATACCCGTCGTCGGAAAGCTCCTTGAACATCTTCCCATACTCGCCCTTCCGCCCACGAACGACCGGAGCCATGACCATGAACCGAGTCTTCTCCGGCAAAGTGAGAACCTTCTCGACCATTTGTTGCGGAGTCGAGGAAGCGACCGGAAAACCGCACACGTGGCAATGAGGGCGACCCGCGCGGGCGTAAAGAAGCCGGAGATAATCATACGTCTCCGTCACCGTCGCGACGGTGGAGCGGGGATTATTCGAGGTGGTTTTCTGGTCGATCGAGACAGCGGGCGAGAGTCCGTCTATGTGATCCACGTCGGGTTTGTCCATTTGCCCGAGGAATTGACGGGCATACGCCGACAAACTTTCGACGTACCTTCTTTGTCCTTCGGCATATATGGTGTCGAAGGCGAGGGAGCTTTTCCCGCTCCCCGAAAGTCCGGTGACGACGACGAGTTCGTCGCGTGGCATGGCGACGGAGATGTCTTTCAGATTGTGTTCTCTCGCCCCTCGGACGACTATCTGGCTATCGGAGATGGCGTTCTCCCCTCGGTGATGGCTCCGGCAAGTATACGGCCTCCGTCCGGGAGGCAAACGGTCGAATTTTCGACTCCGGGATTTTACCGCGAAGGCTGGCAATATCGAGTGGGTCGCTTCGCTCCCGGTTTTTAGTTGTTGGTTCGTGGTTATTGGTTTTTGTACTTGCCAATAACCACGAACCAATAACCGGAGCGGAGCCGAAGGCGGCGAAGCCGGGTACGGAGCGACCAACCATTTGCTATCTGTGGCGAGCGGTCGCAAAATATCGCGTGTCGGTTACATCATGTTGCGAACGGAGCGTATGTGGATTTCGGTGATTTTTCGAGGTTGATGCGTGAGGATCTCGGCGCGGAAATCCTCGCGCCGGGCGGGGGAACGGGCGATGTCTCGGGCATCGCCATCGAGGAGGACGGCGTCGAAGGGTGGCTCCATCCGGGCGAAGCCGCCGTCACTTCGCGCGCGAAACTCGACGATTCGTTTCTGAAAGCGGTGAAAGAGGGCGGCTCCCCGGCGGTCGTGTGGCGTTCGAAGGGGGAACTCGATGCGGGCGCGTCGGAGTTGGCGGCGAGTCTCGGGGTGGCCGTCTTCCGCGTGTCGCCGGGGGTTCCGCTCCGGGAGATTTTCTCGATCTTCTCCGGCGGGAACGAGCTTCTCCTTCTCTCGCACGCGGCGAGCCGTCGGCTGTTCGGCGGCGTGGATTCGGTGGAGTCGCTCACCGCCCGGATCTCCGATGCGCTCGGGAGGCCGATCGTCCTCGAAGACCCGGTCGGGCGGCTCGTTTCGGGGGACACGAGAGGCGAAAAGCTCGCCGAAACTTTGGAGGAGAGCGACCTCCGAGCCTCTCTCGCGTCGAGCGTGGACGAGACGCGGCGCGAGAGGCGCGACCGGTACGCGAGGCTCCCGGACGGTTTCCTTTCGGTTCCGGTCGAAAGGTGGCGGGTCGCGGGCGGCGAGCTTCACTGGACGCCGATCGGAAACGAAACGCCCTCCGGATATTTATGGCTCGACCTCGAAGAAAGGCCGCTCGCGCCGGAGGATGTCGTCCATCTTTACTGGGCGAGACGCGCCCTCGAAACCGAACTCGGGAAGGAGAGGATTCGCCTCGAAACCGAACTCGGGGTTCGGGGGGACTTCGTGGACGACCTCATCACCGGGCATTACGGGTCGGTGGATCTCCTTTTGCAACGCGCCCGATACCTCGGAGCCGACCTCCGCGACGGCGCGCTCACCCTCATCGTGGACATAGACGACTTCGCGAAATATCTGGAGCGGCGCAAACTCAAGGAACCCGCGATCCAGGAATTGAAACGTCGCCTCGCGGACGCGGTGCGTTTGCAAGCCCGCCAGCTTTTCTCGAACTTCCTGACCGGCCCGCGCTCCGACAACGTCATCCTCTTCATCGGCACGTCCGAGGGCGAGGCGAGGGAGGAATTGCCAGAGAAGGCGAATCTTCTCGCATCACAAGTTCAAAGATACGTGAAAGGACTTTTGCCCGACCTCACGGTATCCGTCGGGATCGGTCGTTATAAAGAAGACCCGAAGCTCCTCACCGACGCGTACGCGGAGGCGGAGGTTTCGCTCGAGATCGGCCACCGGATAAAAGGCTCGTCGTCCGTCTCGACGTTCGAGGAGACGGGGACGTACAAACTTCTTTTCAAGGTTCTTCAAGACGACCCGGCGGAACTCGAAACCTTTTATTCCGAGACGCTCGAAAGCGCGGTCGCGTATGACGAGCGGTACGGCACCGAGCTTGTGGAAACCATGATCACATACCTCCGAAACGACGCTTCGACCGTGAAAACGGCCGGGGAACTCTTCGCCCACCGCCACACGATCCGGTACCGCCTCGACCGCATCTCCGAACTCACCGGGCTGAACGTGGAGAAGAGCGAAGACCGCGAGCGGATCACGCTCGGGATAAAAGCGATGCAACTTTTGGGGCGCGCCCCAAGCAAACCGTCGAGCCTCCGCGACAGATAGGGTCGCTTCGCTCCCGGTTATTGGTTGGCCGCTCCGCCTTCGGCTCCGCCCCGGTTATTGGTTGTGGTTTTCGCACTTGCCAATAACCAATAACCACAAACCAATAACCACAAACCAATAACCCAATGTACAAAGATTCAATCCCCCCGAACCTCGCATGTTTATACGCTCGGCCAAAGACCGCCGCGAAGAGCGGGCATAGACTGTGTGCATATTGCAGATTGTCCATTTTCCGAAGGAGGTTCCCTTGCGAAGGCTCTTCATGTTGTCAATCACATCGGCGTTGATGGTGCTCGCTCTGCCAGCCGTCGCGTTCGCGCAGGAAGGACTATCCCCCACCGAAACCGTCGCGGTTCTCGACACGATGTGGGTGATGCTCGCGTTCGTCCTCGTCCTGTTCATGCAGGCCGGATTCGCCATGCTCGAAGTCGGGTTCTCGCGCATGAAGAACGTCGGGAACGTGGTGGCGAAGATCCTCGCGAACATGGCGATCGGAGCCATCGTTTTCTGGGCCATCGGGTTCGGGATCGCATTCGGAGCCGGAAACCCGTTCTTCGGCCTCGAAGGATGGTTTCTGAGCGGGAACATTGACGCCGGGACGATCCCGCTCTCGATGCTCTTCATTTTCCAGGCGGCTTTCGCGATGGTCGCGCTCGCCATCGTGTGGGGGACGATGCTCGAGCGGACGAAATTCTCGGTGTACCTCATATTCGCCATAATTTTCGTCGGCATCATATATCCGATGGGAGCGCACTGGGTGTGGAGCGACGAAGGGTGGATCGGCGCCCTCGGCAAGCAGGATTTCGCAGGCTCGACGGTCGTTCACCTCTCGGCGGCGATGGCCGCTTTGGCGGGTACGATCATCGTCGGCCCGCGCCTCGGCAAGTTCGACGACAACGGCCGCCCACAACTCATGCCCGGCCACAATATGCCCCTCGCCGTCCTCGGTGTCCTCATACTCTGGCTCGGCTGGCAAGGTTTCAATCCCGGCTCGACGCTCGCCGCGACCGTGGACATCGCCGACATCGCTTTGACCACGAACCTCGCCGCCGCCGCGGGCATCATCGGCGCGATGCTCATCACATACTTTTACAAGGGCTTCGTGGACGTGGGGATGGCCGGGAACGGAGCCATCGCCGGACTCGTGGCCATCACCGCGACGTGCGCCTTCGTCGCCCCGTGGGCGGCGGTCGTCATCGGCCTCATCGCGGGCGTCGTGATGTACGCGACCGCGCTCCTCATGGATCGCATCGGCATTGACGACCCGGTCGGAGCCATCGCGGCCCACGGCATGGGCGGCGTGTGGGGAACGCTCTCGGCGGGCCTTTTCACCACCCCGGCCCTCGCCGAGGCGAACGGCGGACTCCCCGGACTTTTCTACGGCGGCGGCTTCACGCAGCTTGGCGTACAGGCGGTGAGCATCGCGGCGGTCGGGGGCTTCGTGTTCTTCGCCTCGCTCGCTGTCTTCGGGATTTTGAAGGCGACCATCGGCATCCGGGTCAAGCCCGAACACGAACTCAACGGCCTCGACATAAGCGACCACGGAGGATATGGTTACTCTGAAGGTCTCGTGGCGACCGACCAGCCGAACGGAAACGGCTACGGAACCTCCGACCGGAGAGAGACGACCGGAAGCACGACTTAACAAACTGGCAATTGCAAACCACGCGCCGGGCGGGGAAATCTCGTCCGGCGCTTTTCGGAGCGAGGAGGGCGATCTTTTGGGACTCCCCATAGTCGAAGCGGCGGCCCACGCAAACCACATAGTCGGCGTTTATCCCGACCGGGTCGAGATCCGGTCCGGCTGGCAAGGCCGGAGCATCGAAGACATCCACCTCCGCGACATCGCCACCGTCGCCACCCGCGGCCTCATAAACTGCACGCTCACCATCACCACGAACAAAGGCCGGAACATCGAACTCAAAAACATGGCCCTCCCCGAAGCGAGGCAAGTCAAAAACACCATCGAGACGCAAAAACAAAGAGCCGGGCTTTATGAGTGAATCCATCAGCGAACCTTCGTGAAACGAGGCGGAGCCTCGCGCCACGACAATGTATCTTCGATTTCCAAGCGCGTTCCGTCGAGGGGATGATCCATGAAAGGTACCATCGCGTTCGGAGGCTCGAGAACTCCGTTTTCTGGATGTCCCGTCGTCCCACGGCCCCCGGCCTCCTCGCCATAGTTTTCTGCGCCGCGATGCTTCGTTCCTTCGATCCGAAACGGGCGGTTCGCGCCGCCGAAGCGACGTGGGTTCATCGCCCCGCCCTCTCCCGAGGAAGAAAATCTCTCGCCCCATCCGGCACGAGCGACATGACCGCGCCCTCGATCCCCTCGCGATTCCTCGCATATAAAATCCCGAGCGCGATGACCGCGAGTCCGACGGCGGACAATGCGAACGGGAAAAGCATCGAGTTCTCGAAGAGATCCCACGCGAGATGCCCGACATATCCGAACACTCCGATAGCCCCGAAAACAAGAAACACCCTCCGGTCGAGCAAAACGGAGAGGAGCATGAGTCCGAGGTTCACCGCGCCATATATCGCCCACTCGACTTCGCTCCCGCCCTCGAACAAACTCAATCCGCCCCAAAACGCGAACATCCCAAAAAGGTATCCCCAGAAAGCATAGTCTTCCTCCGTCCGGCGATCCACGACGAACGACCCGGCGAGCATCGCCGCCCCGAAGCCCATCGAAACCCACTGCGGACCGCTTTGCTCGTAGAAATTCTCGCCGAAGATGAGCGGCGAGACGTCCATGCTCATGAACCACAACGTGAACGCGACGGGCGCCACGAGGAACGGAAACCGGACGAAGTATATTGCGACGGCTCCGGCGAAGATCGTCGCGACCTCCATTGCGAACCATCCGCCGGGGATCCACTCGTAGAAACTTTGGTACGTGCCGGGGTTTTCACTCGGCCACACTCCGAAGGCTTCTTGAATTCCATACACCGCGAGCGGAGCCATGCACACCGCCGCCGCGACGAGCAATCCGCCCGGAACCCGAAGCTCCTCTCGCCCCCACATCCACGCCCCGAAGGCGGCGAAAACGAAAGCGTACGCGACCGAGATCGCCGTGATTCCGACCCCGCCGAAACGCTCGAATCCGAGAGTCATGAACCACGTCATCGCCGAGACGACGATGATCGCCCCGAAATAATACGCGACATGCGGAAGGTCGAAACGAGCCTCCCCCGACCGCTCTTCTTCGAGCATCCGCCAAAATTCTCCGGCTTGCCCGTCGGAGATTATTCTCCGCGACACCGCCCGGTCGAGATCTTTCCGCGAAACCCTCATGCGCTCCTCCTTCCCAAAATTTACTTACGTTGTAAATTTACAACGTAAGGATACCGGATATAATGTACGCTTGTCAAGGAATCTCGGCGGGAGTTTCGGAGGTTTGGATGGAGGCGGCGAAAAGGAAGCGGTTGTCGAGGGGGCGCATTCTCGCGGCGGCGGTCGGCATCGTGGACGGGGAGGGGCTTTCCTCGCTGACGATGCGGAGGCTCGGGGCGGAGCTTGGCGTGGAGGCGATGTCAATTTACAACCACGTCCCGAACAAGGACGCGCTCCTCGACGGCATGGTCGAGGTCATCCTCAAAGAACTCGAAATTCCCCTCGACCAAACGGAATGGGAAGAGCGGATACGGGTCGGATACCGCCGCTTCCGGAGCCTCGCGCATCGCCACCCGAACGTCTTCCCCCTCCTCGTCAGCCGCCCGCCGAAGAGCCCCGGCGGACTTTGGCTCTTCGAGGCGTTCCTTCGGACGATGAAAGGCGCGGGCTTCGACTCCGAGACGGCTTTCCATGCGTTCCGGGTACTCACGAACTATACGTTCGGGTACGCGATGGCCGAAATACGCGGCTTCGCCCTCGAACCCGGAGAAGGCGGGGCGGGGAGCCTCGCCGTCGAAGATTTCCCCGAAATATCCAAACTCGCCCCGATGCTCGACAATGTGAACCATGACACCGAGTTCGAGTTCGGCCTCGACCTCATATTGGCGGGACTGAAAGAGAAACTTCTTTGAAACTCCTCGCCACGAAGTATCCGGTCGCATTCTCGCTCCTCGTCGTGGGCGTTCTTTTCGTGTTCACATACGTCGGGAGGGCGATGTATCCGGTCGTCGTCGTCGGGGATTTGACGCAACTCGACCCGTCGGCGTTCGAGCCTCCGACGCAAATCGAACGCATGCTCTCGACGTTCCAGAGCGCCGAGGGCGTATACGGGATACTCGCGATAATCTTCGCCGCCATCCTCCTCACGTGGCTCGGATGGTGGCGCGAGGCCGGATTCACAACGAGGTGGAGGAATCTGCCGCTCGCGCTTCCGCCCCTCGCCATCGCCGCCATCGCGCTCTCGGACGGGGTTCGGGTTCCCGATGGGTTCGGGCAGATTCTCGCGCTTCTCGTCACGACGGGATTCGCGGCTTTCGCGGAGGAGATCGTGTTTCGGGGCGTTATGTGGCGCGCGCTCATCCACCGAGGCCCGGTCCTCGCCGCCGCTCTCACCGCCGTCCTTTCGGGCATCGTCGCATACGGCATAAACGCGACGGGCGGCCCGGTTCCCGAAGCCCGCTTCATCACCGCGCTCACCTTGTGCGGGAGCTTCGCGTACGCGGCGATCCGCTGGCGAACGGCATCCATATGGCCGACCGTCGCCGTCCACTTTATCGTCTCGCTCTCCATCGCCTTTGCGAACCTCGGCTCGACGGCGTACCAATTCCTCCTTTACGCCGGAACATTCGGATTCGTAATATACGGCCTCTTTCTCCTCCGAACCGCCCGAGTCCGGGCCGACGGAGGATGAGAAGAATGGCGACCATGAGAACCTCGAACCCATCCGAAAACCGCGCGGCCTTCCTTCATGAACTCGCGCGCCTCGCCGCCCCCTCCGAGGGAAACAGCGACGCCATCGCCGTCGAAACGCCGCTCACAGGAAAAATTCTCGGGGATGTTCCACGAAACTCACCGGAGGATGTGCGACGGGCGGCGGACCGGGCGCGGGAGGCGCAAAAAAGTTGGCGCGAGGTTCCCATAAACGAGCGGTCGAAAATATTCCTCCGTTTCCACGACCTCGTCCTCGACCGTCAGGAAGAAGCCCTCGACCTCATACAACTCGAAACCGGGAAGGCGCGCCGCCACGCCCTCGAAGAAGTTTTGGATACCGCCATCGTCTCACGTTATTACGCGAGGACGGCGAAGAATTTCCTGAAAACGAAGCGTCGAAGGAGTGCGTTCCCGCTCATAACCTCGACCGTCGAGCATCGCCATCCTCGGGGCGTATGCTCCTTCATCGCACCGTGGAATTATCCGCTCGACCTCGCCGCCACCGACGCGATACCCGCGATTCTCGCCGGAAACGCCGCGCTCATAAAACCGGACGAACAAACGCCGTTCACCGCTTTGTGGGCGGCGAAGCTCATGGCCGAGGCGGGCGTTCCGGGGGAACTCGTGCAAATCGTCGTCGGAAGTGGATCGGAACTCGGGGCGGCGATCATCGAGGAGTCGGACTTCGTGACGTTCACCGGAAGCACACAGACGGGGAGGATCGTCGCAAAAAGAGCCGCCGAAAATCTCACAGGCTTCTCGCTCGAACTCGGCGGGAAGAATGCGATGATCGTGTGCGAGGACGCGGATTTGGATCGGGCGGTGATCGGCGCGGAGCGGGCCGCGTTCTCCGGGAGCGGGCAACTTTGCATCGCGGCGGAGAGGATATACGTCCACGCGAAAATATACGACGAGTTCAAAAAACGCCTCGCCGAACGCATCGGCGAAATGAA
>JACDAJ010000313.1 GCA_013695475.1 Rubrobacter sp. | reverse complement strand
TGCGCCTCTTCGAGATACCGCGCCAGAAGCGTGATGCACGCCCGGACATCCTCGCTGTTCACCATTTCATTGACCGAGTGGACGTATCGGCATGGGATGGAGAGGGTTATGGCCGGTATGCCTCCATGCAATCTTTGGACGCCGCCCGCATCCGTGCCGCCGCGGGGCAAAATCTCCATCTGGTGGGGGATGTCCTCCCTCTCCGCGATAGCCCGGAAATGTTCGACGAGCTTCGGGTGGCAGATGAGGGAACCGTCCATTATCTTTATCGCCGCCCCGCCCCCGAGCTTCGATATCTCATTCTCGTTCCCGCCGCCCGGCACGTCGAGCGCGAGCGTGATGTCGAGCGCGACTACGACGCTCGGCTCGAGCCCCGACCCGCTCGCGGTCGCCCCGCGAAGCCCGACTTCTTCCTGCGAAGTCGCCACCGCGTGGACGGTCGCCTCGTTCGAGTTCATCTCGCGGAGAGCCTCGTACATCACGAAGAGTCCGATGCGGTCGTCCATCGCCTTCGCAATATAGTTTCCGCCGACCTTTTCGAGCGTCCGATCCATCGTCACGAAATCTCCGACGCGCACCTTTTCCTTCACGGCTTCGGCCTCCAGCCCGAGATCCACGAAGAACTCCTCGGCCTTCGGGAGCTTCTTCGCGTCGTCGCCCGCGATGTGCGGCGGCTTTCTGGCTGGCTGGAGCGCGCCCCGGAGGCACTCGCCGTCCGATGTCGTGACGATGACTCTTTGGCTCACCATGTTCGCGGGATCGTGGCCTCCGAGGGTTTGGAGACGCAAAAAACCCTTGTCGTCAATGTATTTGACGATGAACCCGATCTCATCCATATGAGCCGCGACCATCACCGAGAAATCGCCCCCGTTCTTCGTCCCGATGACGCTCCCGAGCAAGTCGGTGCGTACCTCGTCGGTGAGCGAGCCGAGATGCTCGCGGGCGATCTCGCGCTGTTTCTCCTCCCGTCCCGGCACTCCGGGGGTTTCTATGAGTCGTTTCAAAAGCTGTTCATTGAGCGTCAAAGCAAATCCTTTCCCATCTCCATTTCGCCAATAAAGGCATGATACGGAATCCGGCAGCTTTCTTCCGAGAACCCGCTTTGAAAGCGGCAGGCTGAAATGCTGACAAGCGCGGTTCGCCGAAGGCGAGCCGCTTTCCGCTTTATGCTTCGCGTTCTTCGAGGCGGCGGTCGAGGACCGTCTTCACGTGGAGGAAGAGGGAGAGGCCGAAATAATACGCGAGGTACGCGATGGAGCAAGCGAGGATGAGGGGCGTCGGCTCCGGAAACTGCACGAGGATGACCGCGTAGCTCACGAGCCACAACGTCGTCAAAGTCAGCGAGAGCTTACGGAATATCGCCGTCCGCGTCGGATATATATACCGGATCGGGACGAACACGAGCAGCGAGCAGAAAAGTATGAGCGCGGTCAAAGCCCCCGGAGACATCTCGAAGACGATGGCGTAAAACGCAAGCACGTTGAAATAGCTCGGGAAGCCGAGGAAGAAATGGTCGTCGGTCTTCGCATCCACGTGGCAAAACTGGTAGCTCGCCGCCAAGAGCGGCACGGCGGCGATGATGAGGCCGATGTCCCCGGCGGGCAAATACCCGGTGCTCCAAAGAAGTATGATCGGCGCGAACACATAAGTTATGTAGTCCACGATATTGTCGAGCATCGCCCCGTCGAAGTACGGCAACGCCTCCTTCACCCGGAACTTCCGCGCGAGCAGCCCGTCCGTCGAGTCAATGACGAGGGTCGCGAGGATGAGCCACAATGCTTTCTGAGCCTCGCCCTGGAAAGCGGCGGCGAGGATGAGGAGCGCGAGCACGACCCCACTCGCCGTGTAAAGATGCACGGCGACAGCCTTCAGGCGGAACCATGACGGCGTCTCTTCCTCCGCCCGCTCCTCGACCGTTTCTCCTTCTTCCCACTGCATACTCGATTAATAATAGCAGCGCGGGGCGGAATTCACCGCAAAACATACCTCGCGTCGAATAGAATCCCACGCTGCCATTCAAAGTGAACGCTTCGACCGAGAGGAGCCGAGGACATCGAGACGAAATTCAAGCCCGCCGACGAGGACTTCGCCCGCAAAGCGAGGGACGGCTTCGAGCGGCAAACCTTCATGAAGACCATCGGCGCGGAGCTTCGGGAGGTCGGGCCGGGATACTGCGAAGTGCATCTCCCGTTCCGCGAAGATCTCTGCCAGCACGACGGATTCCTCCACGCCGGGGCGACCTCCACCATCGCCGACAACGCCGCCGGATTCGCCGCGTACACCCTCATGCCGAAGGACTCGTCCGTCCTCTCCGTCGAATTCAAAATGAACATGCTTCGTCCCGCTGTCGGGGAGAAGCTCATCGCGAGGGCGACGGTTCAAAAACCCGGACGAAACATCTCCGTCGTCCAAGCGGAAGTGAGCGCGGTGAAGGATGGCGAGGAAAAGGTCGTCGCCATAATGCTCGCGACGATGGCGTGCCTCCCCGGAGAGTCCGGCGGAGGGGGGGAGCCGGTGGGTTGATCGGATAATTTGGAGTCCGGGCGGGTGGCTCCGCGAGCCGGGAAAGACGAGTACGAACCCCGGGAGAAGATGGTCAACCGGACTGCGTATAAGGAGCCTTCCGCTGTGAAAAAAGGCGGCTCCCAAAGCATGCGGAATCCGCCGACCAAGTTCCGGTTTTCGGGAGGCGAGCGGCGAAGAGCGTTGACTTGCGGCTCGGCGATTCGCGACGTCGGACGTATGCGGAAGCGACTGCCCGGATCCCGGATCAACCATGTCGCGCCATGACGGGGTTGTCGGAACCTTCCTTTCCGGATCGTGTCCTTTCGGGATCTCGGATCCATCGCGCGGCTGGCGACCGAGCGTCAGCGAGAGTCCGCCCGAAGCGAGCGAGCGCGGTTCATCGCCGCCGCTATTTCCTGCGAGCGTGGCATGCTCATCTCGCCGGGATTCCCCCGGAAGTCCCCGAGCGAGCCGAGGCCGTCGCGCTCGATGTTCGCAAGGGCTTCCTCGACTGCTTCGCGGAGGCTCCGGTCTTTCTTTCCGGCGGCGAAGTTCCCGATGGCGCGGGCGATGGCCTCGGTTTGCCCCGGCTCGGCGAGTTGTTCAAGGTGCGAGAGATCCACGCGCTCCCGTCCGAGTTCGATGGCATCCGTTCCCCGCCCTCTCGCCGTCTCTTTCTTTCCTCGGCGAAGGTTTATCGAGGAGGCTCGGATCGTCCGGTGGGAGGGATTCTCCACGTCCGCGCCGCCCGCCGACGCCGGGGTCGCCGATGCGCGGGGAGGGAACTTCTCGCGGGCTTCGGCGGCTCGGGCCGTCGCCTCGGAGGGGGCATAATCCTCCATCAAAATTACGCTGTCGGCCACGTCGAGATAGCCGCCGACGCCTCCGACGACGATTATGGTGGATACGCCGAGGTTTCGGTGGAGCGGTTTCACGAGTTCGATGAACGGTGAGATCGGCTCTTTCCGGACGAGTTCGCGCATCCTCTCGTCCCGGACCATGAAGTTCGTCGCGCTCGTGTCCTCGTCCACGAGAAGAAGCGACGTCCCGATTTCCAGAGCCTCGGAAATGTTCGCCGCCTGCGAAGTCGAGCCGGAGGCGTTCGGAGTCGAGAATCGGCTCGTGTCCTTCCCGCCGGGGAGATCCCCGATCATGGCCGAAATATCCACCCCGGAAACACTCCGCCCATCCTCGGCCCGAATTTTCACGGAGTCCCCCCGGCTCACGACGAACTCGCGCCCATCCCCCGGAACGTGGTCGTACACGCCGAGCGAAATAGCTTCGAGGAGCGTGCTTTTCCCGTGGAAACCGCCCCCCGCGACGAGTGTGACGCCTTCGGGAATCCCCATCCCCGAAACCTCTCCCCGGTTCGGAAGCTCGACGGGGATGCGCATCTCCGGTGGACTCTCGAAGGGTATGGAGCCTTCCCGGAGCGGACGGTCGCTCGCCCCGCTCTCGCGAGGAAGCATCGCGCCGTCCGCGACGAACGCGACGAGTCCGAGGGAGGGGAGGAGATCGCGCAAACTCTCCGCGTCCTCGACCGTCTCGACATGCCGGAGTGCGGTTTCCGCGTCCACGTTCTCCGGCGAGAGAGCGCGGCGTACGATTTCGGGGAGTTCTTCGAGGAGCATGTCCTTCGCCGCCTTCGCGTCCACGCTCCGACCGCGAGCCGGAAGCCCGACGGCCATCCTCGCCTCGATATATTCACCATCCACGACCATCGCGGTTCGGGGGAGGACGATCTGCGAGGGGCTTTGTATTTCGATGCGCCCGCTCCCGCCGGAGCCTCGGTTTCCGCGGACGACCTTTCGGATGGCCTCGTCCACGCATCGGGTCAAGAAATCCTCGAAGGCGAAGCGCCGGACGGGGTTCTCGAAAAGCGGAGGATCGAAGCGGTTCGCTTTCGTCCTCACCCGGACGAGGGAGGGCGGGGCGAAAGGGTCTCTTTGAACGCGGTCTATAAAAAGCGTGAAGTCGTCGAAGTCGTGGGAGCCGGAGAGATCTTTGTACGCTCCGTATCCCTTCCGGTCTATGCGGTCGAGTGTCGTTTCGAGTTTACGCATTTTTCAGTTTATAAAGCGGCTTGTCCGGACGCCCCTCCTCGCTCCGAACCACCTCGATGCGGCCTTCCGCTTCGAGAGCGTCGAGTGTCTTTCGTATCTCGCGTTTGTCCTCGTTCAAAATCCTGCCCCAATCCGTCGTCGAATAAAGGACTCCGCGTGGGATGGCCGACAAAACTTTGAGGATCTTAGCTTCGATTCGTCCGGCTTCTTCGCTCATCCCTCGCCCATCAATCCACGCCCATCTTCGTTTGCGCGTCGCGGAGTATGGATGAGGCGACCTTTTTCGCCCTTTCGGCGCCGGAGTCGAGGATCGAGTCGAGTTCGCCGGGGTCGTCGAGGAGTTCGAGGGCGCGGGTCCGGATCGGCGCGAGCCCCTCGACGACGACTTCCCCGAGGTCTTTTTTGAGGTCGCCGTATCCTTTTCCTTCGTATTCGGCTTCGAGGGCCGAGATCGTCTTTCCGCTCATCGCGGAATATATGTCGAGGAGGTTTCGGATGGCGGGTTTGTCGTCGGTCGCGGTTATCCCCGAGCCGGAGTCGGTTTTGGCGCGCCGTATTTTCTTTCGGATAGTGTCCGGCTCGTCGAGGATGGCGACGTAGTGGGCGGGGGCGGGGGAGCTTTTCGACATTTTCATGGTCGGGTCGTCGAGGCCCATGACGCGCGCTCCGGTCGGTGGGATCATGGCCTCCGGCACGACGAACGTCTCGCCATACGTGTGGTTGAAACGCCTCGCGAGCGTCCGCATGAGTTCGAGGTGCTGTCTTTGGTCGTCGCCGACGGGGACGAGGTGCGCGTTGTAAAGAAGAACGTCCGCCGCCATGAGAACGGGATAGTCGAAAAGGCCCGCGCTCGCCGAGTCCGCGCCGCCTTTTTGCGTTTTGTCCTTGAATTGCGTCATCCGCGAAAGCTCCCCGAAGCGTGCGATGCAATTCAAAAGCCACGCGAGTTCGGTGTGTTCGGGGACTTTGCTTTGGCGGAAGATGACGCAATGTTCCGGGTCGAGGCCGACGGCGAAGTATATCGCGGCGACCTCGCGTATTTTCTGGCGGAGGATTTTCGGATCTTGCGGGACGGTGATCGCGTGGAGATCCACGATGCAAAAATAGTTTTCGTACTCTTTTTGAATGGCGACCCAGTTTTTGAGCGCGCCGAGATAGTTTCCGACGGTGAGGTTTCCGCTCGGCTGTATGCCCGAAAAGACTCGTTGTTTTTGCATGGTGTGAGCTTTCTGTGTTCGAAGAGGGGAAAGCCGGAGGGCTATGAAATCAGCCTTCTCCGCCATCGGAACCGATTCGTGTTTGCTTCGCCGCCACTCATAGAATGGCAAAGTATATCCGCATCGCCTCGCCGTTTCACCCGGAGGATCGTATATGATGCTCTTTTGCGAACCGAGCGAGGGAGGAAACATCGGTACTTCGGAAAGGGAACTTCGCGAAGAACGGCTCGAACGGGTATACGGCGCGACGAGCGAGGACGAACTCACGGAGGCATACGACGAGTGGGCCGCCGACTACGAGGGCGACATGCTCTCCCTCGGATACATGGTTCCGTCGGTCGCCGCCGGGTTCATCGGGCGGCACGTCCCGCCGGGCGGGAAATTCCTCGATGCCGGGGTCGGGACGGGCATCCTCGGCGACACCCTTCGCGTCCTCGGATACACGAACCTCACCGGAATCGACCTCTCCGAGAGGATGATGGACATCGCCCGAAAGAAGGGCGCGTACGAAAACCTCCGAAAGATGACCCTCGGAGAGACGCTCGATTTCCCGGACGATTCCTTCGACGCGGCATTCTCCATCGGCGTATTCACCGAGGGGCACGCCCCGCCCGAGTCCCTCGACGAGCTTGTCCGGGTCGTGAAGTCCGGCGGATGGATGGTCTTCGGAGTACGCGAAGATGTGTACGAAAACGGCGGTTTCCGGGAGAAAATGGACTCATTCGAAGCGGATGGAAAGTGGAGCCTCGTCGAGAAAAGCGTCGCCTTCACGACGTTTCCGGCGGTGAAACAGTCTCACGGATACCGGATGTTCGCGTACCGGGTTTCATGAAACCACTTTTCTTGCGCGAGAGGCGGGCGCATCGCTTCGCGCCCGCCTCTTCGTGGAAACTTTTCCGGTTCGTTTAATTTATCCTCACGTTCACCTTTCTCACGGGGCTTCCCGTCGCCCGGAGTCCTTCGTCCGGGTTTCCGACGTATCTCGCGAGATAGAAAGTGTCCACCCTCGGCCTCAGTCCCCGGAACTCGTAGCGTCCATTCGCGTCGGTGGTCGTCGCCCGGATCGGGGTGAAGCGCGTGCCTTCGGTGCGGCTGAAAAGCACGATCCTCCGGTTCGCCACCGAGTATTCCGGCGGGGCGATGAGCTTGCCCATCCTCATGACGTTTCTCGGCTGGTAAATGGTCGAAGGTTTGCCGCCGAAAGTGAGGCGAGGCTCGATGACGGCGAGATCCACCTCGACCTCGAACGCCCCGACATCGGGCGCGTCGCCTTGAGGACGCTTCACGCCGCGCTGGTCGGTGGCGGGGAAGGCGTTCGGGTTCGCGGCGTTTATCGCCTCGGCTCCGTCTTCGAGCGCGAGGGTCTTGGTCGGGCCGCCATTGTCTTCGAGGCTCGGAGATTCCGTGCCGAACGCTTCGGCGACCGTCACCCCGGTTCGGTCTTCGGTTCCGTCGAAGTCGGCGGCTCTTTCTCCGTCTCCGATGAGGTTGGATCCGCCGCTCTCGTATGGGCGGGTTCCGTCCATGTTGTCCACGTCCGAGGAGTTTCCGACGACGATGGAGGAGGAGATCCTCGTCGCCGTGGAGTCGCCGCCGCCGCTCGCGACGCCGCCGCCGCCGCTTTGCGCGGTGTTTGTGGTGATGGTCGAGAAGTTTATCTCCGTGAGGCCGAAGGTGTTTTGTATCGCCCCGCCCGATGCTCCATCCGTCCCGGTGGCTTCGTTTCCGGTGAAGGTCGAGTTGGTTATGGTCGTGCGATCCTCGGGATCTTCAATCGGAATTCCCGATCCGTCGGTGAGTCCCTCGTTTTCGGCGAATATGCCGCCGCCTTGAAAGTCGAACTCGCCGTTGGCGGTGTTCCCCGAGAAGGTGGAACCCGAGACGGTGAGGGCGCCTCGCTGATGGTATATGCCGCCGCCGTTTCTACCGGCGGAGTTTTCCGAGAAGGTGGAGCCGGAGCCGGAGACGGAGCCGTCGGAGGAGTCATGGTATACGGCGCCGCCGTTGAGGCTGGCTGAGTTTTCCGAGAAGGTGGAGCCGGAGATGACGATGTCGCGGGCGAAGGTGTGTATGGCGCCGCCTTCCCCGGAGCCACCCTGCCGATTGGCGGTGTTCCCCGTGAAGGTGGAGTCCGAGACTTCGATCTCGCCGAATACGTTTTGTATGCCGCCGCCGTCGGCGCCGGTATTTTGCGAGAAGGTCGAGTCCGAGACGGTGAGGATGCCGCGGCTGAAGATGCCGCCACCGCCGTCGCGGTTGCCGGAGTCGCCGCCGGAGATAGTCGTGCCTTCGAGCGTGAGGTTCCCGTCATCCGAGACCCGGAGGATGCGGAACGCGGGCGTGCCTTCGGCGTCGCTTCTTTGTATGGTCGCCCCGTTTCCCACTATCGAGATCTCGGTCGTCAACATGGGAAGCCCGTTGAAGGCTATTCCGTTGCCGGTGGTCTCGGTGTTGTCCACCGCCGTGAGCGTGTACGTCCCGTTCGCGGCGAGGCGTATGGTGTTGGCCTCACCGTTCGAGTTGGCGGCGTTGATCGCGGTTTTGAGTCCGGCGACGTCCCCATCATCCACGGTGAACTCCGCCGCCTTCGCCGGGGTGGAGTGCCACAATGCGAGGGCGAGGAAAGCCGCGAGCAAAGCCGCGACGATGGCCGACCTCGATCCGATGGTTCGTGTGTCCATTTTCTATTCCCTTTCTTCGCTCCCTGTACGGTGAAGGGACGACTCGCGACCCCTCGAAAGTATGTTCACACGCTCCGAAAGAAAGCACACCTGTAAATTTATATGGTTCGAAATACGTATTTTTCCGGCAAATCGGCGGAATCCTCCGCCCACGGGTCGCTTTGCCCGGAAAGACCGGGAGTCGGGAAACTCCCGCGTCGCCGAGCGGACTTCGCATGATAAACTTCTCCCCGATCCGGACTTCGGATCGCCCGGGAGGGAGTATCCTTCACGGTTTCGTCGTCAATACGGCGCGACGGTCGCGCCCGGCGGAGCCGCCACTCGTAAAGAGGGTGGAGAGACTTCCGGCTTGTTGTGAACGACGAGCCGAGGAGCCGAAATATGAGGTATGCCCCGACCACCCCGAACCCACTCTATGGTCGCCGCGTTCGCGTGCCGCGAGACGCCGCCGCGAAAGCCGAAACGTTCTCGGGCGGTGATGGCCGATGACGACTTTTCCGTTGTGGGCGTGGGTCTCTTTCACGGCTCTCATCGTCGGGCTTCTCGTACTCGATCTCCTCGTCTTCGCCCGGAAGTCGCGGGAGATTTCCTTTCGGCAGGCGACGATGATGAGCGTTTTCTGGATCACCGCCGCGCTCCTCTTCGGCGTGGTCGTCCTCTTCGTGGCGGGGCCGGAGCGCGGGGGCGAGTATTTCACCGGATACATCGTCGAGAAGAGCCTCTCGGTGGACAACGTGTTCGTCTTCGCGCTCATTTTCTCGTTCTTCGCGGTGCCTTCGCGGTACCAATATCGGGTGCTTTTCTGGGGCATCATCGGCGCGCTGATTTTGCGTGGGGCGTTCATCGCGGTCGGGGCGGAGCTTCTCGACCGGTACGAGTGGATCGTCTTCGTCTTCGGGGCGTTCCTCATTTTCACGGGCATCCGAATGGCGTTCCACAACGACGCGAATGTGGATCCCGAGAAAAACCCCGTCCTTCGGCTCACGCGCCGCCTCGTCCCGATGACCGACGATTTCGAGGGCGACCGCTTCTTCACTCGCCACGCCGGGAAGCTCGTGGCGACGCCGCTCTTCGCGGTCATCATCGTCGTCGGGACGACGGACGTCGTCTTCGCCGTGGACTCGATACCCGCCATCTTCGCCATAACGTCGAGCGCGTTCATCGTGTGGTCGGCGAACGCATTCGCCGTCCTCGGACTCCGCCCGCTATATTTCATGCTCGCCGGGATGATGGAGAGGTTCGTGTATTTGAGCATCGGGCTTTCCGTCATCCTCGTTTTCGTCGGAGCGAAGTTCTTTTATACGGGCATCTTCGACGAGAAGGTGCCGATCTGGATCTCGCTCCCCTTCATCGCCCTCACCGTGATAATTTCGATCCTCGCTTCTCTTTGGAAAACCCGCGACCGTTCGTAAAAACCGGAAGCCCGAAACGGTCGCTTCGAACTCACGGGGAGGCGGTCGAGAACACCCCCGCCTCCCGCCGCGCGAAGCGGGCGACTTCGATCTCCCGCGCCGCCGCGACGACGGAGTTCGCAAGCCTCTCCCCCGGACTCTCCCCGAGGCGTGAGATCGGGCCGCTCGCCGACACCGCCGCCACGATTTTGCGGTCCCCATCGAAAACGGGCGCGCTCACGCTTGCGACTCCCGCCTCTCTTTCCGCCACGCTCTCGGCCCACCCGAGCTTTTTTATTTCTTCGAACTTCGCCCCTTCCTCCGCCCACGCGAGGAGGACTTTCCCGGCGGAGCCTCGATCGAGGGGCATGATCGCCCCGACGTGAACGGTGTCTCGAAGCCCTCCGCCCGACCTCTCCGACGAAGCGACGCACACCCGGTGATCGCCTTCCCTCACGTAAAGTTGCGTACTCTCCTCCGTCTCATCCCGGAGTTTTTCGAGCACCGGACGCGACGACTCGACGAGATCCCGCGCCGGAGCCGCCCTCGCACCCCACCCGAGAAGACGCATTCCGAGCGCGAACTTCTTCCCTTCCCGAGCCACGAGATGATGCGCCTCCAAAGCCGAAAGAAGCCGATGCGCCGTCGGACGCGGAATACCCGTCCCCGAAACCACCCCCGCCAAACTCGAAGAACCCGCCTCGGATAAAAACGAGAGGATCAAAACCGACTTGTCGAGTACCCCCACCCCACTCCGCTTGCCCACCCTCGCCCCTTCATATAAACTGACCAATTAATGAACACAATATCTCAAATAATGAGACAAAGCAAATGAGTGTGGTGGGGGTCGCGGGTTTGTTCGGGGAGGGGGTCGAAAGTTATGATCTCCCGCGGCGGCAACTCGTCCCGTGCTTCGACGAATTTTACGGGGCGATTCTGGAGCTTGTTCCGGCGGGCCTCGGCGACTCGTTCCGGGTACTCGACCTCGGGGCGGGGACGGGGCTTCTCGGCGCGATGGTCGGGCGGAATTTCCCTCGGTCGGAGGTCACGATGGTGGATTTCTCGGAGGAGATGCTCGATGCCGCGAGGAGCCGCTTTTCGGACGAGTCGGAGGGACGATATGCGTTTCGTCTCATGGACTATGCGAGGGAGCCGTTGCCGGGGGAATATGAAGTCGTCGTCTCGGCGCTCTCGATCCACCACGTCGAGGACGATGCGAAGCGGAGGCTCTTCCGGGAAGTGCATCGCGTGCTCGTGGATGGGGGTGTGTTTGTGAACGGGGATCAAATCCTCGGCGGGACGCCGGAGATCGAAGCGAGGTATCACGAGTCGTGGCTGCGTCGGGCGCGGGAACTCGGCGCGGGCGAGGAGGATATTTCTTCCGCGCTCCGACGCATGGAGACGGACAAATGCGCGACCCTCGAATCGCAAGTCGGATGGATGAGGGAGGCCGGGTTCGCGTCCGTCGAACGCCGATACGAAAACGAACGCTTCGCGGTGTACTCGGGACGAAAGGACGCCCCATGACAATGGAATGGAACGCCTCCTCGTACGAAATCCTCGCCAACCCGATGACGAGGTGGGGCGAGGAATTTCTCGCGAAGCTCGACTTTCGCGGCGACGAGTCGGTCATTGACGCCGGATGCGGAACCGGGCGAGTCACGGAGAAACTCCTCGAACGCCTCCCGAGGGGGAAAGTCCTCGCGGTGGACGGCTCGCACGCGATGGTCGAAGCCGCGAAGGAAAGGTTCGCCGGAGACGAGCGAGTCAGTTTTTCGAGGCAAAATCTCCTCGAACTCGAAGTCGAGGAACCCGCCGACATCATCTTCTCGACGGCGACGTTTCATTGGATCCCCGCCCACGAAAAGCTGTTCGAACGACTCGCCGCCGCGCTGAAACCGGGCGGCATCCTCGCCGCGCAGTGCGGGGGCGAAGGAAACATCTCGCGGGTGAACGAGGCGACCGGAAAGGTTATGGGCCGGGACCCCTTCGCGCCGCATTTCGAAAACTGGATGGACGACAAACTTTACGCCGGGGCCGGGGCGACGGAGGAGAGGCTTCGGAAGGCGGGCTTCGAGCCGGAGCGGGTGTGGCTCCACGAGGAGCCGACGGAGTTCGATTCCGTCGAGACGCTCGCCTCGTACCTCGGAGCCATAATCCTGCGTGGGCATGTCGAGGTTTTGCCGGAGGAGAAAAAAGAACCTTTCGCGCTCGCGGTCGCGGAGGAGATGGCTGCGATGGACGGTCCGCTCTTCGCGGACTATGTGCGGCTGAACATCATGGCGAGGCGGAATATGTTGCCACGATAGACGCGAAGGAATACCATCACGAGTTCGAGAGGAAACGAGGAGTGAGATGAGCGAAACACCGAAAACACCAAAAACTTTGGCCGAGAAGATATGGGAGAGGCACGTCGTCCGGAGCGCGGAGGGCGAGCCGGACCTTCTTTATATAGACCTCCATATGGTTCATGAGGTGACGAGTCCGCAGGCTTTCGAGGCGCTTCGGATGTCCGGGAGGAAGGTTCGCCGCCCCGACCTCACGGTGGCGACCATGGATCACAACGTCCCGACATCGGAGTTCGGGATGCCGATCAAAGACAAAGTCTCCGCGAAGCAAATGGACACCATGCAAAAGAACGCCGACGACTTCGGCGTCGAACTCCATGGATGGGGTTCCATCGGACAAGGCATCGTCCACGTCATCGGCCCCGAGATGGGACTCACGCAACCCGGCATGACCATCGTGTGCGGGGATTCCCACACCGCGACGCACGGGGCGTTCGGCGCGCTCGCTTTCGGCATCGGCACCTCCGAGGTCGAGCATGTGCTTGCGACGCAGACTTTGCCGCAAAACCGTCCGAAGACGATGGCCGTCACCATCGAGGGGGATTTGCCGGAGGACGTTACGGCGAAGGATCTCATGCTCGGCATCCTCCACCGAATCGGCACGGGCGGCGGAGTCGGACACGTCATCGAATACCGTGGCGAAGCCATCCGGAGCCTCTCGATGGAGGGCCGGATGACGATGTGCAATATGACCATCGAAGGCGGTGGCCGGGCCGGACTCGTCGCCCCCGACGAGACGACCTTCGAATACGTGAATGGCCGCGAACACGCCCCGAAAGGCGCGGACTGGGACATCGCCGTCGAAGAGTGGAAAAACCTCCGAACCGACGACGGAGCCGAGTTCGACAAGGAAGTTGTCATACAAGCCTCGGATCTCGTCCCGTATGTTTCGTGGGGGACGACCCCCGCGCAGACCGTCGGCCTCGACGAGAAGGTGCCGGAGCCGGAGAACGACGGGCATGAGCGGGCTTTGAAATATATGGCGCTCGAAGCCGGGATGGCGATTCGGGACATCGAGGTGGACACCGTATTCCTCGGCTCGTGCACGAACGCGAGGATCGAGGATCTCCGGGCCGCCGCCGCCGTCCTCGAAGGCCACAAAGTCAAAGAAGGCATCCGGGCGATGGTCGTCCCCGGCTCGATGCGCGTCAAAAAACAGGCCGAGGAAGAGGGTCTCGACGAGATATTCACAACCGCCGGATTCGATTGGCGGAACGCGGGATGTTCGATGTGCCTCGGCATGAACCCGGATATTCTCGAGCCGGGCGAAAGATGCGCCTCGACCTCGAACCGGAACTTCGAGGGTCGGCAGGGACGTGGCGGAAGGACGCACCTCGTCAGCCCGGTCGTGGCGGCGGCGACGGCGGTCATGGGGAGGTTCGCGTCGCCGAACGAACTCAATGTTCCGGCGGAGGTGAAATAGTGGAGGCTGTGAAGACCGTCAAAGGGAAAGCATTGCCGCTCGGGTATTCCGATGTGGACACGGATCAAATAGTGGCGAGCGACGCGCTCAAGCGCATCGAGCGCACCGGATTCGGACATTTCCTCTTCGCCGAGTGGAAAGAAGACCCCGATTTCGTCATGAACAAACCCGAGCATGACGGCGCGGTCGTCCTCATCGCCGGGGATAATTTCGGGTGCGGGTCGAGCCGGGAACACGCCGTGTGGGCGATATCCGACTATGGATTCGGGGCGGTCGTCGCGCCGTCGTTCGCCGACATCTTCAAAAACAATTGCACGAAGAACGGAGTATTGACCGTCGAACTTCCCGAAGACACCATAAAGGCGCTTCTCAAAGAAGTGAGGCGAGACCCGGAAGCCGAAGTCGCGGTGGATCTCGAAGGGCGCACCGTGAGCGGCCCCGGCGTGGACGAGCAATTCATAGTGGACGACTTCACGAGACACCGTTTATTGAACGGCCTCGACGACGTCGGCCTCACGCTCGCTCATGGGGAAGACATCGAGAAGTTCGAGGGGTCGCGGCCTTCATATTTGCCGAAGGTGCTGTGAGACAATAACGGCATGACACTCACGTTTATTTCTGAACGAGTACCTTTGGCGGTTGACCGCGATGATGTCGCGCGTGTCGGCGGCACGCGGGTTACGCTCGACGTTGTGGTCGCCGCCTTTCGCGAGGGGGCGACCGCCGAGGAGATAGCGCAGCAATATCCCTCTCTCCGGCTGGCGGATGTGTATTCGGTGGTCGGATACTATCTTCGCCATCGCGACGAGGTCGAAGAATATCTCCGCGAGCGGGAGCGGAGGGCGGATCTCGTCCGGCGGGAAAACGAGGCTCGATTCGATCCGGAAGGCGTTCGCGATCGGCTCGCGTCGCGGCGTTCCGGATAGAGTTTGCTGCCTCTCGCCGCCGACGAGAACTTCAACAACGACATCCTGCGCGGCGTTCTCCGTCGCGACCCGGACGTTGACATCATCCGCGTACAGGATGCGGGTCTTTCCGGCGCGGACGACCCGACCATACTGGAATGGTCGGCGCGGGAAGGCCGGATTTTATTGACCCACGACGTGGCGACCATAACCCGGCACGCCTATGAAAGGGTGCGGGAAGGAAAGCCAATGCCCGGTGTTTTCGAGGTGGGCTGCGGCGTGCCGATGGGTATTGTGATAGAAGAGATCATGCTTATCGCCGAGTACAGCCTCGAAGGCGAGTGGGAGGGGCAGGTGAGATATTTGCCTCTCCGACAATGAGCCGCTTCTCGTCCGTCCACAAAAGGGACATCGAGAAGTTCGAGGGTTCGCGGCCTTCATATTTGCCGAGTGCTTTGTAGGGAATCGTTCATCGAAAATAATGGCGGAGACCCCGGGGAATCATTCTCCGGAGTTTCTTTCATGCTATGCGCTTCGGGACTCGGACTCGAAATGAATTATGATGGGCGCGATGGACGAGCCTTTGAAATACATCGACCTTTTCTGCGGCGTCGGCGGGTTTCGAGTCGCCATGGGTCAAGCCGCCGAAGAGCGCGGGATGCCTTCCGAGTGCGTGTTTTCGAGTGAGATCGACCCGGATGCGCGAAGGGCATATGAAGCCAATTTCGGGGAGGTTCCGACCGGAGACATTGGGGAAGTCCGAGCCGAGGACGTGCCGGATCACGATATTCTCTTCGCGGGTTTCCCGTGCCAGGCGTTCTCGATCATCGGCGACCGCCGCGGCTTCGACGACGTGCGCGGCACTTTGTTTTTCGACATCGCGAGGATCCTGAAAGAGAAGAGGCCGAAGGCATTCGTCCTCGAGAACGTGAAACAGCTTCGCTCCCACGACGGCGGACGGACCATCTCGACCATAATGAGGACGCTCGCCGAACTCGGATACCACGCCGAACACCGCATTCTCAATGCCCTCGATTTCGGAGTGCCGCAAAAACGCGAGCGCGTATTCATCGTCGGCTTCCGCGAGCCTCGCCGCTTCGACTGGCCCGGAGGGAATGGGAAGGCCGCGTCGCTCGAAGAAATATTGGAAGGCGATGTCCCCGCTTTCTACCATGCGTCGCCGAAGATACGGGAGAGCCGGAAGGCGAAGCGCGAGGGGAAGCCCGCCCCCGCCGGAATGACCGTCTGGCACGAGAACAAGGGTGGCAACGTGAGCGCGCATCCCTTCTCGTGCGCCCTTCGGGCCGGAGCTTCGTACAATTATCTCCTCGTGAATGGAGAGCGCCGACTCACGGAGCGGGAGATGCTCCGTTTGCAGGGTTTCCCGGAAAGCTACGAGATAGTTTGCGGGTATGCCGCCACCCGGAAGCAAGCGGGGAACAGCGTGGCGGTGCCGTGTGTGAAAGCGGTGATCCACGCGGTTTTGGATTCTTTGGAGGGGCCGGAGATGAGTGGGCAATTTGCGCCGAATGCGATGGAGCAACTCGACCTCGGATCCGAAAAGAAAGCGGCGCATGGGATAATCGCCGCCACCGCCATATAATCGCTTTCGGAAGCCGCGTTTCACAAACGAGCCGGAGAGGAATCGAAGAAATGGCGAAGAAGTCGGAGAAGCAGGCGAAGGACGTGAAGAAGCTCCGGAAGGCCGTCGAGAAGCTTGGCG
>JACDAJ010000273.1 GCA_013695475.1 Rubrobacter sp. | reverse complement strand
GGCCAAGGGAATGACCATATCCAAGGGCTTTTAGCCCTTGGATACATCGCCCTCTCACGGCGAAAACCCGGGTTCGAATCCCGGTAGGGTCACTCATAGCCCGCCGAAAGCGAAAGCCCCGGCGGGCTTTTCCTCGCCCGAATACGTCCGCCCATAGTTTCTTCGTGTCCATCCTCCGAAAGGCGACGATTTTGAGCGAGCCACTCGTTTTCATTCCCGGCCTTCTCTGCGACGAAAGGCTTTGGGAGAATCAAATCGAAGAGTTCGGCGACAAATACGATATCTCCGTCGCCGACGTCTCGAAGGACAACTCCATCGAAGGGATGGCGCGGAGGCTCCTCGAAAGCTCGCCGGAGCGTTTCGCGCTCGCCGGACTTTCGATGGGCGGATACGTCGCGCTCGAAGTGATGCGCCATGCTCCCGAGCGAGTCGAAAAGCTCGCCCTCCTCGACACCTCGGCCCGCCCCGACACCCTCGAGAAAACCGAGGCGAGGCTCGAACTCGTCCTCCTCGCCAGGGAAAGCGGCCTCGAAGAAGTCATCCACAAACTCCTCCCGCGCCTCCTCCATCCGGGCCGCCTCGACGACGAAAAGCTCGTCACCACCGTCGTGGGCATGGCTCTCTCCACCGGAGTCGAGGCGTTCGAGAGGCAGGAATGGGCGATCATAAACCGCCCGGACAGCCGCGAATCTCTCCCGTTCATCGAATGCCCCACCCTCGTTTTATGCGGTCGGGAGGATGGGATCACACCGACGGCCCTCCACGAAGAACTCGCCGAAAACATCCCCGACTCGACACTCCGCATCATAGGAAAGTGCGGCCATCTCTCCACGCTCGAACGCCCCGAGGAGGTGAACGCCATGCTCGGAGAATGGCTTGCGTGAGTGGCGGGGTGCTTCGCGTGTTCGGAGAAGGGTTTGTTGGTAAAGTTGAGTCGAGAAGCGTGCCACGGAGGATTTGTTGCGTAGCTTGGATCTTTTTTCGGGAGTCGGTGGATTGACGAAGGGACTCGAAGCGGCGGGCATAAACGCCCTCGCCGCCTTCGAGTCCGACCCCTCCATTCGCAAAAGTTTCCGGGCGAACTTCCCGGAGGTCGAGATGGTTTCCGGAGATGTCCGGGATGTGGATTTCTCCGACTGGCGCGGTGGTGTGGACATCATAGTCGGCGGCCCGCCATGCCAGCCGTTCTCGGTCGCGGGGAGGCAGCTTTCCTCCCTCGATCCCCGCGACTGCGTACCCGAGTTCATCCGGGCCGTCGCCCAGTCCGAGCCTCGCGCTTTCCTTATGGAGAACGTCTCCGGCCTCGCCGCCCTCCGCCACCGAAATTACCTCTCCGCCGTGATGGAAAGCCTCGGCTCCCTCGGCTACGAAGTCCGCGCCTCCGTACTCGACGCGGCGGACTATGGAGTCCCTCAATTCCGGAAACGTCTTTTCATAGTCGGCGCGAAAGAAACGTCCTTCCTATTTCCAGCGGCCACGCACGGAGAGAACCGGAGAATTCCGCGCGCCACATCGGCGGATGCGTTGCGGGACACCCCCGAAGACATTCCGAACACCGCCCGGATCACATACGCGAAGAAGCCCATACTCAGGCCGCAGCCGTGGGACGGCATGCTCGTCAACGGCGGCGGGAGGCCGATCAACCCCGAGGAACCCAGCCAGACCATCCCCGCCTCGGCGGGCGGCAACCGCACACACATCCTCGACCCCGACGGCATCCTCGCCAAATACCACACCCACCTCATGAACGGCGGCAGGCCCCGCGAGGGAGACGTCCCCGGCGTCCGCCGCCTCACAGTCCGGGAATCGGCCCGCCTCCAATCCTTCCCAGACGGACACGCCTTCGTCGGCCCGCAAAGCTCCCGATACCGCCAAGTCGGCAACGCGGTCCCGCCACTCCTCGCCGAAGCCCTCGCGAAATCCCTCATGAAACAACTCTCCGGCGAAAAGGAAATGTCCCCCGACACATCCGCCGCGTGGCAAAGCACCCTCCCCCTCTCTTTCTAGCCCCCGCATCCATTGTTGACGCAAAGTCCGTGGACTCATAGTCTTCGCGGTCGCAGAATCCCTTTATGGGGAGCGTGGAGAATCCGAAAGAAATATTTGGCGTCCGGTTGAGGGAATTGCGTCTTTCGCGGGGGATGTCGCAGGAAGCTCTGGCTCATGAGGCGGGGCTTGACCGGACGTATATAAGCAGTTGCGAGAGGGGCAAACGGAACATAAGCCTCGAAAACATCCATCGCCTCGCCAAAGCTCTCGATGTCTCTCCGGCGGCGCTCCTCGAAAGCCCCGATTCAGAATGAGCATGGTGGAGCGGAACGCGAGGGTGGCCGCGCTCATGGGGGCGTTTTTCGAGCGGGCTTCCCGGGAAGATCATGCGCCGGATGGGAGATGGGAGGACGGTCTCGACGAGTTGTTTTCGACCACTGTGTGGGGGTTTCGGAAGATTCTTTTGGTTATCGTCGTCGCCCGGATGCTCGATGGCAGATACAAGGCTTCGGAGGCGTTTTATGATTGCAAGCCCCGCGCGCTTTACGAGGGGCCGATCCGGAATGAACTGCGTGAGAGGCGGATACCGCATAGAAGATCCGGGCCTCTCAACGTGGCGAAAGCGGCCATCGGGATAAACAGTCAATGGGCGGCTCAACGCAGCCCGAAGAAAGTCGCCGATGTCGTCGTCCGCTTCGTCGAGGAGATCGAGTCCATGGAGCGGTGCGAACTCGAAAGTTTCGCCGTCGCGCTCCACCGAAGGTTCCTCGCGGAGTCGGAGCGGGTCGCGGAGATCACAGCGGAGGTTTCTCCGAGTTCGGATCCCCGCTTCCTCCACAATCTTTGCTCGCGGCTTATAAGCGAAGAACCCGACGGAGGAAACACGCCGGAGCATATAATGGAGCTCGCCCTCCGCGCGTACCACGAGGATTTGCGAACCGGGGTCGAAGTGGTCGGACACGGCGGAAGAGCCTCCGTCTCCGGAATCCGCGGAAAAAGCCTCGGCGACGTTGCGGAAAGGCGAGCCGACGGAACGATCGTCCACGCGTACGAGGTCACGGTCAAAGTGTTAGGGGAAGACCGAGTCCGAGACTCATACGAGTCCGTCAAAGCGTTCGATCTCAAAGAAGGCGTGAAGACCGCGGAGATCACGATTCTATGCAGAAAAGAGGACTCCCACCCCGAAGTCGCCGCGGGCCTCGAAGAAGCGGGGTACCTCGGCAAGCTCGCGCACCGCGACCTCACATACCACTTCATCGAGATACACGCCTGGCTCCTCTCCCAAATACTTCGGATGACCCCGGCGGCCCGACTTTCCTTCCACGAAAAGCTGGACGAATACGTGGGAGATTTCAATACCTCGGAGACAGTCAAGCGACTCTGGAACGAACTCCACACCCCGCCGAGCGAATAATAGACACCGCATCCGGACAAAGACACCGTCGCCAGCTTCGAGAGCGGCATTCGCCCCCCACCCCACAACCAAAGATGCGAAGCCGTCGCCCGTATTCCGTATGCACCCTCGAACGCCGCGCTCGGAGAATGGCTCGCGTGAGTGGCGAGGCGCTTCGCAGAGCGTTTTATCGGGCGATGCGCCTGTGGACGAGAACCAAAGCCCCCCCGAACGCGCATGCGACGAGTCCGAGCAAAACCGGTGCATAGCCGGAAGCCCCTCCGGTCTCGGGAACTTCGGCCGCTCCATCTTGCGCGAGGGCGGCGTATTCCTCATCCCCGCTCCGGGGGTCGGTGGCGGCGAGGCGTTCTCCGGTTTCGGCGTCCACGCCGACGGCCTGTGCGCGAGGGAGGTCGGCGTATTCACCCTCGCGGCTTATGGTGTGGCCGCGGGCGATGAGGTCGGCTTGCTCGGCGGCGGAGACGCGGCCGTCTTCGAGGAGCATTTCGGAGGGAGCGGCTTCGTCGAGGCGCGGCGCGTCAATGGCCTCGTCGAGGGGCATCCCGAAGTCCACTTTGTTCGTGATCGCAAGCAGCGAACCCATGATGATCTGAACCCCTCCCGCCCCACCGACCACGAGCGTCGGCTCTCCGTCCTCGACCAGAATCGTCGGGCTTATGGACGAGCGCGGCCGCTTGCCGCCCTCCGGCTCGTTCGCCGTCCCGGCCTCGGAGAAGTCGGTCATCTCGTTGTTGAGGAGGAATCCGGTCCCCGGCGCGACGACCGCGCTCCCGAACGACTGCTCGATGGTACACGTCAACGAAACCGCGTTCCCCGCCGCGTCCATCACCGAGACGTGCGTCGTGTTCGTCTCGGGGTTCGTGTCCTCGCCTTCGTTTCCAGTGTCGCCGAAACTGCCCGGCTCGTATTCCCCGGCCTCGTCGGGGGAGATTTCGCCCCGGCGTTCGTCCGCATAATCCTTGTTCGTGATCTCCTCGACTGGAACGTCCACGAAGTCCGGGTCGGCGAGGTATTCCTCTCGGTCGGCGAAGGCTATTTTCTGAGCCTCGGCGATGCGGTGGAGCGTGTCGGCGGAGGCCGGGCCGGAGGAGGAGAGATCGAAGCCTTCGAGGATATTCAACATCTCGACGACCGCCACTCCCCCCGATGTCGGAGGCGGCATCGCGACTATTTCCGCCCCCCGGTACTCCCCGATGATCGGCTCTCTCCATTTCGCCTCGTACGCCGCGAGGTCGTCGAGCGTCATGAGTCCTTCGTCGCCCGGATAATCCCCGGCCTCCTCCATGTCAGCGACGATCCTCTCGGCTATTTCACCCTCGTAAAAAGCGTCCGCGCCTTCTTCGGCGATGAGCGAGAAAGTGTCGGCGAGGTCGGTTTGGACGATGGCGTCTCCGGCCTCGTATGGTTCTCCGTTCTCGTCGAGGAATTGTGCGGCGGAAGCCGCAAAGAGTGAGAGCCGTCCTTCGTTGTTCGCCATCTCGTCGGCTACGACGGGCTGTATTTCGACCCCGTTCCGGGCGAGCGATTCGGCGGGCGCGATGGTTTCGGGCAAGCCCATCGTCCCGTACCGTTCGAGGGCGGCATCCATCCCGGCGACCGTTCCGGGGACGCCGACGGTCGTGTGCCCGGTGAAAGTGGAATACAGTCCGTCGCCCTCGAAGGTGTCGGGCGCCATCGCCTCGGGGGCCGTCTCGCGGAAGTCGAGGGAGGCCGACTCCCCGTCCGCGCCCCGGTACACCATGAAGCCCCCGCCGCCGACGCCGCACGATTGCGGGCGGGCAACGTTCAACGCGAATACGGTCGCCACGGCGGCGTCCACCGCGTTACCTCCGCCATCGAGGACGGAAAGCCCGACCTCCGAGGCGGCGGGGGATTCCGTCGCGATGACGCCCGAGGAGCCACGGACGGCCTCCCGGAAATCCGTGCCGCGAAGATCGCCGCCCGTCGTTGTCGTAGCCGTCGTCGTCTGCGCGATGGCAACGCTCGCGAAGGCGCATGCGAGAAGCATGGCGGCGGCGAAAGATACGGCGATGTTCACGGCTCCATTCGTGGCCCTCATGGAAAATTCCCCCGATCCCTCTTCGGCGACGGTACACAACGAAGCATATGCGAATTCGCGCTCGCGGGCAAATGACGATGGGTGGCGGGATGTTTTCGCGGAGCATGGAAAAGCTCATTTCATGCCGAGTCCGTATGAAGAATTCGTTTCTTTGACCGTGCGTGAGGTCATTCTTCCCGAACTCACGAGGCGAAGCGCCTCACGAAGCGAGCGATGCGGCGCGCTCCCGGCTCCCGAACCCGCTCGGTCTCATGGATTATTCGGGATGGGCGGATGTGATGATCCGAATTCGGCGTGGCGCGATGGTTTCTTCGGCCGTGTATCGTGCGGCCACCGTGGTGAAACGGTCGAGCATACTCCGCATCACGCCAAAAACAAAAGCGCGAAAGCCGTCCCGATGAACGCTCCCGCCAATGTTTGCAAAACGGTGTGCGCCCCGAGATAGACTCTCGACCATATTATGGCGGGGAGGAAAAAGGCGAAAACGATCCCCCATGCCCCGAATAAAACGAGTCCGGCCACGGCGGAGTGTCCGGCGACGGCGGAGTGGGCGCTTGCTTTCCAGAGAAGCGTTATGAGAGCGACGGCTCCGCTCGCGAGACCCATCGAGAGGGTGAGGAGGAAAAGGCTTTCGGGAGCGGCGAAAGCATACAGCGCGGCGAGGAGTCCGGCGAAGGCGGCGAGGAGGAATATGGCCGGGACGAGGCGTTCGGCGCGGGTGGAGATCCAGAAATCCCCCACCTTCTTCCGCCGCCTCATGAAAAGCACGTATCCGGCGACGAGGGAAGCGGCGAGGAATTCGAGGGCGAGGTATCCGAGTCCGCGGACGAAACCGGCCCCCGAAAAAGCCGCGGCGGCGAAGAGGAGCGTGAAAATGGCGAACGGATTAAATGCGTTCGTGATGGCTCGGGCGAGGTTTCGAGAGTCCGTATAGTCCGTGTTCATCGGGGTAAAATCATACACGTGGAGGCGAGAGGCGAACACGGGATACGGGGATACCCGCTTCGGAAGCATGGAGTGGCGACGATATTCACGCCCGCGGCAATGAACCTCGCTTTTCATTCGCCACTCGAACGGACGCCGCCCGAACCCGCCCGCTGTCACGGCGACGAGGAGCCGGGGATGGCGGTGAAAGGCGAAAGACTCGCCGCCGAAGCCACCCATCGAAAGTTCATCGAGAGCGGGGAGGCGTGATACGGAATCCGGGCAATCACTTCCCGAAAGCCGTGTTCATCGGTCGGCGGCTCGGGGTCGCTTCGCTCCGGGGAGTGGGATGATCCCGGCCCGCTCCCCCGCGGCGCCTCCACATGCCCGTTCGGCGAAAACTCGCCCGGCTCGAACCGAGGCTTCGGGGCGAACACTTCGCTCTCGGGCTTTCCACCACTTCCCACTCCCGAACCCGCCGCCGACCGAGTTCGGAGCCATCCGCCCGGATCCCGTATGAGCATCCGGGAAGAGAAAGTCGGAAACACCCCGCCCCCCGAAACGAGTTCGCCCCGGCCATCGGTCTTCGGCTTTTCCCAAAAACCAAAACCGGAGCGAAGCGACCCCCGACTCCCCACTCCCGGCGCCCCGATATGAAGCTCTCCGGGGAAAGCCTCGAACTTTGGTACGCGCTCGGGCGGCTGTATTCGAAGGCCGAGAGCGCGAGACGGCGGGCGGCGAGGCTCGGTTTCACGGCGACGCTCCTCTCGGGGGGGGCCGTGCTTCTCTCCGCGCCGCTCTTCGGAGTCTCGTGGATCGGGGCTTTCGCGCCCGCCGTCCCGCTGTTTCTCGGCCTCGCCGCCGGGTTCGGGATGTTCGGCGTCGAGCGGGTTTCCATGCGGAGGCGCGAGGCGGCACTCCGGGACGCGCTCGGCGAAAAAGGGCTCGACGCGAGGCGGCCGGGGCGGGGCGGGCTTTCGGCGTATTACGACGCGCAGCTAATTTTGCTCCGGAGCGAGTACGAATATCTGATCGGGAAAGGCGCGAAGCGGAGCGCGAGGCTCTTCGAGGATTCGTTCGGGTTCACGACCGAGGATCCCTTCGAGACGGGGCCGCTCAATGTTTTGACCGACACGGAGGGGATGCACGGTTTGCGGAGGAGGTGGGAGCGGCGCATCTCGATGAGGCGTGAGAGGGGAGTCCTTCCGCCGGAGATGGGGCTTCGCGAGGATCGGGCATACCGCGTGTTCCCGAGGGAGATGACGGTATTCGCTGAAAGAGCGGCTCGGGAAGCGTATCTCGCGATCTCACACGATTTGATCCGGAGCCGCTTCGGAAGGAACCCGGAGAAGAACAACGGCATCCCCGAGGAAGTGAAGCGACGCATCCGGCGCGACCTCGACGAGTACGGGGAGCTTATGGGGAAGCGACCCGCCTAAAGTGGCGCGGCTTCACTTC
>JACDAJ010000244.1 GCA_013695475.1 Rubrobacter sp. | reverse complement strand
CCTTCACGCTCGTGCCACAGGGAGCGGTGGACACCGACGACTTCACGTTCATCCAGTTCCAGGGCGACGCGCTCGTCGAGCGAGTCGGGGGATGGTTCGCGTTCCTGTTCTTCATGGCCGGGACGTTCGCGCTGTTCTCGACAAACCTCGGGATCATTGACTATACGTGCCGCCTCGCCGCCGACCAACTGAAAATACACGCGCTCAGCCGGAGCAGTTTCTTCTCGGAGAGCAAGATTTACTTCGGGCTCGTGTGGATGATGATCGTGGTGGGGGCTTCGATCCTCCTCCTCGGCCTGAATCAGCCGCTCATCCTCGTCATCATCGCCTCCTCGATAGCGGGCGTGATGATGTTCATATACTCGTTCCTCCTCATCCGGCTGAACCAGAGAGCTTTGCCCGAGGCGATTAAGATAAAGGGATACCGGCTCGTCGTCATGTGGATTTCGTTCCTCTTCTTCGGGTTCTTCACGGTGCTTTTGGTGTGGGATCAGATAAGCGCGAACCTCTTCGGGGGCTGACGGACGTTGCTCAAACAATGGTGGCTGAAAGTGGTTCTCGCGTTCTTCGTGTGGGCCATCCTGAGTTCCCTTTATTTCGGGGCGGTCTATATACTCGGATGAGAGTCCGTCCGAATGGCTCCGCACGGAGGGATCGGCGACCGGAAGCGGGAAGCGGGGCGATGAACGGCTTTACGGAGGCGATATGACGCGAAACGACGAATGGCACGGCATCGAGGAGATTTTGCGCGAGGTCGAGTTCCCCGCCGTCTCCCTCGTCGAACAAAGAGTCGAGACCCCGCCGCCCCTCGAAGACATCCGGGGCGAAGTGAGAAAAGCCCTCGCGTCCGTGGAGATTCCGCGCGGCTCGGTGGCTGTCGGCGTGGGAAGCCGCGGCGTGGCGGGAATTTCCGAGGTCGTCGCCGCGCTCGCGGAGTTTCTGAAAGAGGCCGGAGCCTCGCCGTTCGTCGTCCCCGCGATGGGGAGCCACGGCGCGTCCACCGCCGAGGGGCAAGCCGAAGTCCTCGCCCATCTCGGGGTGAGCGAGGCGAAGGTCGGATGCCCGGTGCGGGCGACGATGGAGACCGTGGAGATCGGAAGTACGCCCTACGGCGTCCCGGTGTATATGGATCGAAACGCATTCGAAGCCGATTCCATCGTCGTGGTGAACCGGGTGAAGCCGCACACCGCGTTCCGGGGCGACGTGGAGAGCGGCCCGACGAAGATGCTCGCCATCGGCCTCGGAAAACAAAAAGGCGCGCACTCCATCCACTCCGCCGGATGGGGAAACATACACCGCACCATCCCCGAGGCCGCGAGGGTCGCCGTCGAGTCCGGCAAAGTCGCTTTCGGACTCGCCACCATCGAAAACGCCGACGAAGAGCCATGCCGCATCGCCGCGATCCCCGCGAAGAACTTCGAGGAGGCCGAGGCCCCGCTCCTCGAAGAGGCGAAGCGGAACCTCCTCCGCCTCCCCTTCGACGACATAGACGTCCTCATAGTGGATGAGATCGGCAAAAACATCTCCGGCGACGGAGCCGACCCGAACGTCACCGGAAGATACCCGACCCCCCACGCCACGGGCGGCCCGAACGTCGAGCGAATGGTCTTCCTCGGCCTCACGAAAGAGACCGAAGGAAACGCGAACGGAGTCGGCCTCGCCGACGTCGTCACAGAAAAGCTCGCCGAAGAAATAAACCGCCCGGCCACGTACATGAACTCGCTCACCTCGACCACGCCGTCCACCGTCAAAGTACCGATGGTCATGCCGACGGAGCGGGAAGCCGTCGCCGCCGCGCTCGTCATGTGCGCCGGAGTCGAGCCGAAGGACGCGAGGATCGTCCGAATAGAAAACACCATGAAACTACGCCGGATACTCGTCTCCGAACCACTCCTCCGCGAGTCGAAGACCGAACTCGAAGTCATCGAAAAATCGAAGCCGATGGAGTTTTTTTAGCCCGGATCATTCATGGAGCCTCCACCGGAAATACCGGAAGTCGAAATTTCTCGATCCCCCTTCCCGGACACCCTCGGACTCGGCTGTGGCATCGCGAAGCGAGGGCGTCGCCCCACATTCCCACGACTCCCGGCGCTTCGCCATTTCGTGAACAATCCGGGGTAAAGACGATCCGGCACGTCGCCTCCCCGGCGTGAATGCCTCCCGATACGGGAGAGTCTCGATGTCCGAAGGAGGAAGCTCCATGCTCGCCGAAGACGCAAAACACACCGCCCGGCGATGGGTCGCCGACGAAGCCGGTGAATTGCCGGGCTTCGAGGGGGCATTCCACACCGGCTCCATAAACGAGCTTCCCGACGAAGCCGAAATCTCCGAATCCTCCGACGTGGATGTGATGGTGATGCTCGACGGCTCCGACCCGCCGCGAAGAACCGGGAAGTTCGTGTACCGCGGCGTGCTTCTCGAAGCGTCGTACATAAAAAGCGAGTGGTTTCCCACGCCGGAGTCCGTCCTCGGCCACTATCACATGGCCGGGGCTTTCGCCGCTCCGGGGAGCATCGTCGCCGACCCGTCGGGGCGACTCTCCGAACTCCACGCGGCGGTGTCGAAGAATTTCTCGAACTGCCGATGGGTACACAAACGCCTCGAACACGCGGAAGCCAACGCCATACGGTTCCTCCGTTCGCTCGACGATTCGGAGGAATTCCATGACCGGGCGACCGCGTGGCTCTTCGGGACGGGCGTTATGACCCACATGCTCCTCGTGGCCGGACTCGAAAACCCGACCGTCCGAAAGAGGTACGCGGCGGCTCGGAGCCTCCTCGAAGAACACGGTCGCCTCGACTTCCACGAAACCCTCCTCGAACAACTCGGATGCGCCCGAACGAGCCGGGAGCGAGTCGAACACCATCTCGAAAAACTCGCCGAAGCCTTCGACGCCGCCAAAGAAATCGCCCGGACACCGTTCTTCTTCGCCTCGGACATAAGCGACACCGCTCGCCCCATCGCTATAAATGGGAGCCGCGAGATGATCGAAGCCGGACACCACCGCGAAGCCGTTTTCTGGATGGCCGCCACATACGCGAGGTGCCGGAAAATCCTCCACACCGACGCGCCCGGAGAAATAAAAAGCGACTTCGCCCCCGGCTTCCACGAACTCCTCGCCGACCTCGGCGTAAGCTCCTCCGCCGACCTCCGGGAGCGGGCGAAACGCTCCGAGGAATTTCTCCCCCGCGTTCGGGAAGTGGCGGGGTCGCTTCGCGACGGTTTTTAGTTCTTCGTTCTTCGTTTTTAGCCAAAAACCAAAAACCGGAGCGGAGCCGAAGGCGGAGCGACCGAAGCGAGCGACCCCTCAATCCATCAATTGCCCCCCGTTCACCTCGATGATCTCCCCGACGAGATAATTTCCGCCCTCCGAAGCGAGAAAGACGACCGCTCCGGCGACTTCCTCCGGCGCGCCTTCGCGCCCGATGGGTATGGCTCCCGTCATCTTCTCGCGCACGTCCGGTGGTGTGAATTGATCGTGGAAAGGCGTGGTTATAATGCCCGGCGCGACACCGTTCACGAGGATGCCGTCGCCGACGAGTTCCTTCGCCATCGCCCGCGTGAGATTGCTCACCCCGGCCTTCGCGGTCGCGTACGCCGAGGAGCCGGGGCCGCCCCCGTTCCTCGCCGCCACCGAGGTCGTGTTTATGATGCGCCCGCCTCCCGCATCCTTCATCTTCGGAAGGACGGCTTGACTGACGAGAAAGACGCTCTTCAAATTCACGTCCATCACCCGATCCCACAAATCCTCCGTCATCTCGGCGAAGGAACGGCGTTCGAGAAGAGACCCCGCATTATTCACGAGTATCTCGACCGCCCCGAAACGACCTTCGATCTCCGAGAGCATCCGCGAGACTTCCCCG
>JACDAJ010000229.1 GCA_013695475.1 Rubrobacter sp. | reverse complement strand
CTCACCGAGGGGCGCATGCGGATGGAGATGCGCCACCTCGACGACGAGGACATCGAGAACACCGTCCGCATGAAGGGATGGGCGTGGGTTCTCAGCCGGAAGGCGTGGGTTTACGCCGGGGAGCCGGACTTTATTTACCGCCAGATCCGTGAGATCGTCATCACCCTCCCGGACATTAAATTCGAGGACGACTCCATCGAGGAGACCGTCCACGTCGTCCTCTCGAAAGCCCGCTCCGACGAGGAACATGAGGAAGGGCGCGAGCTTCTCCGCCGCGCCTTCGAGAAGACCGGGCAGCCGGAGGGCATGAAGTATCTCGGCGACTGACTCGGAGTTCGTCCGAACGCCTCTTTGAAAAATCTTTAAAAATACTTCTCGCCCGCCACCCGGCTTCGGCGGCGGGGCGTTTCCCGAAGCCTCATAATCAAAGTCGGCTTTGTAATTTTCTGGAAGGAGTGACGCTTATGACGACCCCGGATCTCGAACGCCGCGTGAATAGCCGCCTCGATGAGCTTTATGAGCGGCACGTTGACGAGCATGAAGACGAGGTCGTCGAATATTACGACCCGGAGGCTCCGGAAGAAGAGAAAGAAAGCTTCGGGGTCTCGCTCGTCTCGACCGACGGGGTGGCGTTCGAGACCGGGGACCACGACCTCCCGTTCCCGATCCAGTCCATCTCGAAGGCGTTCGTTTACGGCATGGCGCTCGAAGACTGCGGGAGGGAGGCCGTCCTCGAAAAAGTCGGGGTCGAGCCGAGCGGGGAGGCTTTCAACTCCATCGAGTTCGACGACAAGGCGCGCCGCCCGCACAATCCGATGGTCAACGCGGGGGCGTTGGCGACGACGAGCCTCGTCCTCCACGGCGACGAGCCGGAGAAGTGCATGGAGCGCATCCTCGCCGCCCTCCGGAGGTACGCCGCGAACGACTCGCTCCATGTGGACGAGGAGCTTCTCGCGGCGCAGTTCGAGGACACCGACCGGAACCGGGCCATCGCGTACCTCATGCGGAGCCAGGGAATGATCGAAGGCGACGTCGAGGCGGTTCTCGAGCTTTATCTCCGCCAATGCTCGGTGTTCGCGACGACCCACGACCTCGGCATGATGGCCGCGACCCTCGCGAACGGCGGGGTGAACCCTGAGACGAACGTGCGGGCCCTCGAAGGCCGATACGTCCGGGACGTTCTCAGCGTTTTGTACACGTGCGGGATGTACGACGCCGCCGGACAATGGGCGTATGAGATCGGCATCCCGGCGAAGAGCGGCGTGAGCGGCGGCATCATGGCGATAGTCCCCGGAAAGCTCGGCATCGCCGTGTACTCCCCCGGCCTCGACGAGTACGGAAACAGCGTCCGGGGCGTGAAAGTCTGCGAAGAGATATCCGACCGCCTCGGCCTCCACGTCTTCGCAAACGAGTCCGAAGACATCCTCCTCCGCGCCGTCGGATAGCGACGAGCGGGCGGCAACCCGACGCAATGATATACTTCTAATAAACATATCAACGTATATTAGGATGTGGCTATGAGTGGAGATCATTGCGAGTTGCTTTGCCTCGACGCCCCTCGGGCCGAGGAGATACGAGAGGGGCTTATAAAAGGGGATGCCGCGGTGGGGGCGGCGGAGAGGGCGAAGGCTTTGTCGGATCCCACACGCTTCACGTTGGCGGCGGCGCTTCGGGAGGGTGAGTTGTGCGTGTGCGACCTTGCCTGGGTCTCCGAACGCGCCCAAAACCTCGTCTCGCACCACATGAAAATTCTGAGATCCGGCGGCGTCGTCCGATCCCGGAGAGACGGAAAGATGGTCATGTACTCGCTCACCGAGGCGGGCGAAAGCCTCCTTTCGGCTGCGCTCGGCGCGTCGGTGGAGTCGTGAAAGCAAAGAAGCCGCTTCCGGTCATCGAGCAAATCCCCGAAAGCCCCGTCCGGGAGAGCTTCGATGCACCCGAACCCCCCGGCGAGCGCACGATCCTCCGCGTCGAGGGGATGGACTGCGCGAGTTGCGCCGCGACCGTCGAGAAAAGCGTGGCGCGAATCCCCGGAGTCAGCGGGGTGAAAGTCAACTTCGCAGCCGGGCGGCTCGACGCGAGGCACGAATCGAGTGTTTCTCGGGAGCGGGTCGAAGCCGCCGTCGAGGGCGCGGGATACAAAGTGGCGAAGACCGAAGGGATGGAGGCGACTCCCTTCTGGAAAACGACGCGAGCCATCGTCCTCTTCATTTCCGGCGCGCTCTTTCTTGCGGGACTCGCCTTCGGCCTCGCGGGCGCGTCGCAAGCTCTCACGGTCGCGTTTTATCTTTCAGCCATCGCCATCGGCGGGGCGCGGATTTTCAGATCCGCGCTCGCGGGACTCGGGGCGAGGCGGCTCGACATGAACGTTCTCATGAGCATCGCCGCCGTCGGGGGCGCGGCCATCGGCGAATGGGCCGAGGCGGCCTCCATCGTCGTCCTCTTCGCGGCGGGGAACGCGCTCCAAATTTATGCCATAGACCGAACCCGGAACGCCGTCTTCGCCCTCGCGAAGCTCGCCCCCGACGAAGTGGCCGTGGATCGCGGCGGCGCGGAGGTCATGGTTCCCTCCTCGGAGGTCGGGGTCGGGGAAGTCGTGGTGGTGCGTCCCGGAGAGCGGGTCGCGCTCGACGGGGAGGTGGTCGAGGGAAGCTCCGCGCTCGACGAGTCCCCCATAACCGGGGAGAGCGTCCCGGCCGAAAAAGCTCCGGGGGACGAAGTCTTCTCCGGCTCGCTAAACGGGCGGGGGGCGATCCTCGTGCGGGTTTCGAGCGAGGCGAAGGACTCCACACTCCAGAAAATCGTCGGTATGGTCGAAGACGCGCAATCGAAGAAGGCTCCCTCGGAGCAATTCGTGGATCGCTTTTCGCGGATATACACGCCCGCCGTCGTCGCCCTCGCCGCCGCCCTCGCGGTCGTTCCGCCGCTCCTCGGGGGGGACTTCTCGGAGTGGGCGTACCGTTCGCTCGCGCTCCTCATCATCGCGTGTCCGTGCGCCCTCGTCATCTCCACCCCCGTCACGGTCGTGTCGGGCATCGGAGCCGCCTCCCGGTTCGGCGCGCTCATAAAAAGCGGCTCCGCCCTCGAAGCCGCCGGAAAGCTCGAAGCCATCGCCTTCGACAAAACCGGAACCCTCACCGAAGGACGACCCGACCTTTCGAGCGTCTTCGCACCGGACGGCGAGGAACACGCCCTCGCGCTCGCCGCGGCCCTCGAAAAATACTCCGAACACCCTCTCGCCCACGCCATCCTCTCCGCCGCCGACGGACTCGAACTCCCGAAAGTCGAAAATTTCCAAACGATTCCGGGACGCGGCACCGAAGGGAATGTTCGCGGGAAACACCATCTCGTCGGAAGCCCGCGCCTCTTCGAGGAGCGCGGAATTCCCCTCGACGGCGACGCCGGAGAAGCCCTCGCGGCAGTCGAGGAAGCGGGGGAAACACCGGTGATCCTCGGCGAGGAGTCCGGTCGAGTCGTCGCCGTTCTCGGGCTGGCGGACGCCGTCCGGCCCGAGGCGAGAGAGTCCATCGAAATGCTTCGGGAAGCCGGGGTGAAGGAATTCGTCATGCTCACCGGGGACTCCGAGGCTCCGGCGCGGAGGATCTCCGAGAAGCTCGGAATTTCATACGAGGCGGGACTCCTCCCCGAACAGAAAGTCGAGGCCGTGCGAAGGCTCGTCGAGAAACATGGGCAAGTCGGCATGGTCGGCGACGGCGTGAACGATGCCCCGGCACTCGCCGCCTCCTCCGTCGGGTTTGCGATGGGAGCCGCCGGGACGGATGTCGCCCTCGAAACGGCGGACATCGCGCTCACCACCGACGACCTCCCGAAGCTCGCGCGGGCGGTCGCGCTCTCGCGGCGGGCGGAGAGGGTCATAAAGCAAAACGTCGCGGTCTCACTCGCGATAAAAGGCGTCTTCGTACTCCTCGCCCCCTTCGGACTCGTCGCGCTGTGGCTCGCCGTCCTCGCCGATATGGGAACCTCCATAGCCGTCACCCTCAACGGGCTTCGGCTCTTCCGCAAATGAAAGCCGCCATTCGCGCCGGGACTCCGCCCTCCGGTGATAACATCCGATGTATGGCCGCGCCGACAAAGACCGAAACCCTAACCGGAGAATTCAAGCTCCACGCCATCCTCCTCGGCGGCGCGCTCGCCGTCATGTGGATTTTGGAAATAGCCGACCTCCTCATATTCGGTGGCGGCCTCGACGCATATGGCATCCGACCGCGCTCCATCGAAGGGCTTTCGGGGATCCTCCTCGCGCCTTTTTTGCATGGCGGGTTCATCCATCTCGCGGGGAATTCGATCCCATTCCTCATCTTCGGGTCGCTCGTCCTTTTCCACGAAATTAAGGATTTCGTCGTGACTTCCGCCCTCGCCATCCTCGTCGGCGGCCTCGGGGCGTGGCTCCTCGGAGGCGCGGGAACCGTCCATATCGGGGCGAGCGGCCTCGTCTTCGGATACTTCGGATACCTCCTTTTGCGAGGGTACTTTCGACGGAGCATCGGAGCGATAATTTTGTCCCTCGTCCTCGCCGTCTCGTATGGATGGATGCTCTTCGGGCTTCTTCCGTTCCAGTCGGGCGCGATTTCCTGGCAAGGCCATCTCTTCGGCTTCCTCGGGGGCGCGCTCTCGGCGTACCTCCTCCGGGGGCCGGACGCCGCCCCGAAGCGAGGCTCCCGAGCCGTGTAAAATTCGGTTTCTATGGAAAGCATCGTGAAAGAGTCCGAAAAGAAGCCCGCCAAACACTCCGCCATGCACTCCGTCGAGGCGCGGATGAACGAACTCGGCGTCCCGAGGTGGCCCCTCACCGCCATCGGAATCCTCCTTTTTCTTGAGGCGGCGGGACTCGCGACGGCGGGAACTTTGAATTTCACCGCCGCCGCGTTCGAGAACATCCTCCCCTCGCGACTCGTCGGGTGGGGAACATCGCTCTCCGTGCTTTTCCTCCTTATTTCACCGCTCGCGCTCGTCGCCGGGGTCGGCTTCATGCGGCTGTGGGCGGGGGCGTGGCTCGCGGCGATGTCTTTGCAGGGACTATCCCTCGCCGTCTCGCTCGCGATATATTTCTATCTCCCCGATTCGCCGTTTTACCTCTTTCTCGGGATGGCGTACTCGACTCTCATGGTGATGTATTTGAATTCCCACGGTGTGCGAGCCTCTTTCCGACCCGAAGGAAGGGAAGATCAATGACACAGAGTCCGGGCGAATGGCTCCACCCTCCGCTTCGGTGGGCAATATTTACCGACTCCCGAGAGCGGCTTCACCGCCGGGGGAATGGAAGCGGCGTGGTGTTTCATCCTTCCAAGGATCCCGTATGACCCCCGAATCGGACAGGGAACTCCTCCGGCGCTTCGAGCCGGTGATGCGGTACACGAAGGGCGAAAGGTTCCTCCCGCTCCGGGTCGAGCCGTATGTCGCCTCGTGCAGCCTGTGGGCGCAAATGCCCGACGAGGAGCCGGTGCGCCTCGCCGCCGAGGGCGAACTCACCCTCGACAAGCTCGCCGAGATGCGCCACGACGACTCCGGGGCGAGGCATTTCCTGAAGTTCATTGACCCGCTCAACGTCGCCGAACTCGCCGCGTACAAATTCGACCGCCGCCGGGCCGAGCGAAAGGAAGGGAAGGAGAAGAGCTTTCGGGCCGGGCGCGGGAGGCTCGCCCGCGTCGGGTATATTCCGCGCCTCCTCGACGTGCTTTTTTCGCTCACGCTTCTCGTTCGGGGGCGGGTTTCGGGGGATACGGCGGCGGCGGCGCTCATCGCCCACGAGCGGATGGAGGGGCGCGACGAGCATGTTTATTACGGGCGCGTCGTTCGGAGGGACGGCTGGGTCGCATGCCAATACTGGTTTTTCCACGCTTTCAACGACTGGCGAAGCGGCTTCTTCGGCGTGAACGACCACGAAGCCGACTGGGAGATGGCGTGCATATATTTGTACGAGGACGGCGACGAGACCATCCCGGAATGGGCGGCATACTCCTCCCACGATTTCTCCGGCGACGACCTCCGCCGGAGATGGGACGACCCGGAGCTCCACAAAGAAAACGGACACCCCGTCATATATTCGGCGGCGGGTTCGCACGCGAGCTATTTCGCGCCCGGCGAGTACCTGACGGAACTCGACCTCCCGATGCTCTCCCCCGCCGTGCGGGTTCTCGGGGCGGCGCGTCGGGCGTGGCGGAAGGC
>JACDAJ010000220.1 GCA_013695475.1 Rubrobacter sp. | reverse complement strand
TATGTAGGACGCTACACGATCCACACCCCGGACGGCCCGAAGAGGAAGACTATCTACGGCAAGAAGTACAAGGAGGTCGAGCGGAAGCTGGCCGAGGCACGCGGCGACGCGGCCAGAGGGATCGTCTACGACGACCAGAACCTGACCGTCGGCGCGTATATGGATCGCTGGCTCTCGGATGCTGTGCGAGGCTCGGTAAGGGAGTCAACTTACTACCGGGACGAATGCCTCGTTCGCGTCCACATGAAGCCCGCGCTCGGGAGAGTGAAGCTCTCCAACCTAAACGCGATGCACCTACAGAGCTTCTACCGGGGGCGCCTCGACTCGGGACTCTCCGGCTCGACGGTCCAGAAGATCCACCACGTGCTCCACAAGGCTCTCTCGCAGGCCGTGAGGTGGAACCTGATACCCCGCAACCCGACAGACGGCGTGAAGGCTCCCACGCCGTCCACAAAGGAGATGCGGCCCCTCTCCGCCGACGAAGCCCGGCTGCTGCTCGGGGCGGCGAAGGATAACCGCCTCGAAGCCCTGTACGTACTCGCCTTACACACCGGGATGAGGCGCGGCGAGTTGCTCGGGTTGAAATGGGACGATGTAGACCTCGAGGCCGGGGTTCCCCAGGTGCGTGTGCGCCGAACGCTCGCGCGCACCGGGGGCGGGAAGGGACTCGCGCTCGGGGAGCCGAAGACGAAGGCGAGCCGCCGCACCGTGCGCCTCACACCGGGAGCGGTGGAAGCCCTCAAACGGCACCGGGCGAGGCAAGTCGAAGAGCGGTTGAAGGTCGGAAGCTTGTATCAGGATCGAGGACTCGTCTTCGCCGGAGAGTCCGGCGGCCTCATAAACCCCTCGAACCTTCGCCAGCGGTCGTTCATCCCGCTGCTACGGGCCGCCGGGCTGCCTCAAATCACCTTCCACGACCTCCGGCACACGTGCGCGTCCCTCCTCTTCTCGAAGAACGTACATCCGAAGTTCGTCCAGGAACTCCTCGGACACGCTCGGGTGGCGATCACCCTCGACACGTACTCCCACATGCTCCCCGGCATGGGAGGAGAAGCCGCCGACGCTATGGGTGAAGCCCTCGGATAATCCCCGGTGGTATCAGCGTGGTATCAAAAAGCCCCCGGCGAGAATCGGGGGCTTTCGTTTACCGCGAGCATTCCGCATATCTAAGCGGTTTCTGTTGGTGGGCGATAGTGGAATCGAACCACTGACCCCTTCCACGTCAAGGAAGTGCTCTCCCGCTGAGCTAATCGCCCCAAAAACCCGGCTTCCCCGAGAGGCGGCACCCGGAATCGAACCGGGGTGAAGGGTTTTGCAGACCCTCGCCTAACCACTCGGCCATGCCGCCGGAATTCCGCCAGGCCCGCGACCGGAGCGGAAGACGGGATTCGAACCCGCGACCCTCACCATGGCAAGGTGATGCTCTACCAGCTGAGCTACTTCCGCATTTGCCGATGCGTAATTTAGCACGCCCTTTTCCCCCTTACAAGCGTTCCTTCGACCCCTTCAACGGACGCTTGTTCGAGAACACGAGGTACCGCATGAGGAAGTAGCTTATCGTCGAAGCCACCGATATCGAAACCACCTTCGCCACGTTCCCCGCCACATACGCCGACACCTCCGTGTTCACCATGACGGGCCTCACGAGGATGTAGAAAAGCAAGCTGCTCACCCCGATGTTTATGAGAGCCTGCCCGAGGAACGTCATCGTCTGATACGAATCGAACGCCGCCCGCCCCCGGAACGTCCACAAAGAATTCCACACATAACTGTTCACGTTCGCCAAGACGAGCGCGACCGCGTTGTACAAAACTATCGTCGTGGTCTCGCGCGTCGGTCCGAGAACCAAAAGAATATTCAAAACCCCAATGTCCACCGCCGCGTTCACCCCCCCGACGACAGAAAACTTCGAGAACCGCGCACCCCCCTTTTTCAGCTTCTCCTTTTTCTTGCCCATCGTCAGCCGACCGCTTTCGAGCCGACCGCTTCTTCATAATAACTTTTCAGAGCCCGCGTCGAGGATGCCCAATCTCGCTCCTCCGCGGAGTTTCTCGCCCCGGAGGAAAGCCTTTCCCGGAGGTCATCTTCCTCGAAGATTCGGCGTGCGGCTTTCACGAGGCTCCCGTCGTCGTCCGGCTCGTAAAGGAAGCCCTCCTCGCCGTCCGCGACGACTTCGTGGGTGGCTCCGCCGCGCGCGGCGATGACCGGGAGGCCGGAGGCGAGAGCTTCGATCATCGCCATCCCGAGCGTCTCGGTCGTCGAGGGGAAGACGAATGCGTCCGCCGAGGCGTACGCCGCCGCCAGCTCCTCGCCCAAAAGAAGTCCGGGGAAAGTCGTCGGGGTCCCGGCGAATTCGTTCTCGAGATCCCGCCTCGCCGGGCCGTCGCCGACTATGGCGAGCCGTGTTCCGGGGAGCCGTTCGAGAACCCTTTTCAAACGGCCGATGTCCTTTTCGGGGGCGAGGCGACCGACGTAAAGAAGAAGATTCTCGTCCGGATGGCCGCCGGAGAGGCGATTCCGCCACCACTCCGACCCCTTCTTTGGGGCGAAACGTTCGGTGTCCACGCCTTGCGGCCAAACGCGGACGCTCTTTATGCCCTCGCTCTCGAGGTATTTGGCGGTGGACATCGAGGTGCATAAGTTGATCTCCGCCCGGTTATGGAGCCGCTTCGTGTACCATCGAGCCGCCCGCGTCAAAAACCCGAGTTTATAAAAGCTCGTGTATTGCGCGATGTTCGTGTGGTATGAGGCGACGAGCGGGACATCCAGCCGCCGGGCGAAGTACGGTGCGCCAAGCCCGAGCACGACCGGGTTCACGGCGTGGATGAGATCCGGCTTGAAACCCATGAGCGCATGCCCGACCCCCGGAAGCGCGGGAGCGAGCTTTATCTGTGGATACGGCGGAAACGGCACCGCGGGAACCCGGTATATCGGAGCGCCCTCGTAAAACCCCGGCCCCTCACCATACTTCGGCGCGATGATCAAAATCTCATCCCCCATCCGCCGAAGCTCCTTTATCGTATGGCGGAGCCGCGTCACGACGCCGTCGGTCGCGGGGAGGAAAGTCTCGGTGATGAACGCGATACGCAAAAGGTGTGTGGGAACTCTCCGGTCGCCGTGTCCGCTATTTGTACCGTGGACTGCGCCAGTTCACCCGAGCCTCGAACGTCTCGGGATGGATGCGATCCCGGTTCTCCAGCGCGACGAGAAGCAACTTTTCAACCGTCTCCTCCGTCAAAAGATGCGGTTTCAAACCGAGGTCGATCAACCGCGTGTTCGCCGCCTTGAAATAGTGAGCCTCTTTCTCAACGCGAGGGTTTTCGAGATGAGTGAGCCTCGGATCGAGGTCGAGGGTTTTCGCGACCTTCTCGACGAGCTTCGCGAGTTGCAAAACCGACCATTGCTCGGTGAACTGGTTGAAAACCCGGAACTCCCCCGCCTCGGCGGGATTCTCGGCGGCTATCTCGATGCACCGAACCGTGTCCCGGATGTCTATGAAGCCCCGCGTCTGCCCGCCCTCGCCGTAAACCGTGATGTCATTCCCATTCGCCGCCTGCGCGATGAAGCGGTTCAAAGCCGTGCCGAAAACACCATCATAGTCGTACCGGTTCGCGAGGACGGGATCCGAACTTGTCTCGTCCGTCTCGACGTTGTATACGACGCCTTGATTTAGGTCGGTCGCCCGCATGCCCCATATGCGGCGCGCGAACATGATGTTGTGCGAGTCGTGGACTTTCGAGAGGTGATAGAAACTTCCGGGCTGTTTCGGGAAAGGGAGGGTATCCTTCCGGCCCTTGTGTTCGATCTCGATCCAACCCTCCTCGATGTCTATGTTCGGAGTTCCATACTCCCCCATCGTCCCGAGTTTTATGAGGTGGCAATCCGGGACGAGAGACTGAATCGCGAACATGATATTCAAGTTCCCGACCACGTTGTTCGTCTGTGTGAAGACGGCGTGATGACGGTCGATCATGGAATACGGCGCGCTTCGTTGCTCGCCGAAATGGACGAAAGCCTCCGGCTCGAAGGATTCCACCATCGAATAGACGAAGTCCTCGTCGCAAAGGTCGCCGACGAAGGTGGAGATTTCCTTGCCGGAGACTTCTTTCCAGCGCGACACGCGGTCGTCGAGAGAGGATATTTCGGTCAAAGACTCGGTGCCGAGTTCGGCGTCCCAGTCGCGGCGGGCGAGGTTGTCGGCTATGGCGACTGTGTGGCTCCTCGACGAAAGGTACAACGCAGTCGGCCATCCACAAAAACCATCGCCTCCGGCAACCAGAATACGCACTTGTCTTCTCCGTTCTTCGTACTACGCAGACACCATTTATAGACCGTCCGAGTCGGAAAGGCGTTACAGATTCGAGACTATCGCCTCGGTGAACTCCGTCGTCCCCGCCGTGCCGCCGAGATCCTTCGTCCGAGTCTCCGGCTTCGAGAGAGCCTTCTCGATGCCCTTTTGCATCCTCTCGGACTCGTCCGTATAACCGAGGTAGTCAACCATATTCCTCGCCGAAAGCAACGTCGCCAAAGGATTCGCCCGATTCTGCCCCGCATACTTCGGAGCCGAACCGTGGACAGGCTCGAAGAGCGCGATCCCATCCCCGATGTTCGCCCCCGGAGCCACCCCGAGGCCGCCCGTGAGTCCGGCGAGGAGGTCGGAGAGAATGTCGCCATAAAGGTTCGGGCATACGAGAACATCGTACATGTTCGGCTTCATCACGAGTTGCATCGCCATGTTGTCCACGATGCGGTCGTCGATCTCCTCGAAGTCGTTCTCGTACTCCTTGCCGACCTCATAGAAAACGTCCCGGAAAAGCCCGTCCGTGAACTTCATGATGTTCGCCTTATGAACGACGGTGATGTGCTTCCGTCCTTGCTCCTTCGAACGCTCGAAAGCCATCCGGCAAAGGCGTTCGGTACCTTCGCGGGTGATGATCTTGATGGACTCGGCCGCGTGCTTGCCGACCATATGCTCGACCCCGGCGTACAAATCCTCGGTGTTCTCGCGGTAAAGCACGATGTCAATATTCTGGTGCGGAGTCTCGATGCCCGGCAAACTCAGACTCGGGCGGACGTTCGAATAAAGATCGAGTTCCTTCCGAAGCGCGACATTCACCGAGCGGAAACCCGTCCCGACGGGCGTGGTGAGCGGCCCTTTCAATGCGACTTTGTTCTTTCGGATGGAGTCGAGCACGGATTCGGGGAGGGGGGTTCCCTCCTTCTCCATCACCGTCTCGCCGGCTTCGGCGATTTCCCATTCGATATCCACATCGAGAGCCTCGATGACTGTCTTCACAGAATCGGTGAGGTCCGGGCCGATTCCATCCCCGGGTATCAAAGTAACCGTGTGCGCCATGCCGCCATCTCCCTCTATTCGCTGACTGCGGCTAGTATAGCGATTCGAGTCGGGGAGTGAGCGAAGGGATGGGCGAAGGAGAGCGCGGAAGTTTTCGACTCCGCGCCCGGTATGAAGAGGTCCGGGTTAGAAACTTTGCTGCGTGCCGAAGAAGACCGCGGCCCCAATGAGTCCGACGACGATGATGGCGAACAAAAAGAGAACCGCCATCGGGATGAGCACAACCGCCGCGGCCCGTCCCGTAGTCGTCGAATGGGCTTCGCGGATGCCGAGGACGCCGAGCACGACGTACCAAATCGTAAGCGGGATGAAAAGGAGAAGCCCGAGCAGCGGGATGGCCGCCAGCCAGCTAACGAGATAAAGAGCGCCGAGGTATGCCCCGACCCGGAAAGTCGCCTCGAAGCCCGCGTTCGGCTTTATGAGGAGCATCGCGAAAAGGTGGATCACACCCGCCCCGATGAACAAGCCGATCATCCCGCCGACCACATAGCCTATGGGCTGGAGGATGAGCTGAAAGAAAGCTCCGCCGAAGTCGCCCAAAATCAGGCTGAAGAAGAATAAAAGCACCCCGGCTATGAGTCCGCCCACGGCGGCGCAGATCAAAGTGAACACAAGCGGCCCCACGAAATCCCCGCTCTTCTTCATCCCCCGGAAGAACCCGACCGGATCGAGAACCACGCCCCGCACGGTCGCTATGAAACTTTGCACCGGGTCGGAGAGGTTGAATTCTCCGGAGGTGCCGCCTGTCGAGGGGCCGCTTTGGCTCGGCGGCGGTGGCGGTGGGCCGCCCGCTCCCGAGGTACCCGTATTGAAGTCCATGTCCACGCTCCTTTTTGCTCCGCTTTCCGATTGAAATCTAAACCTTCGCGCGTCGCCGCGCAACACGGGTTGCTAAAATGGGTCTTCGGGCATGTTCGTCCGATGGGATGGGAGATAAATCATGTCGTCAACGATCGAGAACCTCGAAAGGGAACTCGGCGAAGCGCAACGCGAACGCGAGGCCGAGGAACGCGCCGTCGTCCGGGCCGAGAACACCCACGAAGCCGCATCCTCCGAACGCGACGAGGCGTGGGCCGAAACCGACTCCTCCGACCCGGAGGTCGCCGAACTCACCGCCCTCGTATACACCCGCCGCCGCGAACTCTACGAGGCCATAGACCGACTCAAAGCCGCCGAAGGCAAAGAGCGGCGAATAAAAAGCCGCCTCATGTACGTGCTTCCCGCCGAGCGCCGCCGATACCTCTCCGGCGCCGTGGACGAGGAGTTCGAGGAGCTTCTCGCCGCCATCGGGGAGGCATATAAAAAGGATCTCCCGGACGTCTCCATATCCGTCGTGAGCGAGCGCCCGGGCGAGATGGACCTCCGCGGCGACGCGACGTGGCGCGCCCTCGAAAGGCTATACAACGCGACCGTCCGAAGGTGGGTCGAGATCCGGAGCGGCGGCGACCGCCGCATCCTCGAACGGATGGCCCACCAAGTTTCGTATTACGCCGGGGGCCACATGCCCCGTGCCTTCGCGGACGGCGAGGAGATCAAACTCGGGCAGGCCACCGGGGGGGAGGGCTTCCGGCCGCTCCCGAAATACGGCGACGAGGAAGGGCGCCTCTCGCTCGCCCGCATCACGACGAGAAGGTATCTCGACGAGAACTCGATATCGCGGCTCTCGAAGCGTTCGGCGACGCTCGTTCAGATCGCCGAGATCGCCCGCCTTTACCAGACCATGAGCCTCACGGTGGATGAGATCCGTTGGCGCCTCGAACAACTCATCTCCCTCCGCCTCGAAGTCCTCGAAGCCGTGTACCGCCTCACCGGAGAACGCCGCCGCTTCTCGTTTTACGAAATAGCCCGCGCCGCCCGCCTCCTCGACGGCCACTTCCCCGACCCCGGCATCGCCGCCGAAGCGTTGTCGCACGCCGTCGAAAGAGCGTCGGAGACCGGGGTTCCGCTCGTGGACGTGGCATACATGAGCGTCACGAAATAGCCTCCGGCGTGCGAAGACATGGGCGGAGGTTTATGAAATGGAAACGGAGCGGACGGAAATAAACGGCGAACTTCTCCGGTCTGCGCGCGAAATCTCGCGCGGTTTTCGAAGAGGCGGTGGGGATTTTTCTGAGCCTCCGGAGCCGTTTCGCGTCCGACGCCTCCGGCGCGAATCGCGGAGAGCGCAAAATCCACGCGACTCCCGCGTGCTTCGAGTCGGCCGGCACATTGCGGGAATACTTCGAGGAAGTCGCCCGGTGGCAAGAAGAGAACGGCATCGAGCCTCCCTCCGACGAGGAGGCGATGGAGGCGGGAGCGCGACGGCGAGGATCGCCGGACATAAGAGCCGTACTCGACCCGAACGCGCTCATTTTGCGAAAAGGCCGTCCTTCGCGTAAAACCGAGCGGCGAACATACGTCGGCCATCGGCTTCCGTCTTTCCTGAAACCCGCCGCCTTCAACCTTACCCGTCCGACAAGTCATGCTCCGGAACCGAAAGGTTGTACGGCCTCGCGGGCTTCTCGGCGAGGATGCGGACTTTGTATACGAAGTCCGGCACAAACTCGCCACGGCGGACTTCGAGGATCTCCACGGGCTGCCCGGTAGCTTTGAGCGCGGCCCTCCCCCCGACTTCGTAGCGTGCGGGGCGTTCCCTGTCAACGGCCATTCGCCTCTCCTCCCGGTCTTTTCCAAAGTTATAATCCGTCGGATATTCTGTCATACACGAGGAGGAGCGGGATGCCGAACGGTTACGATCTCATTGTCATAGGCGCGGGGCCGGGCGGCGCGGCGACCGCATACCACGCCGCCCGATCCGGACTTTCCACCCTCGTCCTCGACCGCCAAACTTTTCCCCGCGACAAACCATGCGGCGACGGCCTCATGCCCCACGCCGCCGAGGAGATTCGCCTCATGGGACTCGGCGACTGGCTCGACGAGCCCCACCACGGCAAATTCTCCGGCTTCTCGATGTACACCGACACCGCCTTCTTCCGCCAAAGCGTCCCCCCCACCCTCCACGGCCCCACCGGATACGTCGCCCGCCGCGAGGAAACCGACGAGAAGTTGGCGGAGCGGGCGAAGGTCGCCGGAGCCGAACTCCGCGAGGGAATACGGGCGACGAAGCTCCTCCGCTCCTCCGCCGGAGCCGTGGCGGGCGTCGCCGCCGAGAACGGCGACGGGGAACTCCGCTTCGAGGCTCCGCTCGTCATCGCGGCGGACGGCGTCGGGGGCTTCGCCGGAGAAGGCATGAAAGTCCATCAGAACGCCGTAGCACGGAGGCAATATTTCAAGAACGTGGACGGCCCGAACAAAGAGGATCTCCAGGTTTTCATAACGAGGGACATGAACGAAGACCACGCCGGATACGGATGGGTTTTCTATCTCGGGGACGGAACCGCGAACGTCGGAGCCGGGGTCTCAACGAAGGCGCTCGCCAAAACAGGCCGCAACTTGAAAGACTTTTACGACCGTTTCCTCGAAGAGCCGAGGATGAAGGCGTGGCTCGAGAACGCCGAGCCGGAAGGCCCGGCGAAAAGCTGGTCGCTCAAAATGGGCATGTGGGGCGCGAAGCGATACGGCGCGGGAATAATGACCGTCGGGGATGCGGCGAGCATGATCCACCCCATAAGCGGCGAGGGCGTCGGATACGCCATCGAATCGGGCCGCCTCGCCGCCTCATGGGCGCACGAGGCACATGCGAGGAACGACTTCTCAGCCTCGACACTTTCCGGCTACGAAAAGCAGCTAAAACATCAGCGGGCGAAAGAACACGTCTCCGGACACGCGCTCGTGAACCTCGTCCCGAATCTCCAAATGCTCGATCCCATCTTCAAAGCCTGTGAAACCGACGAAGGCGCCCGCCGGACCCTCATCGCCAGCTTCACCGGAGACGAGCCGATATACCACATGCTCAAGCACCCGAAGGCTCTCGCCACCGCCGCGAAGGAAGTAATACGGGAGGCCGCGAACCGCTAAAACGCTCGGGGCTTCGGGCGTCGGGTTTCAGGAAATACTCCGCCGAGGAGCCGCGCTCGCCGAAAGCGTCGGTGCGGGATGAAGGTTCCGTCCATCCCTTTTAATATGATGAATGTTCCACACGAATGGAAAGAAGACGAGGGAGGATGAAATGAATCGAACCCAAAAAGCCAAGCGGAGGGCGGCACGGAAAGCGATGGCACAGAAAAAGGCCGAGGAGGGAAAGCGTCTCGACGAACACATCCGGGAAAGAGCGGAGAAGGATAAAAAGCGAGACGAAGCTCGGGACCGGCAAAGAGAACGAGAGGCAAACAAAGATTGGATACACGTTTGGCGAGGCGGCGCTCCGCAATAATCCGAGGAAAAAGCCGAGAGCGTTTTCGCCCTCGGCTTCTTGTTTCCGCTGAAAAGCTGGCCGGCTGAAATGCTGACGAGCGCGGGTTCGCCGAAGGCGAGCCGCTCTCACCCGACGAGGCGGACGTTGTCGAGATAGAAGTTCGTGAGGCCGTCCTCGTCGGTTCCGGCGGCGAAGCTGAGGTATCCCGTCTCGCCCGCGTATTCGGAGAGGTCTATGGTTTCGCGGCGCCATTCCCCGGCGTCCTCGCCCGTATAGCGTTTGAGGACGGTCGCCTCTGTGCGATCCTCGTCGGTGAGCCGGACGGTCATCCGGTCGCCGAACGGCGCGCTCTCTTCGGTCGTGACCTTGACGCTGTACGAAAGCCTCGCTCCGTCTGTGATCCTCACTTCCTGGCGAAGCTCGTCCACGCCGTCATCGTATCCGCCGAGCCTCGCGAACTCGCCCTTGAGAATGAGCATCGCCCCGTCCATCGCCCACTGCTCCCACCCGGCTTCCTGATCCACGAATCCACTATTTTCCAGGAGGTTCCTCGGCTCCGGCGGAGTCGGCGGCTCCGGGGCTGGAGGGTCTTCCGGCTCGTCTTCGGCGGTTCGGGCGGAGGCGTCAACGAAGCCTCCGAAGTCAGTCGTCCAATACCACTCGAACGTCGAGCCGGAAATTTGCATGCGCGACACTCCGACGACTTTGTAATTCGGGTCGAGCATCGCGGTGTTGTGGCTCGGGGAGTCCTTCCACGCCTGGAAAACCTCCTCGACGCTCTCGTATCCGACGGCGAGGTTTTCGCCTTTGAAAGTATTGTGGTCGTAGCCTTCGGCGGCCATCCGGCCCCACGGCTCGGAGCCGGCGGGGTACCGGGAGCTTCCGACGGTGTCGTGGGCGAAGAAGTTGTATTCGGCCATGTCCTCGTTGTGATGCTCGGAGGCGACGGTGAGGTCGTCGGAGAGGACGAGCGGGCCGGCTCCGTTTTGGGCGCGGTACTCGTTTATGAGTTCGAGGAACCTTCGTTCGTCGGTGTCATACGACGTGTCCGCGCTCGCCATGCCCGAGGCGGCGAAGAAAAACAGAAACATGGCGGCTAATGGGATCGTGGCTATCTTCAAACGGGACATGTTTTCTCCTCGACCTTTTCCTCTCCTGTGAGTCCGACTCCGGCGCATTATGCCCGCTCCGCGAACCATCCACCATACTCCGAATGAACTATTTTCCTCGTTCATCTCCGGCCTCCCGCCGCCATAGCGTGGCGCGCGGCCATAAAATGGTTGTCTTATGATCGTCCACACACCACGGAGGCTTTAACGATTTGGCGAAGAAAGCGGCGTTCGAGACGAAATCGAAGCGAGTCCATGTCCTCGAGGACGGACTTTTCATCACCGACGCGGGCAATATTCTCGGCGACACGGGCGGGCGGAAGATGCGTATCCGGGGCGCGATGCACGCCGTCCTCATAGAATCCCTCGGAGAAGACGACGGCGAACTCGTCCTCCTCGACGCGGGCTTCGGAGAGAGCGTCCCCGAAACCCTCGAAGGACGCTACGAACTCCGGCGCGAGAAGACGCTTCTCGAAGCGATCGAGGAGACGGGGAACTCGCCGGAGGACGTCACCCACGTCGTCCTCTCGCACCTCGACCCGGACCACGTCGGATGGGCGATAAACCCGCCGAGCTTCCCCCACGCGACGATATACGCGCAAAGAGGCGCACTCGAAGAAGCGAAAAACATGCCCGAGGAAGACGGAAGAAACCTCGCGGTGAAGTCCCTCGAAAAGGGCGTCGAAGAAGGGTGGGTCGAGCTTGTGGACGGGGATGGGGAGGTGGCGAAAGGAATATATGTCGAGGTTCGGGCGGGTCATTCGGAGGGGCATCAAATCGTGTGGATCGACGGGAGCGAGGCGCTCTTCACAGCCGACCTCGCCCCGAGCAAAATATTCCTCGACCCGGACATCATAGCCGGGGTGGACACTGACCCGGAGGCCGCCCGCCGGAACCGGATCGAGGTTCTCTCCGAGGCCGAGAAAAGGAACGCCCCGGTCATCCTTTACCACGAGCCGAAGGATTGCCTCGTCAAAATCCGGAAGTCCGGCAAAAACTTCGAGGCGACCCCGCTGGAAAATTAGCGGCGTTCACCCTCTTTCTTGCGTTTACGGTTCTCGCGGAACTTCTTCCAGATTATCGGGGCCGCCAAAATCAGCAACCGCCTGAGCAATCTTCCCATAGCCACCTCCTCGAAGTCTCGAAGTGCGTTTCATTTCCCGTCCATGCGTGATACCCGCCCGAAAGTCGCTGGAAACGATGGGTCGCTTCGCTTGCCGCTCCCTTCGGTCGCTCCGGTTTTTGGTTTTTGGTTTTGAGTTTTCGCCAATTACCGGAGCGGAGCCGAAGGCGGAGCGACCTCATCCTTCGTGCCATGTCGTCATTTGCTCGAATGGCTCGCGCCTTCGCCTCGTCTCGGAGAGATCCGGGTATCCGACATAAAGATACGCGACGATCCGGTCGCCTTCTTCGAGGCCGAAGAACTCTCGCATGTGCTCGTGGTACGCGACCGGGCCGGTTCGCCACATCGCCCCGAGTCCGAGGGAGTGGGCGGTCAATTGCATGTTTTGGACGGCGGCGGAGCATGCCGCGTAATTCTCCACCGTCTCGACCTCGTCGCGCCCGGCCTTCGAGATGACGGCGATGACGACGGGGGCGCGGAAAGCTTTCTTCCTCTCGCGGCTGATCCGGCCTTTCACGAGTTCTTCGTCTTCGCGCTCCTCCCCGGCCATTATCCGGGCGACTTCGGCCCGGGCTTTGGCGAGTTCGCCGCGGCCTTTTCCGGCGAAGACGTGGAAGCGCCACGGCTCGGTAATTTTGTGGTTCGGGGCGTGGATCGCGCTTTCGAGAATGGCCTCGACCGTCTCTCGGGGGACGGGTTCATGCGTCACTCTCCCGATGCTCCTCCGGCTCGTTATGGCTTCGGAGACGTCCATCAAAAAAGAAACTCGCTGTAATGAACGGCTCCGCGGCCTTCGAGGAGGACGCGGACTCCGCCCGGATACCACGGCATCCGGGTGTCGGCGACATCGAAGGGCGCCCACTCGACTTTGACGACTTCCTCGTCGTCTTTTTGGAGGGAGGCTCTTCCGCCGACGGTCTTCGCGACGAAGGTGGCGATGAGGACGTGGCTGTTCCGGAGCCTCTCCCCGACGGCGACGATGCCTTCGACGACGACGTGGAGGCCCGTCTCCTCGCGCGTCTCGCGCACGACGGTTTCTTCGAGGGTTTCGCCCGGTTCGCGGGAGCCGCCGGGGAGGCTCCATGAAAGCCCGGACGCGCGGCGGTTGCAAACCATGAGTATCTTTTCGAGCGCCGGGTCGGAGATGAGGGCGTATCCGACGTCGGTGCGGGGAAGCTCTTTCGGTCGCGGCGGCGAATCGTGACTGTGTTCGATCATACACTTCTTATAGCACACGCCGCCGACGATATACCCCGGCAAAAGCGAGCGGATTAACTTATCATTCGCCGGAGATTCGCCAATTCCACGGAGGGAGAAGCATGGCAAAAAGCAAGGTTACGGTCGTCGGGGCGGGCAACGTCGGAGGCACAACCGCACAAAGACTCGCCGAACGAAACTACGCGGACATCGTCCTCGTTGACATCGTGGAGGGTTTGCCGCAGGGAAAAGCCCTCGACATCCTCCAAAGCGGCCCCATATACGGCTTCGACTCGAACGTCGTCGGCACGAACGACTACGAGGAGACATCCGGCTCCGACGTCGTCGTCATCACATCCGGAAGCCCCCGGAAACCCGGCATGAGCCGCGACGACCTTTTGGAAACGAACCAAAACATCGTCGGGAGCGTGACGAAGGAAATCGTCGAGCGTTCGCCGGACGCGATCCTCGTCATCGTCGCGAACCCGCTCGACGCGATGTGCCACGTCGCTTTGGAAACGAGCGGCTTCCTCCGCGAGCGCGTCGTCGGGATGGCCGGGATTTTGGACACCGGACGGTACCGGACGTTCATCGCGCAGGAACTCGGGGTCTCGGTGCGCGACGTGAGTGCCGTCGTCCTCGGCGGCCACGGCGACACGATGGTTCCATTGCCGAGCCTCGCAACCGTGTCCGGGGTTCCGATCTCGAAGCTCATGGCATCCGATCGCGTCGAGGCCATCGTACAGAGAACGCGAGATGGCGGGGCGGAGATCGGCGGCCTTTTGAAGACGGGTTCGGCGTTTTACGCGCCGTCGGCGGCCTCGGTGGAGATGGTGGATTCCATTCTCCTCGACCAAAAGCGAGTCCTTCCGTGCGCCGCTTTTTTGAAAGGCGAGTACGGTGTGAGCGACCTCTTCGTGGGCGTTCCGACGAAGCTCGGGGCGAAAGGGATCGAGGACATCATCGAACTCGAGCTCTCCGACGAGGAGAAGTCGGAACTCAAGGCAAGCGTGGACTCCGTGCAAGAACTCGTGGATGTCCTCAACAAATGACCCCGCACCCACCATCCACGGCGAGCCGGGGAAGTCTCGTCGCCGAACGGACGAACTCTGCGCGAGGTCATCGAAATCGTTATCCGCGCAGAACCTCGCTCAAAAGCATATTGCGAAAGCGCGTACAATCTCGCCGTTGCGCCCGGTCTTCGGGGCGGGCGAGGATTGGAACGCCGACGACAAAAACATCTCCGAAGAAGCCGTGATCGGGAAGATACTCGCCTCCCTCGGGGAGTCGGAGGCGTGGATCGAAGCCGGTCGAACCCCCGAAAACAAAGCGGGTTTGAAGAGGCAAACTGAGCGTGCGATGAACCTCGGAATCTTCGGGGCGCCGAGTTTCGTTGTTGGAAACTGCGAGCTTTTCTGGGGGGATGATCGGATGGAGGATGCGTTTGAATGGGCTTCGGGGGTTCGCCTGTGAGCGTCGCGCCGGAGCCGTTCGTGTTTTTCCAGCGGAGTTTCCCGAGCGCGAACATGGTGCTGATTAAAGGGGATCGCCCGGTTCTCGTGGATTCGGGGTTCGGCGGCGACATCGCGGAGACGCGGCACATCCTCCGCCAGTCCGGCTTTCCGGCGGAGAGCGTGACGCTCATCGTGAACACCCACTTTCACTGCGACCACGCGGGCGGGAACAGTTTTTTCCAGAGCGAGTACGGAACGCCCATCGCGGCGCACCGGTGGGAAGCGGGGCTTGTGAATCGCCGCGACCCGGAGGCGTGCACGGCGGAGTGGCTCGCGCAGCCGATGGAGCCGTACACCGTCACGCGCCATCTCTCGGACGGGGACCGGGTCGAAGCCGGCGGCGTGAGCCTCGAAGTCATCGAGACGCCGGGTCATACTTTGGGACACATATCGCTTTATTCGCATGAGGATCGGGTCCTCATAGGCGGCGACCTTTTCCACTCCGACGACGTGGCGTGGCTCAACCCGTTCCGGGAGGGGGTCGGGGGGGCCTCACGCGCCATCGAGTCGCTCGACCGCCTCGCCGGGCTGAAAATAGCGTGGGCCGCATCGGGCCACGGAGAGGCGACCACCGACGCGAAATCCGCCATCGAGGCGGCCCGCGCGAGGTACGAAAAGTGGCTTGAAGAGCCGGAGAGGGCGGTGTGGCACGCATGCAAACGAATCTTCGCATACGCCCTCATGCTCGAGGACGGAATGGAGGAAGATGAGATATACGCATACCTCCGCGCCGCGCCGTGGCTCCGGGACTTCGCCATCCACGCCTTCGGCGAAGCGGAGCCGAACGACTTCGTATCCCCACTCATCGCCGAAATGCTCCGCTCGAACGCCGCCGAGTGGCGCGAAAGGAAGCTCATCGCCCTCTCCCCATACAATCCGCCGCCTCTCGGATGGCCCGAAGGCCCGGTGAAGCCGAAGGGATGGTGAGGCAGTTCGAGGCGGTTCGAGGCCGAGCGAACCGAGCGTTTCAGATTTTCGCCGCCCGCCAAAACTCGTCCGCGAAACACGGAAAAGCCCCGCTCCGGAATGGAAGCGGGGCTTTTGGTTTTTAGCGAAGCGTGCGCGGCTCGCCGCCAAGCGAACCGCTTAAAGAACCTTCATCCGCTTCCGCGCCTTCGTGGCGGATATCGCCTCGGCGACCTCCTCGAAGGCTCGGCCCGGAGCGGAATCCTCGGGATAAAGCGCGTTGCCCGGCTCCCCCGTCTCGTCCGGGAGGATCGGGACTCGGCCCATGATCTTCGAGTCGAGTTCCTCGGCGACGGACTCGCCGCCGTTGCCACCGAAGATTTTTAGCTCCTTGCCGCAGTCCGGGCATTCCGCATAGCTCATGTTCTCGACCACCCCGATGACTTTGAGATGCGCCTGGACAGCCATCTTCCCGGCCTTCGCGGCGACGCGGGCGGCGTCGGCTTGCGGGGTCGTGACGACGAGGGCTTCGGCCTTCGGGATCATTTGCGCCACCGTGAGCGCGACATCGCCCGTCCCCGGCGGCATGTCCACGATGATGAAGTCCGGCTCGTCCCAGTAAACGTCGCGCATGAGTTGCGTGAGGGCTTTATTCACGATCGGGGCGCGCCAGATTATCGCTTGTCCCTCGTTCACGAAGTTCCCCATCGAGATGAATTTCAAGCCCGTCGGGGATTCGATCGGGAAGATGATGCCTTCGACGACGTTCGGCTTCTCCGTCGTCCCGAGCATGACCGGGATGGACGACCCGTACACGTCCGCGTCGAGTATCTCCACGGAATGCCCCGACCGATCCAAAGCGGCGGCGAGGTTCACGGCGACGGTGCTTTTCCCGACGCCGCCCTTCCCGGAGACGACGGCGATGACCCTCGTCTTCGACGCGTCGGTGAAGGCGGGGGCGAGTTCGGCGGCCTCGCCGTGGAGCGAGGTCATCAGATTTTGGCGGTCGTCGTCGGTCATCACGCCGAAGTCAACCTCGACGGCCTCGACGCCTTCGATCTCTTTGAGCCGATCCTCGATGTCCGTCGTGATCCGATGCTTCATCGGGCATCCCGCCGTCGTCAATGCGACCCCGACCGTCACGGACGAGTCGTTTATTTCCACGTTCCGGATCATATTCAGCGAGATGAGATCCTTCCCGATCTCCGGGTCGCGCACGTCTTTCAATGCCTTCCGAATTCCCACCTCCGACAACGAGCCGTCCTCCGGCTCCTCGGGCGGGGGTGTGCGATCCACGAGCTTGTCCGCCGTCTCACCATCCATATCGCCGAACGCGCCCCCGGACTCCCCCGCTCCGGAGTCCCGCGCCTCGGCTTCGCGTGCTTCGGATGCCCGCGCCTCGGATGCTCGCTTTTCGGAGTCCCGCGCCTCGGCTTGGCGGTTTTCGTTTCCGTTCTTCCCCGCTCGTCTACGAAACCAGTTTGCCACGGTTTGGAATCCTCCTGTGAGGGTGTGTATCAAATAGGATCAAGAACCCTTCTCTGCGGGAAATGTTATCACCGTGAAGGGCGGTGAGTGGTGAGGCGCTCGCTTGGTGAATAGCGAGTAGTGGAAAGCAAAACCAATCACCACTCCTCACGACGGCCGGTATTCACCGAACACGCCCCGCAATGTGTCCGAAACCTCGCCGAGGGTCGCCATGCTCCCGAGGGCTTCTTTCATCGGATAAAGGAGGTTTTCTCCGTTTTCGGCGGCGGCCTTTATCCGGGCGAGGGACTTCTCGACCGCCGGATTGTCCCGGCTCTCTTTCAGTTCGGAGAGGCGTTCGGTTTGGCTCGTTTGGATGGACTCGTCCACGGAGTGGAGATCCATATCCGGGTCTTCGTCGGATTCGTGGCGGTTCATGCCGACTATTATGCGTTCTTCTTTCTCGACCTCGCGCTGGTAACGGAAGGCGGCGTCTTCGATCTCCCGCTGCATGTACCGCTCTTCGATGGCGGATACCGATCCCCCCATCTCGTCTATGCGCTCGATGTATGCCCACGCTTCTTCTTCCACCGCGTCGGTGAGCGACTCGACATAGTACGAACCCGCGAGTGGGTCGGCGGTGTCGGTGACGCCGCCCTCGCTCGCGAGGATTTGCTGCGTACGCAATGCGATCCTCGCGCTCCGCTCCGTCGGAAGGGCGAGCGCCTCGTCGAAGGCGTTCGTGTGCAAACTTTGCGTCCCGCCGAAAACGGCGGAGAGGGCTTGAACGGTCGTTCTCACGATGTTGTTTTCGGCTTGCTGCGCGGTCAATGAGGAACCCGCCGTTTGCGTGTGGAAGCGGAGCTTCATGCTCTTCTCGCTCTTCGCCCCGAACCGGTCCTTCATGATCGCCGCCCACATCCGCCTCGCCGCCCGATATTTCGCCACTTCCTGAAAAAGGTCGTTGTGAGCGTTGAAGAAGAACGAGAGCCGCGGCGCGAACTCGTCCACTTCGAGACCCGCCTCGACCGCCGCTTCGACATACGCGATGGCGTTCGAGAGGGTGAATGCGAGTTCTTGAACGGCGGTACTTCCGGCCTCCCGGATGTGGTACCCGGAGATCGAGATGGTGTTCCACTTCGGAAGCTCGCTCGCGCAATACGCGAACATGTCGGTGGTGAGGCGCATGGACGGCTCGGGCGGGTATATGTACGTGCCGCGGGCGAGGTATTCCTTGAGGATGTCGTTTTGCGTCGTCCCGGTTATTTCGTCGGGCTTCGCGCCTTGTTCCTCGGCGACGAGCGAATAAAGAAGGAGGAGCGTCGAGGCGGTCGCGTTTATCGTCATCGAAGTCGAGACTTCGGCGAGGGATATTCCGTCGAAAAGCTCGCGCATGTCGAGTATCGAGTCAATGGCGACCCCGACTTTCCCGACTTCTCCGGCGGCGAGGGGATGGTCGGAGTCGCGCCCCATCTGCGTCGGGAGGTCGAAGGCGGTCGAGAGTCCGGTCTGCCCGTTCTCGGTGAGGTATTTGAAACGCTCGTTGGTTTCCTTCGCGGTTCCGAACCCGGCGTACTGGCGCATCGTCCACGGTCGGCCGCGGTACATGGACGGATACACACCTCGGGTGTACGGGTATTCGCCGGGGTCTCCGAGGGATTCGTCGTAGTCGAAGCCGTTCATATTCCCCGGTTTATAGAGAGGCTCGACTTCGATGCCGCTCTCGGTGCGGCGTTCGTTTTCGTCGCGCTTTTTGTCGGTGTCCATGCGGCCTCCCTCGCTGTGTTATTTGCCTTTCAATTCTACAAGCTCGGTGAGGACGCCGAATGCTTCCTTCGGGTGGACGAACGCCATCCGGGTTCCGTCCGCCCCGGTGCGCGGCTCCTCGTCAATAAGTTCGACGCCGCTTTCTTTCAGCTCCGCGAGGGACTTCTCGATGTCCTCGACCTCGAAGGCGACGTGGTGGAAGCCTTCGCCGCGCTTGGCGAGGAACTTTCCGACGGGGGAGTCGGGGCGGGTGGGTTCGACGAGTTCGACCATGGATTCACCGACCTCGAACATCGTCGCCTTTATGCCTTGTTCGGCGACTTCCTCCGGCTCGCCCGGCTCCGCTCCGAAGTGGACTCGATAAAACTCCGCCGCCTTCTCGATGTCTTCGACGGCGTATCCGAGATGGTAGATTTTTTTGAGCATGGTTCCTTTCCGGTAAAATTCCGCCGAACCGGGAATCGGAGGCGACGGGAGACGAAAATGGCCGAGAGTGTTTTGTCGAAAATACAAGAACTTTCCGAGGAGCGGGAGAAGATACTCTCCCGCGAGGGATCTCATCACGCCGAGGCCGGGGATCATACACGAATCGGAACCATTGACCACGATTTGCAGGTTTTGTGGGATCTCCGCCGCCGGGAACTCGCCGGGGACCGCGTGAACCTCGCCGAGGATTTCTACGACCGGTACGACAGGTACAACGGATAAAGGTCTCCCCCCGGCTTCACCAACTTCACATCGTGGGTCGGGAGGATACGTCGGCCCATTCGAGTTCGGTGGAGGCTTTGTCGAGGAGCTTCCGCAGTTCCTTCGCGTCGTCCTCGGAGAACTTCTCCCGCCTCGCGTCGGGGACGACGGTGATCGTCCGCCCGTCGGAGTACCGGATGACGACGCGGTGAACGCCGCCCCGAGCGTCGGTGGATTCCTGAATATCCTGCTTTCTGTTTATGCCATGCACGAAAATGCCCCCTTAACTTCTCTGGCCTTTGGATATGCTCCCGATGATGGCGTCAATGTACCCGGCCATTTGGTGGAGTTCGTACGCGCCGAAATCGTCGTTCAGTTTCGAGGTGAACGAGTCGTAGTCGCCGCCCTCGAACTCGATGACGATCTCACGCACCCCGGACGCTTCGAGGTTCCCCCGAAGGTCAATGGCGTTCCCCGTCCATTCTCTTTCATTCTCCACAAAGATGCACTCCTTCCAAATCAGAATTCCGGCACGACGGATGTTACCAAAGTAGTGGGGCTATAAAGGCCACAACGGCGACGCGGCCACGAGGAGCGGCGCGAAGACGAGCGCGGGGAGCATGTTCGCAACCCGGACCTCCTTCAGATCGAGGAGCATAAGCCCGAGGCCGAAGATCAAAACACCCCCCGTCGCCGTAGCCGCGAGAACCATCGCCTCAGTGATGATCGGCTCGACGAAGCCCGCCGCGATGGTCAGACTGCCCTGAACGAGAAGCACCGTCCCAGCCGAAAGCAAAACGCCCCACCCGAGAACCGAAGCGAACGTGAGCGAAGCGATGAAATCGAGCGCGCTCTTCAACGCGAGAAGCTCATAATTCCCCGTAAGCCCGTCCTCGAAAGAGCCGATCACCGTCAATGGCCCGACGCAAAACAACAAACTCGTCGTCACGAACGCCCGGCTCACCGGACTCTCTCCTTTTGAGAACCGCTTTTCGAGATAGTCTCCGAACCTTTTCAGCCCGGCTTCGATACCGAGAATTTCCCCGACGGCAAGCCCGAGAACGACGCTCACGAGCGGAACGAGCGGATTGTCGAACTCTAAAAAGTTCGAGACCCCGACGAGGAGGGTGACGATTCCGATGGCGGCCATCGCCGTGCTTCGCATCCCCTCCGGCAGCCTCGCCCCGACGAGCGTTCCGATGCCCCCTCCGACGAGTACGGCGACGACATTTATGGCGGTTCCGAGACCCATGAACGCGGAGTATACGCGAGCCGAGACATAAAAAAGCCCGGCTCGAAACCGGGCCTCGAAACGAATTTCAACCGCAAATCAGCAGCTTCCGCCACCACCGCCGTCACTTCCGCCGCCGTCGAAATATTCTCCGCCGTGGCTCGACTGCGAATAAATGCCCGCGCTCGCACCCGTGTTCCGGACGCGGCCCTTTTCTTCGTCGTCGCCTCGTAGCATTCCGGCGTCGTCGCGCCACCGAACGAGACAAGCCGCCACCAGAAAAACGACCGCCCCCGCGAATACCCCCGCGACAACGTTGTCCGTGAAACCGAAAGCGGCGACCCCCGCGAAGAAAGAGACGAACGCCCCAAACAAATAAGCCATCACTCGCACGACAAACCTCCTTCGGCAAATCCCCCCGAGCCACCGCCCAAAGGGAAAAATAACATGTGCCTCATTTTACGACACCCATACTTATCATGCCATAAAACTCTTCTCTGCCGACGGTGAGCGGTGGAATCGGCCGAGGTCTCTATAAAACCGCCATCGGTCTCTCTGTATAATCACCGACTGTCGTTGCGGGCCGCGAGAAGGGGCATTCGAACTTGGATCTCTACGAACATCAAGGCAAGGAACTTCTTAAAGAATACGGTTTGGAAACCCTTCCGGGCAAGGTCGCAACCACCCCCGAAGAGGCGAGAAAGGCAACCGAGGAAATAGGCGGCACCGTCGCCGTCAAAGCACAAGTTTTGACCGGGGGAAGAGGAAAAGCGGGCGGCATCAAAGTCGTTGACAGCCCCGACGAAGCCGAAAAAGCCGCCGATCAAATCCTCGGGATGGACATAAAAGGCCACACCGTCGGGCGTGTATACGTCGAGGGCGGGGCCGAGATCGAAACCGAAATGTACCTCTCTATAATGGTGGACCGCGAGAAGAAGCAATCCCTCCTCCTCTTCTCCACCGAAGGCGGCATAGACATCGAAGAAGTCGCCGAGACAAAGCCCGAAACTATAGTTCGACTTTACATTGACCCTCTCGTCGGCCTTCAGCCTTTCCAGATCCGGGAGGTCACCTTCGCGAGCGGCTTGTCAGGCGACACGGCGAAGAGTTTCGGGAAAACGCTGCAAAACCTGTATAAAGCCTTCGAGGGCGCGGACGCGAGCCTCGTCGAGATAAACCCGCTCGTCGTCACGAAAGACGGGAAAGTCCTCACCCTCGACTCGAAGGTTACGGTGGATAATTCGAGTTTGTATCGGCACAAGGACATCGCGGAGCTTCATGACGCGGCGGCGGCCGACCCGCAAGAACAAAGGGCGCAGGAAGCGGGTTTGCAGTATGTGAAGCTCGACGGGGATGTCGGCATTCTCGGGAACGGAGCCGGACTCGTCATGAGCACGCTCGACGTCGTGGCGCAGGCGGGCGGGGAGCCTGCCAACTTTTGCGACGTGGGCGGAGGCGCGGATGCCGAGCAAATATCCACCGCGCTCGACATTGTGACGTCGAATGAGAACGTGCGGAGTGTTTTCTTCAATATTTTCGGGGGGATCACACGCGGGGACGAGGTGGCGAAGGGGCTTCTCGCGGCGATGGAGCGGACGGACATAAAATTGCCCATCGTCGTCCGGCTCGACGGGACGAACGCTGAGGAGGGAAGGGAGATCCTCGCGGAGAACACACCGGAGAACGTGCATACCGAAGAGACGATGCTCGACGCGGCGGCGCGAGCCGTGGAGCTCGCGAAGAAAGGCGGCAATTAGCCGATGGCGATACTCGTAGACGACAACACGAAGCTCCTCGTTCAAGGCATCACCGGCCGCGAGGGCGCGTTCCACACCGGGCGCATGGTCGAGAGCGGCACGAATGTCGTGGCGGGCGTCACCCCCGGCAAAGGCGGACAGACAGCCGACGGCGGCGTTCCAATTTTCAATACCGTGAGTGAGGCCGTCGAGGAAACCGGGGCGAACGCGAGCGTCATCTTCGTGCCGCCGCAGTTCGCCGCGGATGCGATCTTCGAGTCGCTCGGCTCGGACATGAAGACGGTTTGCTGCATCACCGAGGGTGTCCCCGTCCACGACATGATGCGCGTGGCGAACTATCTCCGATTCAAAGATGCCACCCTCATCGGGCCGAACTGTCCGGGGGTGCTTTCGCCCGGACAGGCGAACGTCTCGATCATGCCCCGGAGCATCTTCGCGGAGGGGAACGTCGGGGTGGTTTCCCGGAGCGGGACATTGACGTATCAAGTCGTCAACGAACTCACGCAGATGGGGATCGGGCAAACGTCGGCGGTCGGCATCGGGGGCGACCCGATAATCGGGACGGACTTCATCGAGATCCTCTCGCTCTTCGAGGCCGACCCGGAGACCGAGTGCGCGGTGATGATCGGGGAGATCGGCGGCAACGCCGAGCAGCGAGCCGCCGAGTACATCCAGTCCGAGATGACCACCCCCGTCGTCGCATACATCGCGGGCTTCACCGCGCCCGAAGGAAAGACGATGGGCCACGCCGGAGCCATCGTATCGGGCGGCGACACGACCGCCGAAGCGAAGTCGAACGCCCTTCGCAAAGCGGGCATCCGGGCGGCGGAGAACCCGAGCGAAGTCGCGCAACTCGTGGCGGACGCGCTCGGGAAATAGAGCGGTTCGCCTCACCGCATTTATCGGCCGTCAGCTTTTTGGCTGGCGGCTTTTTCGCGGCTTTCCGGGGACTTCGGAGGTCTCCGCCCGTGGAGCGGGCGCGGAGTGGAATGGCCGTCGGCCGATGTCCCGGAGTGGAGCGACACGGCCTCTCGAATACGCCGGGCGCGGTATTCGCGTCGCATTCTGCGTTCGGATGCGGCACGGCGGCACCGGAAAAGTTGCGTCGTTCCGCGTTCCGCTCGCTTCGGGGTCGGGAAAGACGAATGCGATCTCCCGGAAAACAATGCCGAGTCCGAATGATCACAACCGCATTCCCCGCGATTGGCCCGGTCGCGTCTCCCAGCGTGAGATCGCGGGTGCGTAGCGAAGCTGATTTCTTCGACCAGACTCGAATATCAACCGGATTTGGCATCGTCCGTTCATCGCTCCGTTGGCGTGCCGGCTCCTTTCCGGCGCGTCGTCTCCACGAAAATGCGGGGCATTTCGAGCGGTATGGACATGCGAGATCGCGCGCTTCGGGAATGATGCCCATCGAACGCTCGACATGTAAAATCGGGGCGGAAGGGAATGCGGATCCGCGGTGCGTCGCCGGGAGAGCCGCCGGAAAATTTTCGGGAGCGTGAGACAAAGTGTCGTTGGGACGAAACAGGAGACCGCAAAACAGGAAAGAGCGGCGGAGGAAGACGAGCCGGAGCCAAAAGCAGCGGAGCGAGGGGGCGGGCCGGGATCTCTTCATCGCCATCGCCGCCTTCTCCGTCGTGATTTTGCTCGGCATCTTCGCCCTCATATACCTCGCCGGATAAGCGAGCCGCGCCGCCGCCACGCCCGTCCGGCGGCGGTTCGGACTGCTTTTGCGACGGCGCGGCCGTTCGCCCGAGTCCGGGGTTTCGGCTTCATTCGCGAGCGAGCCGGGGCGGGCTTCGGCTGGTAGCATTCGTCGGGTTGGCGAGTCGAGGTTCCGGGAGGCGCGGCGGTGCGGACTGTGATCATAGGCGCGGGCGAGGTCGGTTTCACGACGGCCCGGATGTTGTCGGGGGAAGGCCACCAAGTCGTCCTCATCGAACAGGACGAAGCCCTCGTCCAATCCGCGACCGAACAACTCGACGCCCTCGTCATCCACGGAAACGGAGCCAGCCCGAAATCACTCTCCGAAGCCGGCATCGAGAAGGCCGACCTCCTCGTCGCCTCCTCGAACTCCGACGAAGTGAACATCATCGCGTGCCTCTCGTCGAAGGCGCAAGGCGTCGAGCGGACGGTCGCCCGCCTCCACAACCCGGATTATTACGACCCGGAGGAGCCCCTCGCCCGCGACCTTCTCGGCATTGATTTCGTCATCCACACCGAGGAGATGGCGGCGAGGGCGATAAAGGACGCGCTCATGGTTCCCGGCGCCATAAACATTGACAACTTCGCCAACGACTCCATCGAGGTCGCGGAGGTCGCGCTCGACGAGGACTCGCCCATAGTCGGGCAGGCTCTCAAGGACGTGATACTCCCGGAGCAAAGCCTCATCGTCGGGGTGGTGCGAGACGGCGAAGCCCTCGTTCCCGGCGGCGGAACCGTGCTTCGGGAGAAGGATCACGTCCTCCTCATAAGCGGCCGGAGGCGGCTCGCCGAGGTCGTCCGGGCCGCCGCGACCGACACCGCTCCCGTGAAGGACGTCGTCATATACGGCGGAGGGAGGATCGGGCTTCGGCTCGCGCTCGCGCTCGAGAAGGCGAAGATGAGCGTGAAAGTCATCGAGCGGAGCGAGGATCGCGCCCGCGTCGTAGCCTCGCAACTGAAGCGCGGCTTCGTGCTCCATGCCGACGCCCTCACCGAGGATTTCCTGCGCCAGGAACGAGTGGACCACGCCGACGCCTTCGTCGCCGTCACGGGAGACGACCGGGCGAACCTCCTCGCGGCGATGTACGCGGGACGGCTCGGGGCGAGGCGGACCATCGCGGGCCTCAGCCGGGGCGAGTTCGCGCCGCTCTCCGAAGCCCTCGGGGTGGACGTTACGATCTCCCCGAGGATGCTCGCCGCCGAGGCCATCCTCCGCTTCGTTCGGAAGGGCGAAATAGTGAACGTCGCGCTCCTCGAGGGCGGAGCCGAGATAATCGAGCTTCGAGTCCCGGAGAAGTGTCCGCTCAACGGGAGGCCCCTCTCCGAAGTGAGCTTCCCGAAAGGGGCGATCATCGGCGCGCTCCTCCGGGGCGAGGAAGTCATCATCCCGACGGGCCGCGACTCCCTCCAGCCGGGCGACGACGCGGTCATCTTCACCGTCGAGTCGGCGGTGGACGAGGTCGAAAAACTCTTCGCATCGTGAGGTCGCTCGCTGTCGCTCGCGATTATTGGCAAATACAAAAACCAACAACCAATAACCGGGAGCAAAGCGACCAGAGCGGAGCGACGTGCATATTAAAGTCATAGCGAACGCCCTCGGTGTGGTCGCCGCCGCGCTCGGAGCGGCGATGCTCGTTCCGGGGATATTCGCCGCCTTCACCGGGGAAGGGAACGCTCCCATCTTCCTCGTTCCCGCGTTCGCGTCCATCGTGGGCGGGGGCGTGCTTTTCTATTTCACGCGAAGGAACGAGAACACGTATGTCTCGATACGCGACGTTTTCCTCATCGTGTCGCTCGGGTGGATCGGGGTGGCGGCCATCGGCTCGATCCCATTCGCCGTCTCCGGGACTCTCTCCCCGGTGAACGCCTTTTTCGACTCGATGGCCGGATTCACGACGACCGGAGCCTCGACGATACTCGTTCCCGAGGACACGGCGGCTTCGATCCTCCTCTGGCGGAGCATGAGCCAGTGGGCCGGAGGCATCGGGATCATCGTCCTCTTCGTCTCCATCGCCCCGATAGTCGGCTTCGGCGCGACGCAGCTTTATTCCGCCGAGATGCCGAACCCGACACAGGAGCGCATCACACCGCGAATTCAAGACACGGCGAAGGTTCTCACGTACATATACCTCTCCCTCACCGTCGGCATTTCCGCCGCGCTCCTCCTCGCCGGAATGGGGCTTTTCGACGCGGTGAACCACGCTTTCACGACGGTGGCGACGGGCGGGTACTCGACCCGCTCGGACTCGATAGCCGCCTTCGATTCCGCGCCCATCGAGGCCGTGATCATAGTCGGCATGATCCTTTCCGGGACAAACTTCACTTTGTATTTCTTCGCCGCGCAGGGAAGGCTCCGACGGGCCGCGACAAGCCCGGAACTCCTCGCATATCTCGGCATCATCGCGACGGGAGCATTGATCATGACGGGTTCGCTGTATTTCTTCGACTACAACGATTCGCTCCTTCGCTCGTTCCGGGAGGCTCTTTTTCAGAGCGCGAGCCTCTCGTCGGGGACGGCGTTCTCGACGGCGGACTGGAACGCATGGGACTCGTTCTCGCAAGCCATCCTCATGGTTCTCATGGCGATCGGCGGGTGCGCGGGTTCGACGAGCGGGGGGATAAAAGTGGTTCGCATCGTGCTTCTCGCGAAGAGCGCCGCGCAGGATGCGTTCCGCATGATCCACCCCCGCGCCGTCACCCCGCTCACGATGAACGGCCGGGTCGTGCCAGAGCGACTCCGCGTCGCGTTCCTCGGCTTTTTCTTCGTGTACGGCGCGACGCTGGCGGTCGGCACGCTCCTCATCGCGCTCCATCAAGTCCCGCTCGGCTCGGCGTTCGGGGCGGTCTTCGCGTGCGTGAACATCACCGGCACCTCGCTCGGCCCGGTCGGCGACCCCGATTTCTACGCCGCCCTCCCCGCGTCGGCGAAGTTCATCCTCGCCTTCTTCATGCTCCTCGGACGCCTCGAACTCTTCACCGTCCTCGTGCTTCTCACCCCCGCATTCTGGCGGACGTGAGGCGGTTCGCCGAAGGCGAGCCGCTCCTCGTTGACAAACCCCATCGCCGGGAGTATATCTCCGAGGCGAAAATCACATGGCTAAAGCGCCGAATCTCCGGGCAGCCGCCGGAGGACGGGGGAACCGAGAATGCGATCCATGAAACGCGGATCTCGGGGTGAATCGAAGGGAGCGCGGCTTTCTTCGTAGGGCTTGACTCTTTCGGCCCGAACCCGACAGCTAACCTCGCAGGCGCCGAAGAAAGAGAGGCTCCCGGATGCCCGGGAAAACGCCGCCGCGTGCGCCGAACAACCTTCGGGACACACCGGAGGTCGGGGATCGGAAGCCACTTCGCTCCGCGAGCCGAAAGGAAACACCGGACGACTCACGAACACCGTCGCCGCCCGAACTGTCGGCCTTCCGCCTCTTCGCGGTTTCCGGCCTCTCCATGGATGAGACCGGAGGCTTCGGCGGCATGAGTTCCGCCTCCTCGCCTCCGCCCGGCTCTCGGCTCCCGGCCCTTCTCGGACGCGCCTCATGAAAGCGAGGGTCGTGCTTCGGGTGAACGCGGGCATCGTCCTCGCCATCGGAGCCGCGCTCCTCGTCCCACTCGCCGTGTCTTTCATTTACGGCGACGGCTCGTGGCGGAGCTTCTTCTTTCCTTCGCTCGCGATGATGACACTCGGAGGGGCGGGTGTATACCTCACCCGGACTCCGGCAACCCGGGGAACCATCGAATACGTCGGGACGCGGGAAATATACTTCTCCGTCACGCTCGCGTGGGTTCTCGCCGCTCTCCTCGGCGGGGTTCCGTTCCTCATCGAAGGCACTTTCACGAGCATCCTCGACTCTTCGTTCGAGACGATGAGCGGCTTCACGACGACGGGTTCGACCCTTCTCTCGGACATCGAAGCCGAAACGCCTTCGATCCTCTTTTGGCGCTCGATGACACAGTGGCTCGGCGGGGTCGGCATTGTCGTACTCCTCGTCGCGGTCGCTCCGGCGCTCGGCTCGGGGGCGGCGAGGCTCCTCGGGGCGGAGTTGTCCGGCCTCACTCAGCCACGCCTCACGCCCCGCATCTCCGACACCGCGAAGGCTCTCGTGGGCGTGTATATATCCATCTCCCTCGCCCAAACCATCGCCCTCCTCATAGCCGGGATGAACGTTTATGATGCGGTCGTCCACACTTTCACGACCGTTGCGACGGGGGGATTCTCCCCGAAAACCGCCTCCATCGGACACTATGATTCCGTCGCCGTCGAGGCCGTCGCCATCTTCTTCATGGTCGTCTCCGGAGTGTCGTTCTCGCTTTATTATTTGTTGTATACGAGACGCGACTGGCGGACTCTCCTCGACCGGGAACTCGTGGCGTATCTCGCGATCATCGCCGGTTCGGTCGTCCTCGTGTGGGGCATCCTCGTCTTCACCGGGGATTACGCGGAGGATCCGGCAGACGCTTTGCGCGACTCGGCGTTCGCGGTGTCGAGCATCATAACGACGACCGGGTTCACAACGGCGGATTTCGACACGTGGGACGCATCGGCGAAGGCCGTCCTCGTCGCGCTCATGTTCGTCGGGGGATGCGCGGGTTCGACGGCGGGCGGGATAAAAATCGTGCGGATCATGATCGTGTTCCGCACCGTTGGTGGGGATGTCTTCCGAATGATCCACCCTCGCGCCATCACCCCGCTCCGCCTCGGCGGGAACGTCATCCCCGAGGGAGTGCGCCTCGCCGTCCTCGCGCTATTCGCCGCGTGGCTCATCACCTTCGCCGTCGCCACCATCCTCGTCGCCCTCCAGCCGAACCTCACCATCGTGAGCGCGGCGACGGCGGTCGCCGCGACCCTCAACGTCGTCGGCCCCGGCCTCGGGCAAGTCGGAGCGTCGGAAAGTTATGAAGTCGTAAATTCCTTCGGAAGGCTCGTCCTCACAATATGCATGCTCCTCGGACGCCTCGAAATATTCACCGCGCTCGCGCTTCTTTCCCCGGCGTTTTGGCGGAGGTGATTCGCATCCGGGTGGATGCTTCGGAACTTTCGCCGTTCGTGAGGTCGTGAGGCGCTCGCTTCTTGAGTTCGACAAATACGATCTCACGAAGCGTCGCGGAGCCGAAGGCATACCGGCGCGACTCACGACCTCACAGTTTCAGCGCGAGGCGATCCGCTATCGCGGCAAATCTATAATTTGCCGCCCCATCAAACTCGCGACGAGTTCGACGGCGAGTTCCGCCGTCCCGTTCTTCGAGTCGAGGATGGGGTTCACTTCCACGACGTCGAGGGAGGTTATGATCCCCGCCTCGTTCGCAAGCTCCATGACGAGATGTGCCTCGCGATACGAAAGCCCGCCGCGGACGGGAGTCCCGACTCCGGGTGCGATCTCCGGGTCGAGCGCGTCGAGGTCGAAGGAGAGATGCACCCGGTCGAGGTGCGACAAATCTTCGATGGCCCGCCGAACCACGCGGGCGACACCGTATGCGTCAATCTCCTTCATCGTATACACGCTCACCCCGTCTTCGCGGAGGAGTTTTTGCTCGTCCGCATCCACGGACCGAAGCCCGATTATGACGACATCCTCCGGCCTCACCTTCGCCCCCTCGCCCCCGATGCTCACGAGGTCGGGGTATCCGCGCCCGGCGAGGGTCGCGAGCGGCATCCCGTGGACGTTTCCCGAAGGCGAAGTCTCGGGCGTATTGAAATCGGCGTGCGCGTCGAGCCATATTATTCCGGTTCTTCCGGCGGACGCCGCTCCCGAAGCCGTCCCGATGGAGACGGAGTGGTCGCCTCCGAGGATGATCGGGAAGAGTCCGTCCGCGACCATCTTTTTCGTCTCTCCGGCTATCTCCGAACACACTTCGCGGATGGCTCCGAGTCGTTGTGGATTTCCGTTTCCTTCGACGGTTTCGGGGATCGGGGTTCGGGCGTTCCCGAAATCGGTGACCGCATAGCCGAGTTCTTCGAGGGTTTCGTGGAAGCGGGCGTACCGGATGGCGGACGGCCCCATATCCACGCCGCGGCGATTCTGGCCGAGATCCATGGCCGCCCCGAAAATGCCGACGGGCCGACGAATATTCTCAGACAAAGACGGCTCCCCCACTCCGCCTCGGGTCGGCGGACGCCTCGAAAGTTCCCTCCGGCGTGAGCCTCACCGCGTTCACACCCCCGAAATACATGTCCGGCGAATCATACGAAAGCACCCGGTCATATGAGTCGAGGTCGTCCTTCCTCGCCCCCGCCTCATACGAGAAAAGCGTCCCCTCGGGGCGGAACTCGGAGTGGAACCGGGGTGCGAGAACCGCGCTTTCGAGCGGCATCCCGAAATCCACGACGTTTATGATGGCTTGCAAAATAGCCGTCGGAATACGTGTCGCGCCCGGCGAGCCGAGCGAAATGACCCCGCCCTCCTCGGAGGAAACGATGGTCGGGGACATGCTCGATATGAGCTTCTCCCCCGGCTTGAGCGCGTGGAAACCCCTCGGATTCAACTCCGGCTCCCCGAGGGTGTTCCCGAGCGGAATCCCCGTTCCCGGCACGACGAGGCCCGAGCCGTACCCCATGCTCGCGGTGATGGCGACAGCGTATCCCTCGTCGTCCACGCACGAGAGATGCGTCGTGTGCGACGCCCCGAAGATGCGCTTTCTTTGCAATTTCGCGTATTCCTCCGTGGTGAGGCGGACGGCGATGTTCTCGTTGAGTTCGCCGTCGCCGTATTCCGTTTCGCGGTCTCGGAGGGCGAAGCGCATCGCACCCGCGACGGCCTTCGCGAAGTCGCTCCCTTCGAGGGACGGGAGATCATAGCCGGAGACGACTTTGAGCATTTGCGCGAGCGTCGCCCCCCCGGCGGAGGGGGATCCGTTCGTGTATATCTCGCCATTTTTGTACGAGATGGCGAGTGGCTCGCGGATGGTCGGCGTGTATTCGGCGAGGTCGCGGGGTGTGATGAGGCCGTCCATCTCGCGCACGTATGAGGAGATTTTCTCGGCGAGGTCGCCCGTGTAAAAAAGTTCGGCGCCTTCTTCGCCGATCCGATCGAAGGTGTCCGCGAGATCCGGGAATCGAACCCACTCGTTTTCGAGATACACCCGCTCGCCGTCCACTCCGCCTTTATAAAAGTTCTTCTTCGTCTCTTCGGTGAGGGCGAGGGCTTCGGTGGCGAGGAGGAAATAATCCGCGCTGTTTTTGCAAAGCCGGAAACCGTCGCGGGCGAGCCGGGCGGCGGGTTTCAAAACCTCGCGGAGCGTGAGTTTTCCGTGCCGTTCGAGGAGCATATCCCACCCCCGGATGGAGCCGGGAACCGCGACCGAAGGGCCGCCGACGATGGAATCCACACCCGCCCCGAGCTTGAGAAAGACCGTCCTCGGACTCCCCCCCGCCCCGAAGGCGGAGTCCGGCATGTCCTTTCCGGGCATGATGTCGAAATAGTCAATGAGTTCGGTGCTTCCGTCGGGGGTTCGGACGAGCGCGAAGCCGCCTCCGCCGATGGAGCTCATGAGCGGCTCGGTGACTCCGACGGCGGCGGCGGCGGCGACGGATGCATCCACGGCGTTTCCTCCGGCGCGGTAGATTTCGGCGGCGGCTTCGGCTGCGTATGGGGTTCCGGCGGCGGCGGCGAACGAGTGTGTCGAGGCATTATCCATTAGTTCGCTATCATACGCGGGACAATGGATTTCGGAAAGGGGCCGGACATGGCCGACGACAACGGCGTGAAGCGTTTCAACTCGGCGACGGACGCGGAGATTCTCGCCGCCGAGGTCGCGGACTCATACTTCCACCGAACCATGGAGACGCTCCGATACAAAGGTCTCGAAAATACCCCCGTCCACGCGGAGGTCGCGTATAAAACCTCCGACCCGGACGCGTGGTTCGTCGTCGCCGGGATGGACGAGGTGGCGACGCTCCTCGACGGCCTCGACGGCGTGGATGTCCGGGCGGTTCCGGAGGGGGAGATATGCCATCCGCACGAGCCGGTACTCACGCTTTCGGGGCCGTATGGGGCGTTCGCGGAGCATGAGACGGCGATCCTCGGTTTTCTCTGCCAGGCTTCCGGGATCGCGACGGGGGCGGCGCGGTGTCGGCTCGCGGCGGGAGACAAACCCGTCGTGTCGTTCGGGGCGAGGCGGATGCATCCGGCGGTCGCGCCGATGATCGAGAGGGCGGCATATCTCGGGGGGTGCGACCTCGCGGCCGTGGATCTCGCAACGAAACGCCTCGGCGTCCCCGCGACCGGCACGCTTCCGCACGCGCTCGTCATCGTGATCGGCTCGACCGCCGAAGCCTCGAAAGCCTTCGATGAAGCCATGCCCCCGGAAGTCCCCCGAACCATCCTCATCGACACCTTCGACGACGAGAAGTTCGGCGCGCTCCTCGCCGCGAACGCCATCCCCGACTCCATCGAATCCATACGCATGGACACCCCCGGAAACCGCCGGGGCGACTTCCGCGACCTCATGCGCGAGGTGCGGTGGGAACTCGACCGCCACGGATACGGGCATGTCAAAATCTTCGCCTCGGGCGGCATTGACGTAGAATACATCCTCCACCTCGACGACGTATGCGACGCATTCGGCGTGGGCGGCGCGATCGCCGACGCTCCGATGGTGGATTATTCGCTCGACATCGTGGAAGTCGGCGGCGAAGACCGCTCGAAGCGCGGCAAACGCGGCGGTAAAAAACGCCTCATCGAACTCCCGGACGGCTCGCGCGAAATACTCCCGGAAAACGCCCCCGCCCCGGAAGGCTCCCGCGACATCCTCGCTCCGCTCGACTCGGCACCGAAGCCCGTCAGTGAATTGCGGGAGCGAGTTCTCGAACAGCTTTCGACGGGGGAGTTCACGCTTTGACAAAGCAACTTTAATCCTTTTCTAACGAGCCGGCGTACTAACCGAGCTTCCGTCCCGCATTCCTCGCTTCAAAGACCGCGTTCAAAAAAGGAGGATGATGAGGTTGGAAGCGTCTGCGAGGATCACCGCCACGGCGTTCGAGGAATCGCCGGGAGGGGCGCGCCGATGGGGCTACGAGGACGGATTTTACGGCGACCTGTCAGAGACTTTCGCCGAGAACCTTCGGCTCGCTTCGCTGGAAGACCCCGAGAATCGGCTCGAATATTACCGGGGCCACCGGGCTGGAAGATCGAGCCGCTCGGACGGGACGATTCGAGCCGCCTGAAAGGCGGGTTTCGTGAGGACACTCCCCACGGAACCCGCGATGGAAAGCCCCTTTTCTCCTTCCATGTTCGCCATTCGTCTCGCATACGTAAATTGCGTTAGAAAAAAATCATTCAATTGTGCGATGTGCGGCTAAAGAGTTTAAGCCATCATCCGTATACATAGGGGAAAGCGAATGAAAGGATTGCGACATGAGTGAATCGAAGGAGACTCCACAGAGGGCGCAGCGAGTTTTGATCTGCCCGACATGCGAGGATGGGGAGCTTCGTCCGTTCGGGCGGGTCTCGATGCGGTGCTTCACCTGCGATCAGGTCATCGGAGGCCCGATGCTCGAAACCCTCCGGAACATTTACGTCCTCCCCGACGCAATCGGCAAACACGCCTGCGAATGCGGCCACCCGGAGATGAAACGCCTCCCAGACAAAGTTTACTGGTGTCCGGCATGCGGCTCGGAAGTCCTCCCAACGGACTCCTCCCCCACGGTCTGGAAAACGAAAGACCACACGGAAGCATACTGGTGCGGCTGGCTCGACGGACGATACGCCGAAAAACAAGCCGACTTCACCGGAAACTCGCGCCTCGCCCGATGGGAACATGCCCGCGACCGCCTCGAATATTACCGGGGCCACCGCGAGGGACGGAAAGAAAGAATCTCCACCAAAAAACCGGGCAAAGCCTCCGAAGAAGCGGCGTAATCGGCTCGCTCTCCTCGAAGTTGGCTTTGAGTTTTTAGCCGTTGGCTTTTAGCTCCGTACCCCCGTCGAAAAATTTCTCCGGCGCACCCCGGCTTTTCGTGTTCTTTCCGGGTTATATGGGATCCGCTCGAACACGTCCATGAATTTCATGTCGCCGCTTTTCAGCTTCCCTTTGAATCAATGACGAGATAATAATGACACTCGCCTTCGCCCGCGTTTTCGAAACGTTGCGGCACGTCGGCCTCGAAAAAGATTGAATCCCCCTCTTCGAGAAATACTTCCTCGCCCCCGATCTCCGCCCGCATCCTCCCCTTTTCGACCGAGATGTACTCCTCGACCCCCTCCCGATGCGCCGGAAACTCCCCGGACGTGCCTCCTTCCGACACGATGTTTTTTATGAACTCGACGCCGCGGCCGCCGAAGCTCGGAGAGAGAAGATGCCGCTCGAAGTCCGTCTCCGGGTCGCGCATGACCATTCGACTTTCTTTCCTCACGACGGCGACTCGTTTCTTTTCCTCGATGCCGACGAGTTGCGAGAGGCTCACCCCAAATCCTTCGGCGAGCTTCGCCGCGACCACGAGCGTCGGGCTTTTCTCACCCCGCTCCAGTTTGGAGATCATCGCCCGACTCACCCCCGATACCCCGGAGAGCTTTTCGAGCGTCATCCCCCGAGAACGCCGGAACTCCTTCACCCGAACCCCGAGCCGCCCCGAAGAAACCGCCTCCACCAAAGACCCGCCGCCACGACTACTTGTATACCTTTCGTTCATTTGGTAGACAATATTCTATCATGGTGGAAATTTTGAATTTCGCGGTCGCGGCCTCGCCGTTTTTCCTCGCGGGGTTTTTGCTTCTCGGGCTGGGATGGTCGGCACTTCGAGCGGGGGTGGCGGCGTTCGGCGCGGCAGTTCTCGGGGCGGTTTTGTGGCTCGATGCAAGCGGTCTCGGCGGGGCATTCCTCGATGGTATCGGGACTTCATGGAGTGTTTTATACGTGCTTTTCGGGGGGCTTCTTCTTTTCAATTTTCTCTCGGCGGGCGGGGTGGTGGATGCGGTATCGGAGTTTCTCGGGGCCGTCGAGCCGGAGAAGGAGAGGCTCGCGCTCGGGGTGGTCGTCGGGGCGGCGCCGTTCTTCGAGTCGGTCACGGGGTTCGGGGTGGCGGTGATTATAAGCGCGCCGATACTTCTCGCGGCCGGGTTCTCCCCCATAAAGTCCGCCGTGCTCGCGACGTGGGGGCAATGCGCGGTGCCGTGGGGCGCGCTCGGCGTGGGAACCGTCATCGGTGCCGATTTATCGGGCATGTCATTCGCCGAACTCTCCGACCGGAGCGCGATTTTGAACGTTCCACTCTTCGTCATATACGCGGTCGCCTCCGTCATACTCGCGGGCGGATGGGGAGCCGTCCGGCGACACGGCGTCGAGGCGGCCACCCTCGGACTCGTCGCGGGGTTCGGGACGCTCGGGACGAGTTTATATTTCGTGCCGGAGCTTTCGGGGGCGGTCGGCGGACTCCTCGCCGCGCTCATATTTCTCGCAATACGATGGCGACGCGTCGCGGAAGTTCGAGTTCCCGGCAAAGAAATATTGCCGTATGCCGTTCTCGTCGGACTCATCACGCTCGGGAGCGCGACGGAAAGAGTCGGCGGCCTTCTCGAAAGCCTCGACGATTCGCTCGGCCCTTTTTTCACCGGGTCGGGGCTTCCGCTCGTCCTCTCGGCGGCGTTTGCGGCGGCTCTCTTTCGGATGGATGGCGAAGCGATGAAGTCCTCCGCGCTCGCGACCATCCGGCAATGGCTTCCGACGGCGGGTTCGGTTCTCGCGTTCGTGGTCGCCGGGCAGATTTTGGCGAGTTCCGGGGCGGCGGGGATCCTCGCCTCGGCGGCGTTCGCAGCGGGGGGATTTTATCCGGCGGCGGCATCCATACTCGGGGCGATGGGCGGCGTTCTCACCGGGTCGAATGCGGCTTCGAACGCGCTCTTCATGCCGCCGCAGATCGAGGCGGCGAGGAGTTTGGGAGCTTCGAGCGAACTCGTCGCGGCGGTTCAAAACGTGTCGGGGAGCCACGCGAGCATGCTCGCCCCGCAAAGGATAATTTTGGCCGCGTCCGCCACGGGACTCATCGGACGCGAAGGCGAAATCGTCCGAAACGCACTCCCGCCCGTCATCGTTTCGATTTTCGTGATCGGAGCGTTCGGATTATTTCTCGCCGGATAATCCCGCATAACTTTCCGGGCGGCGGTTTTTGAGCGACGGAAACTCCTCGCGGAAGCGTTCGAGGTATTCGAGGTCGAGGGTGGCGAGGGCGAATCCGTCGCGGTCGGGGCATGTGGCGAGGACGGTTCCCCACGGGTCAATGAGCATCGAGCGTCCATACGTCCATCTCCCGTCGGCTTTTTGCCCCCACTGGGCGGGGGCGACGACGAATGACTGGTTCTCGATGGCACGGGCGCGGAGGAGGATTTCCCAATGATCCTTCCCGGTTTGCAAAGTGAACGCCGCCGGAACCGCCATTATTTCCGCCCCGCGAAGCGCGAGCATCCGATAAAGCTCCGGGAAACGCACGTCATAACAAACCGAGAGGCCGACGGTCGCCGACCCCGCCTTCGCCGTGACGACCTCGCTCCCCGGCTCGATGGTCGCGCTTTCGAGGTATTCGCGGTCGGGGGCCTTCACGTCGAAGAGGTGGATTTTGCGGTATATCGCCGAGAGTTCCCCGTTGGGCGTGAAGAACGTCGAAGTGTTCGAGAGGCGTTCGGAGCCGGGTTCACCCTCGAAGATCGAGCCACCGAGGAGGTATATCCCGAGTTCCTTCGCGAGCGAGCCGAGGAAATCCGTCGTCGGGCCGGGGATGGGTTCGGCGTTCTCGCGGTATACGGAGTCGAGGCCGTGGCAACTCCACATCTCCGGGAGCGCGAGGAACTCCGCGCCCCGTTTCGCCGCCTCGCGGATGAGGTTTTCCGCCGTCTCGAAGTTCTCGTTTTTGTCCGGCGTGGATGACATTTGAATCGCCGCCGCGGCCATCATTCGTCCGCTCACTTCTTCCTCCGATCTCGTTTCGATCATCTTAACCCGAGAGCGCGACGATGCACTCTTCGCGAACCCGCCACGCGAACTCGAAAGGCAAGCCCCGATCCTCCGCCCATTCTCGGACGACATTTTTGTGAATCGCCACTTTCCTCGATGCGCTCGTCGAGGGAGAATTCCAGGAGCGGAGCGACGTTCATTGCGCCCCGAGGGCGCGATCCAAATGAATCGCCGCGCTGATGAGCGAGAGGTGGGTGAAGGCTTGCGGGAAGTTCCCGAGGTGCTCGCCGGAGCGTCCGATCTCCTCGGCGTAAAGTCCGACGTGGTTCGCGTATGAGAGCATTTTCTCGAATGCGAGGCGGGCGTCGTCGAGGCGTCCGGCGCGGGTGAGGCACTCGACGTACCAGAAAGAGCATATGGAGAAGCTCCCCTCTTCCCCTTCGAGTCCGTCGTCGGCGGCGGAGTCTTCGAGGCGGTACCGGTCAACGAGGGTGTCGTGGGTGAGTTCGCGCTCGATGGCGTCGAGGGTCGAGAGCCACCTCGGGTCGGTCGGGCCGACGAACTTCATGAGCGGCATGAGGAGGAGCGAGGCGTCGAGGGCTTCCGATCCGTAACTTTGGACGAAGCTCCCCTTCTCCTCGTTCCATCCTTTCTCCATGATCTCCTCATATATCTCATCCCGCTCATGAACCCATCGCCCATCGCCGGCGGGAAGCCCTCGTTGGCGGGAAATTCTCACGGCTCTTTCGAGCGCGACCCAACTCATGAGCTTCGAGGACACGAAGTGCCTTTGCCCGCCCCGAACCTCCCATATACCCTCGTCGGTCTGGCGCCAGTTTTCGGCGAGCCAGTCTATGATGCGTCGGAGGTTTTGCCAGAGATCATAGTCGAGCGGCGCGCCATTTTTGTTGTAAAGGTACGCCGCGTCGAGGACGGCTCCGTAAAGGTCGAGCTGTGTTTGCGAATAAGCGGCGTTCCCGAGTCGGACGGGGCGCGAATCCATATAGCCCGAGAGATGGTCGAGGTTTTCCTCGTGTATTTCCTCTCGTCCGTCAATGCCGTAAAGCGGCTGAAGGAGGCCGTCGTCGTCGTTTTGGCATCGTTCGCGGAGATACTCCATGAAGTGTCCGGCCTCTTCGTCGAAGCCGATCGCCATGAGCGCGTACAAAGTGAAGCCCGCGTCGCGGAGCCACGTGTACCGATAATCCCAGTTTCTTTCGCCGCCGACGCTCTCGGGGAGGCCCATCGTCGGGGCGGCGACGAGCGCGCCCGTCGGGTCGTATACCATCAGTTTGAGCGCGAGCGCGGATCGGGTGACGAACTCGCGCCAGCGGCCGGAGTACGTGCAGCCGGAGATCCACCCTCGCCAGTAATCTATGGTGCTTTGGAGAAGCCTCTCGAACGCCTCGTCGGAGAGAAGCCCCCCCGGCCCCTCCGCCGTCTCCTCCGAAAGCACGAAGGTCGCCTTCTCACCCTCCGAAAGCGCGAAAGAAGCGCCCGCCGCGCCGTTTTCCCGTTCTTCGAGTGGGAGGCTCGACGAAATTCCGAGGGAGTATTCGCCGGAGTCGAAAACGACTCCATTCTCGCCGACTGACACCGAATGGCTTTTCCTCGCGTAGTCGAAGGCGGGGCGGCAATCGAGGTCGAAGTCCATGTTTCCCTGGACGACGCGGACATTCCGGACGAGGCGGTGGGGCTGGCTCGGGTCGCCCATAACGGGCATGAAATCCAGAATTTCCGCCACCCCGTCGGAGCAAAGAAAGCGAGTGAGAAGGACATTCGTCTCGGGCAAATAAAGTTGCTGGCTTCGGAAGTATCGTTTCGGATGGAGTTTGAAATGGCCGCCCTTCCCGCTGTCGAGGATCGAGCAGAAAACGCTCGGCGAGTCGAAAGCGGGAAGGCACAGCCAGTCAATGGTGCCGTCCGTCCCGACGAGGGCGGCGGTGTGGAGATCGCCGATGATGGCGTGGTCTTCGATGGGGAGATATCCCATGTGGCTCCCTTCGGTCGCGCTTTTAGCTTTTAGCGATTAGCCATTCGCATTTTAGCGGCGCGACGCTCGGTCCGTCGCCGAAGGCATCTCGTTGCCACGAACTTCCCGGCCAAACCTCGATCCCCCATGCCTCGGGAACATCCGCGAAATGAAAATCGAAAGCTCACGGCCAACCGCTGAAAGCTATCTCACGACGAGTATTCCTCCGACGATTATGAGCGCGACTCCGAGGAGTTTCGCAAAGCTCATCTCCGCTCCGAAGAGGCCGAAATAATCGAAGACGAGACCGGCTATGAGTTGCGAAGCGATGAGGAGCGAGAGTGCGCGGGCGACTCCGCCGACTCCGACGGCGTATGTCACGGAGGCGAGGAGGACGCACCCGAGCATGCCCGAGGCGACCCCGAAGAGAACGGCCTTCGTCGTGAACTCCGGCTTCGCGGAGACGAGCGCGAAGGCGAGGGCGGTGAAGCCGGTTGCGAAGCCGGAGATCGAGATGAGCGCGGCGAGTCCGAGGCTTCGGGCGGCGGCGGCGTTTATCGTGACTTGCGTTGCGACCGCGACGCCCGCGACCGCTGCGAGAAGAACGGCGAGTTTCAAATAAGCCCTCCCAAAGATTGGTTTTCATGCGGCAGTTTCATGAGGCGGTTTCCGGGTGGCGGCTCCGGGTGGCGGCTCCGGGTGGCGGCTCCGGGCGACGCCCTCGTTCCGGCGTTGGCCGGGTCGGGAAGTATAGTTCGTTTCTCCGGCGAATGCGGCGGGTATACGTTAATGTGTATCGGTTGTCTACGACTATGAGGAAGGATGCGTTATGGAGCAGCTTTTGGGAGGGGCGAGGATCACATACCTTGGCCACGCGACTTTCCGCCTGACGACGGCGGGCGACGAGCAAATAATCATTGACCCGTTCATCACGGACAATCCGCAAACCCCGGAGGAACTGAAAGAGGTCGGGGAACTCGACACCATCCTCCTCACCCACGGCCACTTCGACCACTTCGGAGACACCATCCCACTCGCAAAGCAAACCGGGGCGACGGTGGTGGCGAACTTCGAGACGTTCGCATACCTCCAAAGCCAGGGGATCGAGAACGCGATGCCGCTGAATAAAGGCGGGACCGCGCAGGTCGGAGGGATAAAAGTAACCGGGACGAACGCCTTCCATTCCTCCTCCATCCAGACCGAGGATGGTTCGACGATATACGGCGGGGAGCCGATGGGCTTCGTCGTCGAGTTCGAGAGCGGCTTCAAGCTGTACCACGCGGGCGACACGTGCGTGTTCGGGGACATGGCATTAATCGGCGAGATATACAATCCCGACCTCGCGCTTTTGCCGATCGGGAACAACGTCGTGATGAGTCCGTTCGAGGCGGCGCATGCGACCCGGCTCCTCGGCGTGGATCACGTCGTGCCGATCCACTACGGGACCTTCCCGTTCGTCCCCGGAACCCCGGACGAATTCAAAGGCCATCTCTCCGATCTCGGAGTCAAATCCGAAGTCCACGTGATGAGTCCGGGAGACCGGCTCGCCTCTTAAAAAGGTTTCAGGCAACAGGCTTCAGGTTCGCCCCGGTTTATCTCGCCGGGGCTTTTTCATGCGGAGGCCGGGCGAAGAATTCCGTGTTCGCTTCGGGAGGAATGCCGCGAATCATCGAGTGGCGACGCGGGGGAACACGACGCGCGATTCGCGTCTTTGCCCCGACCCCCCACTCCCGGTTTCTTATTCCTCGTCCGGCTTTTCTTCCGGCGGGTCGGGGTTCGAGCGGCCTCGGAGGGCGCCGATGACGCCGCCGAGGGTTCCGAGGGCCATTGTTCCGAGGGCGGTGTTTCCGAGGGAGCTTCCGAGGGAGCGGAGGGTCGGGGGCTGGAGGCCGCGCTCCACTTGCCCGGCGCTCGGAACCGGGGGCGGGTCGCTGAGATCCTCGCCGACCTCCTCGACGTATCCGGCCACGCGAGGGGCGGCTTCGGAGGCGAAATTTCGTATGTTCTCGGAGAGGATGGTCGCCTGTATCGCGGTCGAGACGAGGTTGACCGACCCGACCATGACGGCGACTATGGCGGCGGCGAGCGCGGCGTCGCGCATGACTTGCGAGCGGTATGATGCGTCGGGGTCTATGCGGGTGGGGTTCGTTCGGAAGGCGGCGGCGACACCAAGGAAGATGTACATGGCGAGGGCGGCGAGGGGGATGAAATCCGTGGCGGCGGCGAGGATCCAATCCCGAGTCTCCACCGGATCGAGGATCAGGAAATAGAAGTTGGCGAACACGGCGATGAGAGCCGCGAACACTCCATAGAAAAATCCAACCCGAAACGGTCCCAAATTCTCTCCCAGTCGAAAACTCTCGAAATTACGTTCGGAGGATACAACATCGAACATTCACGGTCTGTGAAAGCAGTTTGCCTGGCGGCGAAGCCGCTTATTTCCTGTATCCGCGGAGGAGGAAGAAGAGTCCGAAAATGACGACGACGCCGCCGATGACGGTCGGTATTCCGGGGGTCTCGGAGAGGATGAGCCACGCGAGGACGGCGGAGGCGACGGGCTCGACGAGGACGACGCCGGAGATTATGGAGGCGTCCACGTAGCCAAGCGCCCAGTTGAAAACGGTGTGTCCGAGAATTTGCGGCCCGAGGGTGAGCATGACGAGCCAAAACCACGTCTCCCCGGAATATCCCCACAGTTCGGCTCCGGAGAGGAGCGCGACCGGGAGCAATGTCGCCGCGCCAACGGTATACGCGACGATGGAGTATCCGAGGAATCCGACGCCGCCCGTGCGGGAGAAACGTCCGGTGAGGACGTATACGGCGAACGTCGCGGCCCCGGCGAGGGCGAGCATGTTCCCGAGGAGGGCCGCCGAGCCGACCGAGTCGTCGGCGGCGATGACGACCGTTCCACCGAGCGCGACGAGGATGCCGAGGAAGGAGAGCGGCGAGGTTCTTTCCCCGAGAAAGACGTATCCGAGGGCGGCGACGAAGATGGGGGCGGACGTAACCAAAACGACGCTCGCGGCGACGCTCGTATAGTCGAGGGACGAGACCCAAAACCCGAAGTGGGCCCCGAGCGCGACCCCGGATGCGGCGGCGACGTACAAGTTTCTCCCCTTCGGAAACCTTTCCCGGCGGGCGAGGGCGAAGGGGGCGAGGAAGAGGACGCCGAGGGCGCCCCGCCAGAAAGCGACGGAGATGGCGGGCGCGTCGGCGAGGCGTATTATGATGGCGGCGGAACTCACCGCGACGACCGCGACGGCTACCGCCGGGAGCGCGAGCCTACCCCGTGCCTCGTCCGGTACCAAAAAACAGCCCCCGCCTCCCGTGCCAGTTGCCCGAAGCGCATGCCCCGCCTCCTCCACATCGGGCTATCATACACCGGCTCCGAAACAGCCCCCAAACCCGCCTCCCGGAACGACGCGACCGTCCTCACCGAGTGGAGCGGGTCGGTGACCGCGAGAACCCTCTCGATGCCGCGCTCGCCTGCGATGCGGGCCACGAGCCACGCCGAGTCCCACGTGCTCAACGCCTCCCCTTCGAGGACGATGGCCTCCTCCGGCACACCCGCCCCGACGAGGATGCGGCGCATCACCTCGGCCTCCGATGGAGGGTTCCCCCCCACTCCCCCGGTCGCGATGAGAAGGCTCGCTTCCCCGGCGGCGTAAAGTTTCGCGGCGTGGAGCGTCCGGGCTTCGAGGGTTTTGCTCGGCCTCCCGCCCGGCAAAACCTGCGCCCCGAGTATCACCGCGACACGCGGTCGAGCCTCGCCGGGTTCGCCGAGTCCGGGTTCGCCCTTTCCGAACTCTCCGACTCCGGACACGTTTTCCCCGGACTTTCCTTCCCCGGCCTCACCGCCCATGAATATCTTTGCGAGGAGCGCGAAGTCTTCGGCGAGCTCTTTCGGGAGGGAAAGCCTCATGCGGTACCCGCCCGAGGGACACCGGAACCATTCGCACCCCGCTTCGCCGTCGCGGAAACGCTCCGGTGGAATGCCCCCGACGGCGAATCGTTCGGCCTCATGCGAACTCCCTCGCCCGTTCGAGGTCCTCCGGGGAATTCACGTTCATCAAAAATAGGCCGGGGTCTCCGAAGCGTTCCAAACCGTATTCGACGTATTCGACTTGCCCGAGCGAGGCGAGGAACTCCTTCATCGAGCGAGTACCGCCGTCGAGCGCGGCGGATATTTCGTCCGCGACATCGCGACGATACGCGGCGCATAGCGGATGCGCCGTTCCCCCATATACCGGAACGGCGGCGGGAAGCCCTTTTTCCTCGACGAGTTCGCAAAGGTGGACGGCGAGTTCGGGGGAGAGGAACGGCATGTCTCCGGCGGCGGCGAAGGCGGTGTCGTTCGAGGACGCCGAAAGCCCCGCTTCGAGTCCGGCGAGCGGGCCTTGTCTGCCGGATCGGGAGTCTCGGATGCGTCGGGTTTCCGGGAGTTCCGCGTCCGAGCCGCCGTCTCCGACGACTATGATCTCCGGGCAAAATGTTCGGAGGGCGCGGTGGGCGCGCTCGATGAGTTTCGCCCCGCCGATGTCGAGGGAGAGCTTGTCGGCTTCGGGAAGGCGGCGGCTCGAGCCCCCGGCGAGGATGACGCCGGATATGTCGCCGGAGGAATTCATGCGAAATCCGAGCAGTTTTCTCGCGGCCTTCGTCGAGCGGGAGTTCCGCGCGTCCGGTCGAGCGACGTCCCCCTCGTCCGAGAACCCCGAACCGCCCGAGATGGCATTTCCCGAAGCTCGGATCTCAAAGGCTCGATACTCTCGCAATTCACCATCGGCGGAACGTTTGCTCCGAGGCGGGAGTGTCCTCCGGAAATCAAACTCCCGCCCGGCCGCGCCGACTTTCGGGGGAATGCCCGGCGAGAGGCGACCCGACGAGTCGCGGAGGCATTTTGCCGGATTCCGGGATCCGGTCGAAAGAAGCGGCGCCCGACACGCGTTCCCCGCGTCGCGGAGCGTCTCCGCGAGGAATTGCCGGAGTCGGCTCCGTCCGTCTTCCCCGACTCCCGGATCCGCGAAGGATGGAGGCTTTCGGGCGGGTTCCGTGTCAATTTGCGGAGCGGGTCGCGGAAGGTTTCCGGGCGGAGATCCTCGCTCGGAGCGCGTGTATGCGCTCGGCCTGCGAGTTCGTCCATCGGCCGCGCGAGGCGCGTTTGGCGAGGGCGAGATCCACGGCGGCGTTGTGAGACTTCCTTTCGGCGAGCCACACGGAGATTCGCCCCGAGAAGATATGCCCGATATACCGCCCCTTCCGCCGAAAGTACGTCGGCAAAACGGCATGCTCCTCGGCGGAGATGAGGCCGGAGGCGACCTCTTCGCGAAGCTCCTCGCGTATCGCACGCCGCTCGACGGAGAGCCACACGACGATGAGTACGATGTACGCGAGCACGACGAGGAAGAGGAACACGTACGCGACGACCCCGAAGAGCGTCGCGAGGAAATTGAATACGGCGTGGAGGAGCATCGCGCCGAGAAGGCCGAGTATCGGGAGCGATATCTTCAAAAACATGCTTCTCACCCACGGGATGAGGCCGATGCCGATGCCGATCAAAGCCGTGAAAGCCGCGTGGGCGAAGCCGCCGAAAATGCGCCGGACGACGAAGGTCTCCGAGCCGAACTGGGCGTAATAAAAAATGTCCTCGGCGATGGAGAACCCGAACCCGACCGCCGATCCATAAACGATTCCGTCCATCACCCCGGAGAACTCGATGGCGCCGCGCCGCCGGGCGAAATAATACGAGACGGCGAACACGATGAGGAGGGCGAGTCCCTTCGAGGACTCCTCGATGACGGGCGCGCCGACGACGACGGTCAGGAAATCGGCGATCCCGGCCCCGGCGACCGAGGTGAGGGTGAAGGCGAAGAGCGCGTTGAAGACGAGCGAGAGGACGACCGCGACCGAGAAACCCCATATGAAAACGGGGATGACGTACCGGAGGGGTTCACGCTCGTACAAATCTATGGAGCGTATGAAGACGAGGTATATGAGGGTTTGCAAAACGCCGACGGCGACGAGGGTTCCGCTCACGTCCGGGGCTTTCGGCGGCTCGCGCATCCGTCCATGGGGGGCAGTATACTCGCTGCTGATAGAATGACGCGCACGGTTCGAACCATCGAGAATGGAGAGTTTTGGACAGGGATCCCAACGACATCATCCACGAGCGGGGGAGCATCCTCGGGGCGCTTCGCTATCTCACGCACGGCGTATACGTCCTCGGCACGCGCCGGGGCCGCCAGTCGAACGCGATGACCGCCTCGTGGGTGATGCAAACCTCCGAGAAACCCCCCGCCGTCGCCGTCGCCGTGAAGAACGACCGGTACTCCCACGACATACTTTTGGAGAGCGGAACCTTCGCACTCTCCGCGCTCCGCGAGGATCAAGTAAACGTGGCGACCCATTTCTCCGAGACGAGCGGCGAATACAGCGACAAACTCCTCGGTGTCCCGTACGGCCTCACCCCGTCCGGCTCGCCGTTCCTCCTCGACTGCCTCGCGTACCTCGATTGCCGCGTCCTCGACACCGCCCGCGCCGGGGACCACACCGTCCTCATCGGCGAAGTCATCGCCGGAGACACCCTCGGCCACGACATCCCACTCATATACGACCCCTCCGAATACGAGGAGACGATCCTCCGATGAGTCCCTCGCCGTCCGAAAGGCTCCGTTCACTCGGGGTCGAACTTCCGAAAACGCCGTCCCCCGCTGGATCATACGTCCCGGCCACCCGCGCCGGAAACCTCGTCTTCACCGCCGGACAACTTCCGTTCGACGGCGGCGGGGAACTCGCCGCGACCGGGAAAGTCGGGGCGGGGGTCTCCGTCGAGGAGGCTCTAAAAGCGGCTCGGCTGTGCGCTTTGAACGCGCTCGCCGCCGCCGCGGAGAAGGTCGGCGGCCTCGACAATATCGGCGGCGTCGTGAAAGTCGTGGGGTTCGTGGCTTCGGCGGAGGGTTTCGACGGACAGCCGAAGGTCGTGAACGGGGCTTCGGACTTCATCGGCGAGATCTTCGGAGAGGCGGGTATCCATGCTCGGAGCGCGGTCGGAGTCGCGGAGTTGCCGTTAAACTCCCCCGTCGAGGTCGAGATCATCGCCACCACCGAAGCATACGACGGCTCTTTTTAAGGCGGCTCATAAACAAATGCGCCCCTCGCCGCCGAAAGGCCGGGGCGCATTTGTTTTCCCCGAGTTTGGATGAAGACTTCGTTTCTTTGACCGTGCGTGAGAACGCTTCGCTTCGTGAGATCTAGAAATACCGACCTCGCAATTTCACGAAAGCTCCGCCGCCGAGTACGGAACCCGCTCGGCGGACTCGGTGTCATACGCATATCGGCGACGGACGAAAAGGATCGCCGGACAAAGAGAAAACGCCCGCTCTATGTTTCGAGCGGGCGTTTTGTTTTGCATCTTTGTTTTTATTCGCCGGGTTCGAGGAATTCGTATCGGTCGGTGTGGTAAAGGCCGTTGAACTCAACTTGTCCGTTTCGGGAGACGGTTTTGAACGTGTCCCACTCGGTGACGGGGTTTCCTTCGGCATCGGTGGTGTCGAGGGTTTGCTGCGCGTCCATCTCGACGGCGACGTTTTGCGGGACGCCGTGTATCGCCGAGTACACTTCGCCGCTCTCTTCGTCGAGGGTTTCTTCGACGAGGATGTATCCATCGGTGGTGTTCCGGAATTGCATGTCGAGCGCGCCGAACCACACGGTCGCGTCGAAGCCGGGCTGTATGTACGGAAGTTCGGCGAAGTGCGGGTGCCGCTCGACGATCTCGAGTCCGGCGTAGTTAGCGGCCATGTATAAAGTCGAGGAAACCTGGCAGAGTCCGCCACCGTCGGCCTCGTCGACTTGCCCGTCAATGATCGCACCCGCGGACTCGTATTCATACTGGGAGGCGAGCGCGTTGAACGAGAAAACCTCGCCCGGCGCGACGAGTTGCCCGTTCACGGCGTCGGAGCCGACCTCGAGGTTCGTCACCCTCCCCGGTGTGTCGTCGTACGTGAGATAGTTCGTCGAATATTCCCCGAGAAGCTCGGTCGGCCTCATCGCCTCGGCTTGCTCGGTCGTCATCTCGGGCTGGGCGACGGCGACTGGAATCTGGAACTCGCGTTGCCCGCCGAAGATGTTCGCCTCGATGTCTTCGAGGAAATTCTGGTTCTCGATCCTCCGCCCCTCTTGACTCGGCGATACCGATACATCCGTGCCGTTCACGTCGTAGCTCGCTTCGACGGGAGCTTGATTTATTGTCTGATAAACGACCCCGAGGTTCTCGCGCATCGCCTGTCGGTCGAGGGCGACCTGAAAATCCCCGCCCTCCGCCGTCACATCGAGGGAAGCTCCGATGGCTGCGGGGGAAACCGTCCATTCCTCGCCCGCGCCGCTGACGACGAGTTGCCCATCCATTGCGCCCCGTGCCTGTTCGGCGGCCCGCTCGGCCTCCGCCGTGAGGAGCTCCGGGGTGAGGACTTCGCCCACGATCTCGACCTCGCCGTCCATGTCCTCGACGGCGGCGTTCACATTCTCCATCGTCGCCCGCGTGTCCATTGAATAACCCTCGGCCGAGTCTGCGACCGCGACCTCCGGGCCGACGATGTCCACCTCGGCCTCGCTCGCCTCGGCGTTCAGCTCGGAGGCGACGCTCTCGACTTGCGACCGCGACCTCTCCGGCTCGAAGTCCACGTCCGGCTCGACGGAGAGGTTTCCGTACATTCCCTGGAAACGGTCGGAGATCCTCGCGAAGACCCCGCCCTCGCGCCCGACGCCGTACGCCTCCTCGACAGTGGCCGCGATGTCGTAGTCAATGCCCATTTCCTCGGCGGAGAAGGTGTATTCCTCCGGCCCCGTGAAGTTGACTTCCTGCAAAGCCCCGGTCGCCTCCTCGCGTATGGCGGCCTCGGCTTGAGCCGGAGTCATGCCGCCGAGATCCACGCTCCCGGCGGATACGCCACGATATATCTGCCCGGAGTTCATCGAATAATCGAAGGCGGCGAGAACCGCGACGATGGCGCAAACTATGAGTATCGGCCCGGCTATCGCCACGCGGCCCGCCCGACGACCCCGGCGGCGCCCGGACGATCCCTCCGCCCGAGACCTTCCGTTCCCGTCATTCCCCCCGGAACCCGACTTTTTACCCGGCCTCTTTAGGATGGCTGAAACCTCCATCGCACGCTGTTCGGCGCGCTGTTCGACTTGTGTGTACCGTTGGCACCCGCTCACGGTCCGGCGCGTCGAACGGCCCAGAAAGCCCCCTCGCGCTTTGAAAAGGCTAGCACGACATGTGGGGTTTGGCCAACCTCCACAGGCAAAAAGATGCGTCCCGGAAAAGTTTTCACCGAGCATGAACCTATACTTCATGTACACCATCACCCGAGAAGGAGGTTCACGCTTGTCGGCGCGCTGTGAGGGCTTTATCGAGACGGAAAAGCGTGCGGGATATAATTGCCTGTGTTTGAGAAGCTCATTGAGAACGAAGAAAGGAAGTCATGGCAACGGTGACGCAGGAGAAGATCAAGTTGTACACGGGCGATTATTGCCCGTTTTGCCGCCGCGTAAAGAGCGACCTCGACCGCCTCGGCCTCGAATACGAGACGGTGAACGCCGACGCCGACGGGAGGAGCGAAGTGATGGAGTTGTCCGGTCAGCGTGCCATCCCCATCCTCACCATCGGCGAGGAAGTCCTCGTTGACTCGACCCACATAATCCGCGAGCTTCGCAGACGGTATTCGTAAAATTACGGGCTTTCGCTCCGGTGTTCTTCGAGGGCGTATCCCGCATAGAATGAGATCGAATCGCCCGCGCCCTCCGACATGAAGGCACGGGCTTTTCCTATGGGGTCGAGGATGAAGACCCCGGCCTCGAGGACGACGCCCTCGCCCCATTCCCCGCCCGACGACCACTCCCCGCCCGACGCTCCGCGACGGATTATTTCACCGAGGAAACACCCGAGACCTTCCACGAACTCGTCCAAAACGGGCGGCCTCGCGCCCCCGTTCTCAAAGGTGTCGAAGGCCGCTGTGAGGAGTTCCTCGACAAGTGGGAGGAAGTCCACGGAATATTGAAGCTCCGTTCCCCATCGCCTTCCGGCGGAGTATCGGAACAGCTCTGCGAACTCCTCCGGGCTTTCGAGGTCGCCCCAGATCATGTCGAGTTGAAGGATTGCCGCCGGAGCCTGGCTCGCGAAGAAAGCCACGTCGTCCGGCACGGGGTTCGAGCCGAGAACGCGAAGCTCCGCGTCGGCCTTCTCCGAGGAGCGGAGGATCGCCGCCCGCCCCCGCAAACTCTCGGCGACTCGAGGCTCCCACGGCCCCGTCTCGACCTCGATGAAGAACTCCCACCCCCCCTGGCGAAGGTGTATCGGGAAAACCGCCCGGCCTCTCGGGGAAGAAACCTCCTTGAAAAGTTCGAGGATCTCACCCCCCTGCGCTTCGAGCGCGTCGGCGATTCTCAGGATCGTGGCCGGGCGAGGGGCTCCGGCTTCGATCTCGAACGCGCCGAAATTCGGCGTGGCATTCTCGCCCTCGCCGCTCGACGACTCCTCTCCGGAATTGCCCGGCATCCGCTCCATGCAGCCGATCCTCCCAGTCATTCCTCCCGATGGCTACGCGGGATTCTAGCACCCTTGAAAATTTGCCGAAAGCAGCCATCGTGGGCTACCCTTACGTTCATGCCCGAATCAAAGATTTCCAAAGAGACGATCCTCATTCGACACGGACAGTCCACCGCGAACGCGAGCGGCGTGTGGCAAGGCAAACTCGACTTCCCCCTCTCCGACCTCGGGCGCGAACAAGCCCGGACCGCCGGGGAAGCCCTCTCCGAAGAATGCCTCGACGCTTTCTATTCAAGCCCCCTCTCCCGAGCCTTCGAGACGGCGGAGATCATCGCCCGAGAAGCCGGATTCACCGACGACATCACACCGATGGACGGACTCATCGAGCGTGGCGGCGGAGCGTTCGAGGGGAATACGTGGCCCGAGCGCGAGCGCGACATGCCCGATCTCATCGCAAAGTTCCGGAGCGTCCCGGAAGAGGAGGGATGGAGCGTCGTCGGAGCCGAGACCGACGAGGAGATCCTCGCCCGCTTCACCCCCGCCATCTCCGAAATACTCGCCCGCCACCCCCCCGGCTCGAGAATCGTCATCGTCGCCCACGGAGGCGTAATGCGAGCCTTCCTCCGAAACCTCTTCGGCGGGAACATCCTCTCCGGCGGCGAACGCGCCGAAAACGCGTCCATCACCCGCGTCGAATGGCTCGAAAAAGGCGACGGCGGCGACAAACCCCGCCTCACCGAACTCGCCGCGACCGATCACCTCCCCGAGGCCGAAAGCCCCCCGACGAGAGGCCCGACCTCGGAGTGACACCGGACACGCCCGAGAACGCCCGTCCATACCTCCGATACGCTTTCCGAAAGGAACTTCCCTCGGAGCCTTTCTCGACTGTGGAGATCCGATCACGGGAATCCCGGCACTCACAGCGGCGAGAAAGGCTCGCTTCGAGGAAGGCTCGCTTCCCTTCGCCCGTATGGGATACATGTTTGTGGAATTCGCTTCCATACCGGGGTCGGATGAAGGGATCGGCGCCCGCCGCGCGCCCGTCGCAAAAACGCTCCGGTGGAACGTCTCCGCGATGGAATCTTTCGGAAGCGAAGCTCCACGACCGGAGGATGTGGTTCGAAGGATACGACTTTGATCGCCGATACTCGGCGCACACCCATACGGAATCCGAACGATCACTTCCCGAGATCCGCGTCCGCCCTTCCCGACTCCCACACAAACAAAGTTCCGCCCCGGAGACGGCTCCGGTGTCGCTCGAATTTACTCCGGCCGCGGGTCGAGGCGTATTAAATCCCCCACCTCTTCGGCCTCGGCGTATTCTTCGGCGAAGGGGAGATATTCGTCGTTGTACTGTTCGTCGGAGATGAAGAAGACGGGGCGGCCACTCCCGACATCGGACTCGAAGCTCCGCCCCAAAGTCCCGCCGTCGAGCCACCGGAGCGTCACGTCGCCCCGCTCGCCTTCGACTTCGGTGAGGTACGTCGCGGGTATTATCGGGGTTTTTCCGTAAAGGACGGCATCCTCGGGGAGTGCGGCGAGGGTCGCTTCGGAGTTCTCTCTTTCGTCGAAATAATCGCTCCGGTCGGAGGGGGCGAAGTTCAGCCCGAGGACGAGGGCGGCGGCGATGGCCGGGGCGGCGGGGATCCACGGCGACCGGAAAACGTTCGAGAGTCTCGTCGCCGCGACCGCGAGGAGTATGAAAAGGATGGCATAAACCGGAATGTAATAAACGGCGATGTCGCTTATGTCATACGCGAGCGCATACACGAGCGTCGAGAAAAACGCCACGACGAGAGCCGCCCCGACCGCCCGGCTCCGTGAAATGAGGTTCGACGCCCCGTAAATCCCCCCAGCGAGCATGGCGAAGGCGAGAACATACCCGAAGGGCGCGACGGTTTGCGAGGCAAGTTCATAAAGGAAATGCCCCGCGCTGAAAAGAAGCTCCGAGGGGGAGGCTCCCATGAGTCCCTGGAAACGGGCGCCGGAGACGAGCCGCCATGCGTCGCTCCAGTCGTTCACCGGGTCTCCGTAATTGTGCCACGCCCCCGCGAAGCCCCGTATCGGGACGTACGCGTACACCGAAACGCCGACGAGGGAAGCGATTCCGGCGGGGGGGATCTTCCTCAAAGACAAACTTCTCCATCGTCCGGCGACGATGAGGATGAGGAAGGCCGGGGCGAGGAGAACCATTCCGGCGTTGTTTCCAAGCGAGAGTCCGAAGAGGAGTCCCGCGAGGACGAGGTGAACCGTCCCGCCGCGCTCTCGCCACCGGAGGAGGAGATACAAAACCCCGAGGATGAAAGAGGCGTGCATCGAATAGACTTCGGCGAAGGTCGCCTCGCCCCAAAACGTCGCGGAGAAGGCGAAGAGGAGCGCGGCTCCGGCGGCAGGCGCTTTCCCGGCTCCGACCTCCCTCGCGACGAGATACACGAGCGCGACCGCGACGCCGCCGAAGACCGCCGCCATGAGGTTCATGCGGTATGCGAGGTCGCCAAACGGGAGGAAGGTGAAGAGTTTTCCGGCGAGGATGAACGTCGGGTATCCGGTCGGGTGTCCCGTTCCGAGGAGGGGGGCGGCGATTTGGAAGCGGCCCGCGTCGTTCGTGGCGACGGTCGGGGCGAGTGTGATGAGGTATGCGATGAACGCCGCCGCGCCGACGGCGGAGGCGGCGAGGGGTTCGGGGGGGCGGCGCTTCGGGCTATCCGATAAGGCGGACACTTCGGGCGTTCGGCCCACGGTCATTGCGACCGACCTCGTACTCGACCTCCCCGTTCGGGCCGAGATCCGAGGCGTCGCCCTCGACCTCGGAATGGTGGACGAAAAGATCCTTGCCCGTCGGGCGTATGAGGAACCCATACCCCTTGTCCGCGTCGAACCACTTCACCCGCCCCTGCTCACGCACACCGCTCGACTCTTCACTCGAATCTTCCTCCGGCGCGTCGGACGAATCCGGCGGAGCGGGCGAAGCCGCCGGAGCGGCCGCAGTGTCGGGCGGGGTCGCCGGAGTGGTCGGGGCGGTCGCGGCCTCCCGATTTCCGTCCGTGGAGGGGGGGGTTGTTCGGGGGGTGGCTTCGAAGATGGGCGGGGTGGCGTCTGTGGATTGGCGGTCGGCTTCGAGGACTATTATGTCTTCGGCGACCTTCACGACTACGGCGTCCACGCCGGACCAGTTTTCCTGCCAGATCGGGTCTTCGACGACGGAGGGGTCGAGCCAGAGTCCCCACCCGTCCTTCTCGCCGTGGTCGAGGACGCCCTCGAAGACGCTCTCCGGTTCGAGGGAGACGCGCTCGCGGCGGTATATGTCGTTTCGGGAGCGGAAGGATTGAACGGAAGAGGCGCTCGTCCCGAGGGCGTCGGCGATCCAGTCGTCGTTCTTGCCAGCTTGGACCCATTCCCGGATCTGTCCCATATGCGGCTTCAATGCGATTCGCTTCTTTGACTCTGCCATGATCCCAGCCCGCTCCTTGTCCTGTTTTCCTAGAGTTTAGGCTCCCCCGAAGATCGCCCTCCGACACA
>JACDAJ010000196.1 GCA_013695475.1 Rubrobacter sp. | reverse complement strand
TCATTCTTCGCTCGGCGTCGGAGAAGTTCTTCTCGGCGGGGGCGGACATAAAGGCTTTCGACAATAATTCCGCCGACGACAACATGAAGATGATCGAGCTGGCGCACGAGAACCTCGCCCGCATCGCGGAGATCCCGAAAGTGTTCATCGCGCAAGTCCACGCGACCGCGCTCGGCGGTGGCCTCGAAATGGCTCTCGCGTGCGACCTCATCTTCGGCGCGGAGGGTGAGTATTTTGTCGGACTCCCCGAGGCGACGCTCGGGCTTTTGCCGGGCAACGGCGGGACGCAGCGTCTTCCGAGGAAGATCGGGGCTTCGAAGGCGCTCGACCTCATGGTGACGGGGCGGCGGGTCGGGCCGATGGACGCTCTCCGGCTGAATATTTTCGATTATCTTTTCCCGGCTGACGACCTCGAAGCGAAGACTCGCGAGTACGCCGAAACCCTCGCGAACGGGGCGACGGGAGCCATCGGCTCGATAAAACAGTCCGTGAACCGGGGGATGAGCCAGCCGCTCGACGAAGCCCTCGCCACCGAGCGGAGCCTCATCGGGCCACTCTTCGAGAGCGACGAGGCGAAGGAAGGCATCGGGGCGTTCATGGAAAAAAGGAAGCCCGAGTTCGGGAAGTCCGGGAAGTGAGAAAGGAGGCGCGTGGCTGAATCCGAAATTTTGACACCGGGGCGCGAGGTCGAATCACTCGCCCCGAAACAGGCGCACCTCATCCGGAGCGCGTACAAAGTCATGGGCGAGAAGGGGATGAATAAACTTTCCCTTCAAGATGTCGCCGACGAGGCGGGGGTGAGCAAAGCCATCCTCCCATACTATTTCGAGTCGAAGGAGAACCTCACCCTCATCACGATGCGGTGGGTTCTCGCCCGCGTCGCCGAGCGGATACGGGCGGCCATAAACGAGGTCGAGGGGGCGGAGGAGAAAGTCTCGGCGATGGTGGATGCGATCTTCGTGAGTCCCGAATCGAACCGCCGTTTCTATCTCGTGTTCTTCGACTTCCTCGGATACGCCGCCCGGAACGACCGCTTCGCCGATGTCGGCGCGACGTTCCACGAAATTTGCAACGGCTTGTATGCCGAGGTCGTCGAACTCGGACGAAAAGAAAGCGTCTTCCGCGTATCCGACGCCCGTGCGGGAGCGACCGTCGTGCGCGCCCTCGTGGACGGACTTTTCACGCAGTGGGTTCAGGAAAGGGAATGGGAGACGACCCACACCCGATACCGCGAAGCATGCAAATGCTCCATCCTCACATACCTCGCCACCGAGGAAAGGAAGCCGCCGCGATGAGCGATCAGGAACCTCGTGGGCAGTCTCGCACTCAGTGGGTTCGGGAGTCAGGAAGTGCCCGAGAGCCGGAGGCGGCAATAAAATGGATCGAGGCGCGGGGGAAAGGATGCCACGGACGGCGATGGTGGCGGTGGAGGTGGAAATGGATGAAAGAAAGTGGCTCCCCGTGTACGAAGGGAAACTCCCTGGCGGGCGCGTCGGGGAGTTCCGGGATCGCCGCATAACGCTCACCGAGGGCGGGCGGCGCATCACATGCTCCGAGCTTCCGGAGACAGCCGGAAGGTTCGCCTCGGCGCTTCGCGGAGCGGGGGCGCCAAAGAGCGACCGGGTGGGGTTCATGCTCCCGAACCGCCTGGAGTATGCGATCCCATCACAGGGAGCTGAGCGAAGGTGCGGCACGGCTCATGAACCTGCCAAAACGGAGCCGGGTGGCGGATTGCGTATGGGGATTCCGAAATATCGGCTGTGATAGCATCGCCGGAAAGCATACGACGAAGGAGGGTCTATGAAGGCGAAGCTATACAACACGCAGCGGTGACCATATGCTCGGCGGACCAGGATGGTTCTGCGCGAGAAGGGTGTCGAGTTCGAGACTTACGAAGTGGATCTCTCAAACAAAAGCGACGAATTCCTCGCCGCGAGTCCCACCGGAAAAGTTCCGGTCGTGGTCGTGGACGGCGATTCACTCTACGAATCGAATGTCGTGAACCAATATCTCGACGAGGTCGCCGACGGGGTTTCTTTGCTTCCCGCCGATCCGAAACACCGGGCGCATGCGAGGGTGTGGATGGCCTTCGCCGACGACAAATTCTTCCCGGCTCTTTTCGGCGCGGGCATCGGGCGCGAGCGCGGATACTCCGAGGAGAAAATCTCCGAGGCCGACGGGAAACTCGCGGCGATATTGAACGACCTCGAAAAGCGGCTCGACGGACGCGACTATCTCGTGGGCGAGTTTTCCCTCGCGGACATCGCGTATGCGGGGAACTTCGCCCGGCTGCGGGAGATGGAGGAGAAGAGGATCGTCCCCCTCGAAGAGTATCCGAATGTTCGGGTGTGGATCTCCCGCGTCGAGAGCCGGGAGAGTTATAAAGCGGCGTTGTGAAGCGGAGCCCGGGTGAAGAATTCCGCGCGAGCGGCTCGCCACCGAGAGACGTAGAATGCCCCGTCCTGCCGGGCGTACATGGCTTTGGCGAGGGAAGCGGCCGGACTCCTTATGATGCGGTTCTCCATCGTTGAAAAGCTGGTCGGCACGCCTCGCCCGTCAGCCAATCAGCGTCTCATACGGGATCCGGGTGAATGGTTCCATGCTCGGCGAGTTCGGGAGTCGGGAGCCGCTCGCTCCGTATCCGGCTTTGCCGCCTCCGGCTTCGC
>JACDAJ010000184.1 GCA_013695475.1 Rubrobacter sp. | reverse complement strand
TTTCGCCATCCGGCTTTCGCCATCCGGCTTTCGCCATCCGGCTTTCGCCATCCGGCTTTCGCCATCCGGCTTTCGCCATCCGGCTTTCGCCATCCGGCTTTCGCCATCCGGCTTTCGCCATCCGCGTCGGTGGGGTGTCTCTCTCGCCCGGACAATTCACGAAGCATACGCCCGGTATCGGTTTGCGCGGGTTCGGCTCTCCGGCGAGGCCGGGCTTCAGGTTTCAGCAAAAACCCTGGACGGCGTATCCCGGAAAGGATGCCGAGCGTCGTTGAAAGGACTTTCTTTCCCGGTGAGGGGAAGGATGGAAAAAACCTGAAGCCCGAAGCCTGATGCCTGAAACCCATGTCACGCCACGCTCATCCCTCACGAAATCCGCCGTGACGCCGGACCCGACGATGCCGCGCATTGAGTTTTCACGGCGAGCGGGTGTCGGATCGTCGGGGAGCGAATGGTCAGATTCCGTATGAATTGGAAATATGCCCGTGTTCTCGGCTAGAATGCGCTTCGGGAGATAACGGCGAAAAGATCGGGAGGAACCCGCTGAAAACTACGGCGAAGAACGTCACTGTGCATACGGAGCGAACGTTCGCCATCGCGCGAAGCTCGACCGACTCTTTCGAGCGGGTCATATTTGAGATCGAGGAGAATGGCGTCGTCGGTATCGGCGAAGCCGCCCCGACGAATTATTACGGACAAACCGCGAAGGAAGTCGCCGAAGCCCTCGAAGCGGCGGTGGTTCCCGACCCGTGGGACATCGAAGGCGCTTTGACGGAGAATGCCGACCTCCCTTCGACCGCGCTCGCCGCCCTCGACAACGCGCTCCACGATCTCGCCGCGAAACGCCTCGGAGTCCCGCTCCACAAACTCCTCGGCCTCGCGAAGCCCGAGACGCAAAGCGCGTTCACCCTCGGCATTGCCGAACCGGAGGAGACTCTCGCCGAGGCGAGGCGCCTTTCTTCGTTCCCGATCCTAAAAATGAAGGTCGGAAGCTGGCGCGACATCGAGACGGTGAAGGCGGTCGCGGAGTTCTCGGACGCGGAACTTTGGGTGGATGCGAACGAGGCGTTTTCGCCGGACGAGGCGGTGGAGGCGGCGATATCGCTCCGGGAGGCGGGGGTGGCGATGATCGAGCAGCCCGTCGCCGCCTCCGCCGGGACGCTCGCGATGCGCCGGGCGATGGAGGCGGCCCATCCCGTCCCGCTCATCGCCGACGAAAGTTCTCTCGTCGCATCCGACATCCCGAAGCTCGCCGGGTGCGTGAGCGGCGTGAACGTGAAGATGGCGAAGTGCGGAGGAATCCGGAACGCCCTGAAAATGGTGTACACCGCCCGCGCGCACGGGATGCTCGTCATGCTCGGGTGCATGGTCGAGACTTCGGTCGGCATCGCGGCGGCGGCGCATATATCCGGGCTTTTCGACTTCGTGGATCTCGACGGGGCGATGCTCCTCGCAGACGACCCATACTCCGGCCCGACGTACGAAAACGGAAGGATAATTTTGACCGACGAACCCGGACTCGGAGTGTGGGAGCGATGATGCGAGCGGACATGCCCGAAAGAAAATACGCCATCCTCGCCGAAGGCCGCTTCACCGACTCGAATGCGAAGACCGCCCACGGCCTCATCCGATACGGCAAAGACGAAGTCGCATGCGTCATTGACTCGAAGCTCGCAGGAAAGACCATCCTCGATGCGATGCCCCACCTCGAACGCGACGCGCCCATCGGCGCCTCGCTCGAAGAGGCGCTCGAATATTCCCCGACATCCATCCTCGTCGGGGTCGCTCCGGCGGGTGGAAAATTGCCGATGGAATGGATGGATCTCCTCCGCGCCGCCGCCGACTCGGGCATCGAAATAGTGAGCGGCCTCCACCAAAGGCTCGCTCCGGAGTTCCCCGGAGCGAATGTGTGGGACGTGCGCGAGCCGCCGGACGACCTCCCGCTCTTCTCCGGCGAAGGCTTCGACGTCGAGCCGAAAGTCGTCCTCACCGTCGGGACGAGCGCGGCCATCGGGAAGATGACCGCCTC
>JACDAJ010000174.1 GCA_013695475.1 Rubrobacter sp. | reverse complement strand
CGGATACTCGCGCACATGAGCCGCGAACCCGCCCTCGTCGAGTCGTTCTCGAAAGGGGAGGATATTCACACACGCACCGCTTCCGAGGTTTTCGATGTGCGGATGGAGAGCGTGACGCCGGAACTTCGGAGACGGGCGAAGATGGTGAACTTCGGGATTTTGTACGGCATCTCGGGCTTCGGGCTTGCGACGCGGCTCGGGAACGTCGTCCCGGCGGAGGCCGACGAGTACATAAAGCGGTATCTCGAACGGTATCCGAAGGTGACGGAGTTCATCGAGGAGACTTTCGATGAGGCGGTGGAGCGTGCGGAAAAGGAAAACTCCGTGCCGTACGTCACGACTCTTTTCGGTCGTCGGAGGTATGTCGAGGAGCTTCTCGCGACGAACAAAAACCAACGGAGGCTCGGGGAGCGGTTCGCTTTCAATGCGCGTATTCAGGGGACAGCCGCCGACATCATAAAAGTGGCGATGGTGGATATCGAGGCTCGGTTCGCTTCGTATGAGTCGGAGATGATCATGCAGGTTCACGACGAACTCGTCTTCGACGCGGATGAAAACGAAGTCGAGGCGGTCGCCAAGCTCGCGTCGGAGCGGATGGTGGCGGCTTATGATCTCGATCCGCCATTGGAAGTGGAGGTGAAGGCCGGGGAGAGGTGGGGGCGCGTAAGCCCGGTGGATATGATGTAAACTACATTCTCTTTCACGAATTATCCGGGTGCCATTCCTGTATAATTGACCATTGTTAAGCAAACTGTCCAAAGGAAGCCAGCAGTACATGACTGAAACCACAAGCAACGTGTCCCACGAACTGTCAATGAAGGACTTCTTCCGCGAGGAGAACGGCGAGGTCATCCCCATTGATGACAGCGTCCTCATAGATTTCAAGGACGGCGACATCGTCGAGGGCAACGTAGTCCGCATTGACAAGGACGAAGTCCTCGTGGACATCGGCTACAAATCGGAGGGACTCATCCCTTCGAACGAACTCTCCATCCGCAAAGGCGCCGACCCGCACGACGTGGTCGAACTCGGACAGCATCTCGAAGCCCTCGTCATGCAGAAAGAGGACGCCGACGGAAGGCTCATCCTCTCGGCGAAACGAGCCGCCTTCGAGAAGGCGTGGAACCGCATCGAGGAGTCGTACAACGACCAAAGAGTCGTCGAAGGCCCCGTCATCGAAGTCGTCAAGGGCGGCCTCATTATTGACATTGGGCTTCGCGGCTTCCTTCCGGCCTCGCTCGTGGATATACGGCGGGTCCGGAATCTCGATTCTTTCCTCGGCGACAAGCTCGAATGCAAAGTCATCGAGTTGAATCGCAGCCGGAACAACGTCGTGCTTTCGCGGCGGGCGGTTTTGGAAGAGGAGAGGAAAGAGGAGCGGGACAAGATCCTCACGACGCTCGAAGAGGGCGACATCGTCAAAGGCACCGTCTCGAACCTCGTTGACTTCGGGGCTTTCGTGGATCTCGAAGGCATTGACGGACTCATCCATATCTCGGAGCTTTCGTGGAACCATGTGGACCATCCGTCGGAGGTCGTCGAGGTTGGCGAGGATGTCGAGGTGAAGGTTCTCGAGGTGGATCGGGACCGGGAGAGGATTTCCCTCGGGCTGAAGCAGACGAGGCAGGATCCCTGGCAGGAAATAGTCGAGCGGGTAAACATCGGAGAGAAGATCCCCGGCCGCATCACGAAGCTCGTCTCTTTCGGCGCGTTCGTCGAGGTCGCCGAAGGTGTCGAGGGCCTCATCCACATCTCCGAACTCGCCGAACACCACGTCGAGGAGTCGAACGAGATCGTCCGAAGCGGCGACGAGGTCGAGGCGCGCATCATTGACGTGGACGCGAAGCGCCGCCGACTCTCCCTCTCGCTTCGTCCGCCCCGCGAGGAGCGCGAACAGCGCACCGAGGAACGAGGCGGAGCAAGCAGCGAGCGACCGCGCCGCGAGCGCGACGACCGCGGAGGAGGCGGCGGAAGCGACCGTCCGCGGCGCGACGACCGTGGCGGCGGAAGCGACCGTCCGGCGCAGCGCGAGTCGGGCGGGCTTCGCACCGGAGCCTTCGACGCGCTCTCCGACCTCGACCTCGAGGAGAA
>JACDAJ010000134.1 GCA_013695475.1 Rubrobacter sp. | reverse complement strand
GATGTCCGCCGACGAGATTCTCGTTTTCGTGGACATCGGGAGCGCGGTTCTTTCGACGGAGGCGGTCATCGAAATGCTCGACGTTTCACTCCGCGGGAGAGTCCATCTCGTGGATGCGCCTCTCGTGGAGGGGGCTTTCGCCGCCGGGGTGATGGCCTCGACGGGGGCGGACGCGAGCGAGTGCATCGAGGCGGCTGTGGAGGCTCGCACGGTTCCGAAGCTCCGCGGCGGGTAGTCTTTCCGTTCACGAAGGTTATATACCGCGTTTCATGCGGTAAACATTTCATAGAGCCGCGTCGCTCGGAAGGAGCCTCATATGACCCGTCAAATACCGAAGGACATCGAGAATTATCCGTTCGACCTCATCGTGGTCGGAGCGGGCATAAACGGCTCGGGGATCGCCCGCGATGCTGCGATGCGCGGCCTCACCGTCCTTCTCCTCGACAAGGGCGACATCTCCGACGGCACGACGCAATGGGCGACACGCCTCATCCACGGCGGCCTCCGGTACCTCGAGCATTACGAGGTGCCGCTCGTTCGGGAATCTTTGAAAGACCGGGAGATCCTCCTTCGCATCGCGCCCCATCTCGTGAAGCCGCTCGGGTTCCTCGTCCCGGTTTATGACCGCTCGAAGCGGCCGCCGTGGATGATTCGCCTCGGCATGATCGCCTACGACACCCTCTCCTTCGACAAGAGCATGTCGAACCATAAAATGTTCTCCCGCGACGCGACGATGAACCGCGAACCCGGATTGAACGCCGACGGCCTCGAAGCCGCCGCATTCTATTACGACGCGCAAGTCGAGTTCGCCGAACGCCTCGCCGTCGAAAACGCCGTCTCCGCCAAAGAACACGGCGCGACCGTCATAACCCACGCGAAGGTCGAACGCCTCATCCGCGACGGCGACACCGTCTCCGGAGTCGAGTTCTCGGACACGCTCGACGAAGGGAAGAAATATTCCGCCCGCGCCGCCGTCACGGTGAACGTCGCGGGGCCGTGGGTGGACGAGGTTCTCGGCGGCTCGGCGTTCGGTTTCACCGACGGCGGGCGTATGATCGGCGGCACGAAGGGGAGCCACATCGTCGTTGACCCGTTCCCCGGCGCGCCGAAGGACGAGGCTCTTTATATCGAGGCCCGGAAGGACGGGCGCCCGTATTTCATCGTCCCGTGGAACGGACGGTATCTCATCGGGACGACCGACTTCCGATACGAGGGCGATCTCGACCACGTCTCCGCCAACGACGAGGAGATCGACTATCTCATCGAGGAGACGAACTATGTCATCCCGTCGGCGGGACTCACCCGCGACTCCGTCCTCTTCACGTACTCCGGCGTTCGTCCATTGCCATACGCGCCCGAGGGTTCGGAGAGTTCGATCTCACGCAGCCACGTCGTCTTCGACCACGCGAAGGGAGCCTCCACAGCCGGGGGCAAACTCCACAAATCCGCCGCCGGGGGCGAAAGGGTGGAGGGACTCATCTCCATAATCGGCGGCAAACTGACGACGTACCGGAACCTCTCGCGCCAGACGACGGACGAGGTTTTCGGAAAGCTCGGTCGCTCCGCTCCGTCGAGTTCGACCCACCGGGCTCCGCTCCCCGGTGGCGAGACGGATGATTTCGAGGCTTTCTCCGCCGAATTCAAAGCGACGAGCGGCCTCACGGACACGCTCGCCACGCGCCTCCTCAAACTTTATGGGACACGCGCCCCGAAGGTTCTCGATGCCGCCGGGGAAGATTCTTCGCTCAAAATGCCGCTCTCACCGAATGTCTCCGTCGAGACGGCTGTGATCGGGGCGGAGGTCGTCCACGCTTTCGACAATGAACTCGCCGAAACCCTTTCGGACGCGCTCCTCCGGCGCACGATGGCCGGAATGGGGCCGAAGGTCGGCCTCGACATCGCCGAAGCCGCCGCCGATGTCGCCGCCAAACACCTCGGCTGGAGCGACGAAAGAAAGCAAAAAGAAGTCGAAGACTATCGGAGCTATGTACAAAGATACCGCCCCAAAGACACCCGCCAAATGAAAGAGGCGAAGCCCTGAAATTCCTGAATGAAAGGCTGCAAAACGGTGGACATGCCGCGATCCATTGATAAAATCCGACAGAAACAAGACCAAGAACTATTCTTGTTTTAGAGTAATGCGGCATTGGGTAAAAGCGGACAACGAGACGGAAAACGACGCGGGAGGTTCCATGCAGACGGGAAGTGGACACGACATATTGGCGGACGGCAACGAGGCGAAGCGCGACGAGGTCGTCGAGCTTTTGAAGCAGGCGTATTGGATGGAGATGGAGACGGTGATGAACTACGTCACCAACTCGGTCAATCCGGATGGTATCCGGGCGCAGGAAGTCATCGAGGCTTTGGAGCAGGACGTACAAGAAGAGCTTGGCCACGCGCAGCAGTTCGCGAGCCGGATCAAGGAATTGTACGGTGTGGTGCCGGGTTCGATGGACTTCAAGGCGGTTCAGGGAAGCCTCCAGCCGCCGGAGAAGCAGACCGACATCGTCCACGTCATAAAGGGCGTCATCGAGGCCGAGTCGGGCGCCATCGAGCATTACAACCGGGTCATCGAGGCGACCGACGGCGTTGACTGGGTTACGCAGGACATAGTCATTGCGATCCTCCACGACGAGCAAGGCCACCGCCGCCTCTTCGAGGGTTTCCTCCGCGAGTTCAAGGCGGAAGGGCTGGCGTAGGCAGCTCTCAGCCGTCGGCCATCGGCTTTCGGCGAACACAAATACAAACGGAGAGGCCCGGCTTTTTTGGCCGGGTCTCTTTCTTTGCCTTTTCGTCCGGCTGCCTGATAGACTGGCTTTCACACAGAAAAGCAGCGCAACGACATCCTCATAGCCGCGCTTCCGAATCCCTCTTTCGGTCTCGGCGTTCGAGTGGGGGGGGACGTGAAAGGGTGTGAGGATAAATATGGAGTCAAGGGCGCGGTGGGGAAGACAGCGCAGGAAAAGAAGAATGATCATTGGAATAGTCGCGGGGGCCGCGGCTCTCGTGGTTCTCATCGCGGCCATCGCCGTCGGATGCGGCGGCTCTTCCGGAGACGAGGCGTCGGGCAATGGGAGCGGCGCCGGAAACGATGCCGCGACGACCTCCGGCGGGGACGGCGAAACGAACGGAACGACCGCCGAGGGGACGGGCGGCGGGCAGTCGGAGGGTGAAGAAAACACGGAAGGCGAAGGCACGGAATCTGCGGAAGCTCCGGAGAGGCCGTATGCGGCGCTCGAGCCCGCCGCCGACACCGAGCCGCTTTCGGAGAACGTGAGCGAAGACTATATGACGCAGATCCTCGGCGCGGAGGCCGGGGTCGCCGACGATCAATACGCCGCCGGGGAGCAGTATGGGGAAGAAGATGGGGAGGGTGATTCGGACGGGCCCGAGCGGAGCGTGCCGCTCGGGGAGATGCTCCTCGAGGGCGAGGAGGACGCCGCCGACGGCCCGATCGGTGAGAACCGGATCGTCGCTTATTACGGCACGCCGATGTCGGAGCTTATGGGCATACTCGGGGAGGCCGAGCCGGAGGTCGTGATGGAGCAATTGATCGAGCAGACGCAGGCGTACTCCGACGCCGACCCCGAGCGTCCGGCGATTCCCATGATCGAGTTCATCGCCTCCATCGCGCAAAGGGACCCCGGCCCCGAGGGGCTTTACATCGGGCAGACCGACCCGGAGGTCATCGAGGAATACGTCCGGCTCGCCGAGGAGAACGACGCCCTCCTCATGCTCGACGTTCAGCTCGGGCGGGCGAGTGTCATGGACGAGATCGAGATCCTCGAGGATTTCCTCATGGAGCCGCACGTCCACCTCGCCATAGACACCGAGTATTCCATAGACGAAGGACAGGTTCCCGGCGTGGATCTCGGGACGGTCGAAGGAGCCGAAATCCAGGAGGCCGTCGAATACCTCGATGAACTCGTGGAAAGGGAGAATTTGCCGGACAAACTCCTCATGGTCCATCAATTCGAGCAGGAAATCGTGACAGACAAAGAAGCGATACAGCCCACCGAAAACGTTCAAGTCGCGCTCCACGCCGACGGCTTCGGAACCCCGGAGGCGAAGTTCTCGAAGTACGGAACCCTCGTGCGCGACCAGCCGATACAGTACGGCGGATTCAAGGTTTTCTACCAGCAAGACACGCCCGTTCTCGAACCCGAGCAAGTCCTCGCCCTCGACCCGGCTCCTGCTGTGATCACGTACCAGTGAATTAAGGTTCCACCCAAAACCGGACGATGTTCGCAGTTTCGGCGGAAATTGCTATCTGGAAAACATCCGGGTTCGAGAGGGCTTGCCACTCCTCGAACCCGAACCGGGTGTCGAAATGGCGGAGGATCAAAGCCATGAGGTTTCCGTGCGAGACGAGCTCGGTCGGGAGGATGCCTCGCGTGAGCGCATTTTCGATCACCGCGACTCCTCGTTCCGTTGCCTCGCGGCCCGGACCGTCGCCCTCGAAGCGCGGAGATCCGGGTCGGAGAAAGCATCCCGCAATTTCTCTTTCCAGTCGGACATGGGAGAGGCGCATAAAATCCTCTCGGCCAGCCGATCATCGTCTTCGATCTCCACCCCGAGCCGCTCCGAAAGGGGAAGCGCGGATCTTCGCGCCCGCAAGAAAGGACTCGATATTATCCGCGAAATTCCTTTGTCCGAGAGAAAGTCGGCGAGCCTTTCCGATTGCCGAACGCCTTCTTCGGTCAATGCCGCGTCGGGGGATTGTCCCATCGCCTCGCAATGCCGGACGAGGTGAAGTTCGCCGACATTATTCGCCGCCGCCGTATTGCCCGCCAGACGCGGAGCCATCCCCTCCGAGGGCTTCCTCCGTGTATTCGTTCGAGGGGTTCCAAAGCAGCCACCCGGTTTCGCCGGAGTCGTATGTGGCCTGAATTTGGGCCTCGACCTCGGCGGGGCCGTATGGCGGCTCCCCGTAGTCGAAATCCTGGAGCCACGGCCGTATCTCGAGTTCGGGGTTCGAGGCTTCGGCGTCCGCCTGGAAATCGGCCATCGCGTTCTCGATGACCTCGTATGGAGCGGCGTTCGGAGTGTCGAGGCCGTATGTCCCGACCGGGAAGTGCGACGGATACACCATCGGATTTACAACGTCGAGGTGGGGAGCCATCTCCCGTATGTTCTGCCCGACACCGGC
>JACDAJ010000132.1 GCA_013695475.1 Rubrobacter sp. | reverse complement strand
TCCGGCCCGAAAGGGAGAGGCTGTCGCTCGTGCGGAACCCCGCCGCCAGAAAGCTGCTGGCGAGGCTCGACCGCGTGAGGGCCAAAGTGATGGGGAAGAGGTAGCCGCTCTTCGCCGCGCCTCCGCTACGGGGCGGGGCGGCGGAAGGGGAGCATGCCTTTCAGGTCGCGGAGGATCCGGCGCGCCCGAAGGCGGAGGAACATCCCCGGCTCCCGCTCCCGCCTGTCCTCCACGAACTCCCCGACCCTTTTCGCGGCGTCGGCGAAATAGGGGCGGTCCCGGATATCTTTCATGTGGAGGATCACGCCGAGCCTCTCCACCAGCCGCATCACGACGAACGTCTCGAAGTACGCCTCGTGGCTCTCGGGGAGGTGTCGCTCCTCCCGGTATCCTTCGAGCAACTCGCTGTGAAGCTCGGCGTGGCGTTTGGGCTGGCACCTTTGCAGCCTCAAGGTTATGAGGGCGAGGTCGAAGAGGTAGTGGCCCCAGCCACAACTCTCGAAGTCTATGGCGGCGACCCCGTCGCCGTCGAAGACGAGGTTCTTCGCCTGGATGTCGCGGTGGATGAGGCCGAAGACATCGTTCCCCTCGCCAAGCTCGCGGAGATCCCGGCGCACAAGCTCCGCCGCGTCCTTGAACGTCGCCATCTCGCCCCGCGAGTAAACCGCCCGGCCCCGTCTCCAGAGTTGCGCGGACGGGCCGAACGTACGTTTCCAGTCCCACCTCGGGCGCACGAAGTCCTTCGGAGGGGAGAACGCCTCGGCATGGTTGTGCAATCCGGCGGCATACGAGCCGATCCGGCGCACGTCTTCGAGGGTGAGACCCTTCGGTTCTTTCAACTCCCCCGGCACCCATCGCGTCATCACGCAGAGCCTCTCCTCGGAGGCATCCTCCACGGAGGCGCGGGCCGTGAGCGAGTCGCCGGAGGTCGGGACCGGCTCCGGGGCCGGGAGGCCCGCCTCATGAGTCAAGGCCGTCTGCCAGAGAAGCTGCGAGCGGAGCGCGGCCTCCGAACGGCTCACCGCCAGCCTCTTCGAGCGGGGGGGGCTGTACATCTTGAGGAGGTATTCTCCACCCTCGGGCGGAGCCACTTTGAAGACGAGCTTCCCCTCCTGGCGGCGAACCCGGATCAAGTCGAGATCCGCGTCGGCCATGCCGTATTGCTCCAGCGCGCCCCTCGCCAATTCTTTCCAGATCCGCGTCTCGTCGGCGTCCGCCGAAAACTGCTCTATGCTTGCGATATCTATTCTCCCCTGTCGTCGAATGCAGACGCATCATAGCGAACCATACCCGAAGCCCGCACCCCGGTCGGATTAGAATCCTCTAATTCTTCTTCGATGTCAAAAACTTCCAATCCCCATGATCCCCGCCCGGCCTCGATGTTCCCGTCCATCTATGAACCCCGCCTTCGCGCGAGGTCTCCGATCCGGGAGCCTGCTTCCCCCATACTCTCCCCGACGAGCCGGAGCATCTCCTCCACCCTATGCCCGAACGTGTGATGGGCCAGCACGAGTTCCCGGCCCCGCCGACCCTTCTCCCCCCGCTCATCCGGCGACGAAAGATAATGATCCACCAATTCGCCAAGCTCCCCGGGGGTCCGGTACGTCACCACCGCGTCCCCGAACGCCTCCCCGATCTCCGCCATGTCGTCGCTTATTACGAGCGCTCCGCACGCGAGCGCGTCGTATATGCGGTTGGAGACGAAGCCATGCTCCCTCATGTCGTCCCAGTGGTCGTTTAGGACTATCGCAGCCGAGGAGTACGCCTTCCTCACCTCGCTGTTCGGCAGGTATTTGCCGCGGACATGTTTCTGGTCAATGAGACCTTCCCAGTCATTGCCCCACACGGCGAGGTCGCGCTCCGTGGGGAGGAGATCCCGGAGTATCCTCCTCTCGACCTTGCGGGAGTTCCCGACGAAGACAAGGTCATGCTCGTGGCGTGGGTCGTGTTCGGGGAAGAAAACCTCCGGGTCGGTGGCTTGCTGGAGGGCGTGGACCGGGGTGTCCGTGGCGCTTCGGAGGCTCTTGGCCCACCGCTCGGAGGCGACGAGGGCGAGGTCGTATCGGCCGCACTCGTGGGCGGTGAGTAGCTCGGGATGGCTTATGTTCCACAATACATTGAGCTGCCCCGGCTTTGTCGCATATGGCCTGAGTCCTTTGAGGTGGACGGTCACGTCGTACCCGGTCCCCTCGGGGTTGTCCCACTCATCGAGGGTTTGTATGAGGCACGGGTGGCCGCGCCTCTCAAGCTGGCGCTCGATGGCGCGGGCGTAGTGGAGGTCGCCCCACGACTTCGCCACCTTCCAGTTCGGCGCCCCTATTTTTATGCAGAAGCTGAGAGCCTCGGCCCGCTCGCGGAGGAGTTCGGTGAGTTGTCCGGCTCTCCGCTCGTATGTGTGGTTCCGCAGCACGATGTCCCGGTAGCGGGCGGCGAGTTCTTCGCGCCTCTTTTCGTCGGAGAGAAGCGAGTCGAGGCTTTCGCGGAGTTCCCGGCTCGTGCCGTATGTGGGGAAGTCCTCGTCGAAAAGCTCTCTCGCTCCGGCTTCGCAGTTGGTGACGACGAGGGTTCCCGTGGCGAGGGCGTCGAAGACGCGGGAGTTCACCGAGCCGTAGGGAAGCGTCGAGGCGGCGGCGTCGTCTATGACGAGCTTGGTGGAGGAGTAGGTTTGGGGGAGCTTTTCGTATGGGATGTGGCCGCAGGCGAAGGGGGCGGCGTGCGGGACGTTCTCCCATCCTTTGCCGAAGATTTTGAATGTCTCTTCGGGGGATACCTCGAACTCTCCCATGACGCCGCGAAGGCTGCCCCAGTAGCTTCCCGTGAAGACGTAGTCGGCTTCGTGGGCCGGGTTTTTCTGGGTTCGGGCGAAGCGTTCGGGGTTGGTTGCGAGGGGGAACACCGCGGCGGATTTGCTGGTGCGGCGTTCGACGGCGTCTTTCGAGGCGTTTGAGGAGGCGAGGATCACATCGAAGCCCTCGAACCACGGCTGCTCGATCCAGCGCCCGGTCCAGTTGCGGATCCAGGCAATCGTGGCGACGCCTTCGGGAACCCTCGATATGTCGTACTTGTCCACGAGGACGAGGAGGTAGTCGAGATCCCCGGGCAGCGAATACCATTCGTTGCGCTTGCTTTGAACGTAGCTCACGCGCCACCCGGCCCGCTCCAAAGCGTCGCCGAGCTCGTGTCCGGTGTACCAGTCGCCGTGGCCGTCGTCCGGGTCGTGGCTCGTGAGCGTGAGGGCTATGTGGGGGCGCTCCCCGGTCCACGCGCTCCCCGGCCCTAGAAGTAGTCGGTCGAGCCTCGGGCCGCGCCTCAGCCACGGCCCCCACCGCTCCTCGAGGAGCGTCCGGTTGCCCGTCCGGTTCACGCGCTTGAAGCGGTATCCCTCCCTGTCCTGCGTGCTCGACTCGTCGTGGAAGAGGACGGCCCGCCCGCTCGATACGACCTTCCGCCCCGAGGAGAGGAGCTTGAGGCCGAAGTCCACATCCTCGCTCCCGTATCGGTAGCCGGACGTAAACCCGCCGACGGAATCGAAGACGCCGCGCTCCACGAGAAGGCACGCCGCGGTCGCCGCGAGGCATTCCCGGTCGGCTCCGAGGTGCTCGCCGAGGGCGTCGTCGCCCCCGAGGTTGCGAGGGAGTTCTTCGCCGGAGGATTTGCGGACTTGGATCCCCCGATGCTGAATCGCGTATCCGCTCCGGGTCAAATGCTCGGTGACGCCAGGATACACAAGGTACGCCCCGACCGCCCCCGCCCCGGAGGCTTCGGAGCAAGCGACCATCTCCTTCAGCCAGCCCGGCTCGAAAGGCTCGATGTCGTTGTTCAGGAAAAGGAGGAGATCGCCGGACGCGGCCCCCGCCCCCTGGTTGTTCCCCTCCGAGAAAGAGACGTTCTTCCGGTTCTCGACCACCTTCACCGGAAACGGCATGCTCCGGGACTTCGCGAACGCCGCCGAGCCGTCCGTCGAGCCGTTGTCCACCACCACGACCTCGAAGCCGCCGGGATAATCCGTGCGGTTCGCAAGCCCGGCGAAGAGTTTTTCGAGATACCCTCGCCCGTTCCGGTTGAGGACGGCCATCGAGACGAACGGCCATTCTTCGAGGCGCGGCTCCGGCCCGAGCCTGCGCCGGATCTCCCGCGCCAGTTCCCCGCGGGGCATCCGGCGTTTCAGACTCCCGATCCCACGCCGAACCCTCCGCTTTCCGGCGGAGGCGGCTCGCTCCGACATTTCCCTCGCCACGAGGGCGGGGCTTTTCC
>JACDAJ010000103.1 GCA_013695475.1 Rubrobacter sp. | reverse complement strand
GATGGCTTCGAGCTGGCTTTCGGCCTGCCATCCCGTCCCGTACAATCCGAGCGTTTTCGCATCCTCTCTCGCAAGAAACTTCGTCGCGACACCGCTCGCGGCTCCGGTTCGGAGTTGCCCGAGTTTGTCGGACTGGATGATGGAGAGGAGTTCCCCGGATTCCGGGTCGAAGAGCATCGTATAAAAACGCGCCCCCGTTTTCGCGACGGTGTACGCTTTCAGTCCGAGGGCGCCGATCTGTGGCGCGCCCGCGAACATCACATTCAGCCCGCCCGTGGGGAGGGAGGCGCGTCGGCGGGCGTGGTTCGTCGCCTTTCCTTCGGCGTGTTGGCGGAGTATTTCCTCGACCGCCGTGACGGTCGAGTCCATGTCGAGGAGGTCGGTTACTTCGGCTTCGGTGAGGAGGAGTGTCATTGGGTTTCCTTTCGATTGTCGTCCCGCAGGTTTTCCAGTATCGGGTGAAGGGTTGCCAACCATTGATGGCATGGTTCGTCAATCGGGGCTCGATCGAGCCTCCGCAGGGAAAGGGACTCGGCGTAGGCGGAGATCCAACGCGAGGCGAGTTCACTCTCATCGACAATTCCGGCCGTGCGGTCGAATTGCATGCCGACCCACTCTTTCAAACCGAGCATTCGGATGGAGGTTCCGTGGGTATCTTCTATTTCCAAACGGCGCTCGTCGAGTTCTTCTAAATGCTCCGGCTCCCCGTCGGTGACGAATCCCGCCAGCCTCACGCCGGGATGACGGTCGAGCTTTTCGTCGAGCTCCTCGAGTTCGTCCCTAAGATAATGTTTGCCGTATTTCGCGTCCCACGACTCCACGATTCCGGCTCCGGCGAGGATTTCTATGTCGCCGATGTTTCCGTGCTTTTTGTTGGCGGACCTCATCTGCGAAAGCGGCTCGAGTGTCTCGCCGCCGAGTGCGTCGCTCTCCTCGACAGCTTGCATGAGGCTGTGCATGGATATCTCCATTATGCGGGCGCGATAGTCGCTGGCGAGGATGTGCTTCTCCATCACTTCGAGTATGCTTTCCCTGTCGAGATTCGCGCCGTCGGCCTCGATGCCGTCGAGTATGGAAAGAGTGGAATCGGCGAGCGTCCGAAAATCGCCCGCCGCGTTTACGAGCTGCGAGAGAAGGTAGTGAAGCGCGGGTTCCGGCTCGATTTCGCCGCGCTCGACGCATTCGACTATGGCTGCCCACTGCGACCTCGCGCCCCGGATCCTCGCTTTGTAAACCGTCGAGTACGGGTAGTTTTCGGCGAGGCTGCGGGTCATCATGAAGCCGTCGGCGTTCAGACGGAGAAGCTCATGTCCGCGAAGCACCGGGGTGATGTGGTTCTTGTCGAGGCTCCGCATGGAGATGCCGTCCCGCCACGAGAAATTGCTTTCGGACGGGCCGCCTTTGTGGAGCCGTATGCTTTGTGCGGGTTCGATGGACTTCACGCACAATTGCAAAACCATGAGGCCGATCAAAGCCCGACCGACCTCGCTCCCCATAGACGAGACGAGTTCGTCGAGGAGGTTCGTATGCTCCCCGTCGAGCCTTTGCAAACTGATACGCCCCGGATGCTCTTTGCAAAGCGTAATTTGCGCGTCGAGGTATCCGTCCGAGAGCCGAGCTTTGATTCGCTGGTACCTCTCCCGCGCCTCCGCGTTCGTCGGCCCTTCGTCGAAAACCTCGACTTCCCCGTCCGGGCGAACCAGCTCGCTTCTGTCGGCGAAGACCCTCAGATGAAGCTCAGCCATGCGCCTCCAGCTTCTTCCGTAGCTGGACGCTCTTCGGCGTGAGCGTCGGGAACGAGTACGGGATCAAATACTCCCCCTCCGCAATTTGCGAATTGGTGTTGTGGCTCCTGACTTCATAACCCATACCCCGAAGTAGCGCGAGGTTGGAAAGCACATCCTCGCCCTCGATCTCCCAAAGCACCGCGAAATGCCGTGCGGGGAGTTGTTTGGCGACCCCTATGCCCGAGACCACGCAGCCTACGACGTGCCAAAGTCCATCGAAGCCTCCGGTTCCGGGGGAGTCCATCCTTGCTTTCATTTTGGGACGATACTGATAGTAGCCGGATAGCTGCACGAGATCGGCTATCCTACAAAGCTCATGGGTCTTCTCCTCGAACGCCTTCCAAAGCGACGTGAAGGTTCGGGGATCGCCATCTTCGGCGACGAGGCGAACCTTTCGTTCTCCGAAGCACCAATCCCCATCCGAGGAAGGCTCGACGGTCACCTCATATGCCGTGTGGCCGACACGGCTTTCCGCGACTCCGGCGGAAAGGATCATCGAGGATTCGTCCATGCGAAACCGGAGTTTCACCTTTGTGCTTCCCGGAGTTTCGACTTCTTCCCATCGAAAGTTCTTTGACAGGAATTTCGTGTATTCTTCTTCCCCATTCGAGCTTCGAGGTGTCGGGGTGTTCGTTCCATGAAGGCGGGCGATCGCGGCTTCGGCCTTCTCTCGGTAGCGTTTCGTGAGGAGGCGCTTTCGTTTCCTGAAGCCGAGCTTCTTGTCGTGGGTCATGTATCTCATCGGGAACGGAAGCTCCACGCCCATGACTTGGTGGAGGATGGCGAGCGCGAGCATCCGTCCCATCTGCGGCGGGACGGAGTTGCCGATCTGCTCGATGGAGGCTTGCTGCCCACCCGTTATCTCGTAATCGTCGGGGATGGTTTGCAGGCGTTTGAGTTCCGCCACGGAGAACTTCCGATTCTCCCAGCTAAACGGCCCGGTGTATTGCCCCCCCTGCGCCTTCAAAGTCCGCGAGGGCGAGTCGGGATCCGCCTTGTACAAAAAGTCCGAGAACTTCGATCTCCAACTGAACACAGGCGAGGGATGTCCCATCTCCTTCGTATAGAAACTGTAATTCAAGCCGGGCGGTATCTCTCCGAGAAGATGGCCGTACCTTCCCCCGAGGCCGATCTCGACCTCCTCCGCGCTCGCCCCCGACACGGCTTCACCAGCGATATAGAAAGGATGATCTCCCATCGAATCCGGCCCGTGCGTCGGACGGGGGAAGTGGAAATCACCCTCCCGCACGCCCACTATGAACAACCTCTCCCTGTGCTGCGGAACGCCGTAGTCCGCCGCGTCGAGTATCCGGTATCGCGTCGTATAGCCCGCCGATTTGAAGGCGGCTTGTATTTGCCGCCACGCCTCGCCGCTCTGCGCCCCCGTGATCCCATACACGTTCTCGAAGAGGAACCCCTTTGGCCGGAGCTTCTCGAGAATCCTCACATATTCCTCGAAAAGGGTGCCTCGGGAGTCCGTCGTCCCGGAGACCCCGGCGGCCCGTCTCCCCGCCGCCGAGAAAGTCTGGCACGGAGGGCCGCCGATTACGAAATCCACCTCCATGCCATCGTCCGGCCCATACTCCCGGATATCCATGCACAAAGGTTCGGAGCCTTCGAGGAGCCTTCCGGGGCGGGAGTTGGCCGCGAGGGTGTCGGCGTATTTCCTTTCGAGTTCGACCATTTGGACGATGCCGAAGCCCGAGTCATGGAAACCCACATCGAGTCCGCCGCCGCCGGAGAAAAGGCTCAGGGTTTTGATCGGCTCATGTCCCGCGTTATCCAGCCATCCACGAACAGACCTTCCGAAACGGTCGGGCCATGCCGGGCCGGGAGGGATTTCCAGAGAGGACATGATCTCCCGCTGCCAGGAACTTTCCTCGGTTTCCAGCCCGCCGATGTCGAACAAGCTGCCTTGCAGATCGGGGTCATTCGGTTTGTCCGGATTCAGTTCCATAATTCAAAGATACTAGCTTGTGGACGAATGCGAAACATGCGGCTTTTGCCCGGCTCTCCTTTCACCCCGGTTTATCCGTTAGAATTTCGTGGATCATGCGCGTCCTCATCATAGACAACTACGACTCGTTCACATACAACCTCGTCCAATATCTCGGCGAACTCGGCGCCGATGTCGTCGTGAGGAGAAACGATGAGGTTTCCTCCGAAGACATCCGCGCACTCCACCCCGATAGGATAGTCGTCTCGCCCGGCCCATGCACGCCGAACGAAGCCGGGGTGTCGGTGGAGGTCGTCGAGAAACTCTCGAATGAAGCCCCCATCCTCGGGGTTTGCCTCGGCCATCAAGCCATCGGTCAGGCTTTCGGCGCGAAGATAGTCCGCGGCGAACCCGTGCATGGAAAGACGGCGAGGATTTCCCACGACGGCGAGGGCGTGTATGAAGGTCTCGAACAAAACTTCGAGGCGACCCGGTACCATTCGCTCGTCATCGAGCCGGATTCTTTGCCGGATTGCCTCGTCGTGACGAGCCGCTCCGAGGATGGAGTCATCATGGGTGTGAGGCACCGCGAGCTTCCCGTCGAAGGCGTGCAATTCCATCCCGAGAGCATCATGACGCGGAGTGGGCATGAGCTTCTTCGGAACTTCCTCGAAAACGGGAAGGACGGCGCGTCGTGATCCGGGACTCTTTGAGAAAGGCCGCCTCCGGGGAACCGCTCACCGAAGGCGAGGCGGAGCGGGCGCTCGAAGAGATCATGGACGGCACCGTCCCGGCCGCCTCCGCCGCCGCGCTTTTGACCGCCCTCCGAGTCCGGGGCGAGTCGGTGTCGGAGATCATCGGTTTCGCCCGCGCCATGCGCCGATTCGCCGCGAAGGTCGAAGCTCCCGACGACGTGGTGGATACATGCGGCACGGGCGGCGACGCGAAGGGGACCATAAACGTCTCGACGGCGGCCGCGTTCGTGGCTCGGGGGGCGGGGGTTTCCATCGCGAAGCACGGGAATCGGGCGGCGACGAGCCAGGCTGGGAGCGCGGACGTTCTCGAAGCTCTCGGGGCGGACATCGAACTCGGGCCGGAGGAGGTCTCGAAGTGCATCTCCGAGTCGGGAATCGGATTCATGTTCGCCCGGACGCACCACCCCGCGATGCGCTTCGTCGCCCCCGTCCGGGCGGAGCTTCCCTTCCGAACTATTTTCAACCTTCTCGGCCCATTGACGAATCCCGCCGGGGCGAAGCGGCAACTCGTCGGGGTGTTCTCGGGGGAATTCGTGCGGCCCGTCGCCGAAGCCCTCGCGGGACTCGGCGCGGAGAAGGCGCTCGTCGTCCACGGCTTGGACGGCATGGACGAGGTGACGGTCACCGGCAAAACCCTCGTCGCCGAAGTGGGGGAGGGCGGAATAAAGGAGTATGAAATCTCCCCCGAGGATTTCGGCCTCGAAAGGCATTCCCCGGACGGGCTTCTCGGCGGCGACGCCCGGCTGAACGCCCGTATTTTGCGCGATGTCCTCACCGGAGAAGAGAGCGGTGCGTCCCGCGACGTGATCCTCATGAACGCCGGGGCCGCCATATACGTCGGCGGGAAGTCCGCGAGCATCGAGGAGGGCGTGGAGATGGCGATGGAGTCCATCGGAAGCGGGGCCGCGAAGGACGCGCTCGACGGGTTCGTGAAGGCGACGAGGCGACTCGCCGGAACGAAGGGGAGCGCGTGATGCGAAGCTCGGATCGCGATCCAAATTTTCGTGGAGGCGTGTCGTCCGCGCGATCCCGGAAGCGCGGTTTCCTCGTAGAGACGGCTCGGCGGGCAGTCTCCCGCGACAAACCACCATCCTCGACGGAGACGCCTCGGTGGAATACTTCGGCGGTAGCCGGGAGCCGCGCCGCCGCGCGATGCTTCGGGAGTCGGGGGTCGGGAAAGACGGATAATGGAGATGGCTTTCGCCCGTCGTCCGTTCCGGGCGTCGGTGCGAGGCGCGGCTCATGACTGTTCCGACCATCCTCGACGACCTCGCCACCGCCGCCAGAAAACGCGCCGACGAGCTTCGAGCGAGCGTGGATGTCGAAGAACTCCGAGAGCGGGCGGCTTCTTTCGGGAAGCGGGATTTCCTCGCCGCTTTGAAAAAGCCCGGCCTCTCCGTCATCTCCGAGATAAAGCGGGCGTCGCCGTCGGCGGGGTTCATCCGGGACATGGAGCCGTCGGAGCAAGGAGCTTTGTACGAGGAGCGGGGCGCGAGTTGCCTTTCCGTCCTCACCGAGCCGGATCGCTTCAAAGGCTCCCTCGAAGACCTCGACGCGGCGCGAGGAAATACGAGCATTCCAGTCATCCGAAAAGACTTCACCGTGGACGAAATTCAAGTCATCGAGGCGGCGACCCGCGCGGATGCGGTGCTTCTCATCGCCGCGCTCTTCGATGCCGATTCGCTCGCTCGGTACATCACGCTCGCCGAGCGAGTCGGCCTCACCGCGCTTGTGGAAATACACGACGAGCGGGAAGCGAACCTCGCCCTCGAAGCCGGGGCGGAGGTCATTGGGGTGAACAACCGCGACCTCCGGGATTTCACCGTGGATCTCGGGACGTTCGAGAAGCTCGCCCCCATGCTCGAAGGAGCCACGCTCGTCGCCGAGAGCGGTGTGAAAACCGTCGAGGATGCGAGGCGGATGCGCGACGCCGGGGCGGACGCTGTTCTCGTGGGGGAGGCTGTGATGCGGGAAGCGGGGCTCGTGGCGGAGATCTCCGCCGTTACGTGAAGGTTTTGCGCTTGAAATCTCCGGATTCGGGCGAGGGCTTTGGGCGGATGATGTGATGGAAAGGGGATGTTCACCGTGGATATGACGCTTCGTGAGGCCGCCGCGAGCTTCGGATATGAGACGAAGGCGAAGCTCTCGAACGTCGCGGCCTCGGGGGAGCCGGAGGATCAATTACGAGCACCGCTCGAACGCCTCATCGGGGATATGGCCGAACTTTGCTCGCTTCGCCGCGATGATGTCTCGTCCGTCGGGGAGTCCCGGCTCTCCGATTTGAACACGCGCCCCGACTATGCGATCACCGTCGGAAACGCGCTCGCCGGATTCATCGAGGTGAAGGCTCCGGGAAAAGGCGCCGACCCGCGTAAATTCAAAGACAAACACGACAAAAGACAGTGGGGGAAACTCGCGTCCCTCCCGAACCTCATATACACCGACGGAAACGAGTTCGCCCTCGTCCGCGACGGGAAGCTCGTAGGCGAGGTCGTCCGCTTTTCGGGGGATATCGAGACCGCCGGAGCCGACCTCGACGCGCCGCCGGGTTTGGTCGCGCTTTTCGGCGACTTTTTCCGGTGGAACCCTTCGCCGCCGCGCGACGCGAGGCAACTCGCCGAGATGAGCGCCCGCCTTTGCCGCCTTTTGCGAGACGAGGTGAGCGAACAAGTTCGGAATGGAAGCCTCGCTCTCACGGCTCTCGCGACGGACTGGCGGAGGCTGTTTTTCCCGGAGGCATCGGATGAAGAATTCGCCGACGGGTACGCGCAAGCCGTCACCTTCGGGATGCTCATGGCCCGGGCGAGAGAGATATCCCTCGATGAAGGTCTCGACCGGGCGGCGCGGGAACTCGGTCGGACGAGTTCGCTCATCGGGGCGGCGCTTCATTTCCTGACTTTCAACGCCGAGAATCAGGCGACTTTGAAGACCTCCCTCGGAACGCTTTCGCGCGTGCTTCACGAGGTTCACTGGCCCGCCATAAGCAAGGGCGACCCCGATGCGTGGCTCTATTTTTATGAGGACTTTCTCGAGGTGTACGACAACGAGCTTCGGAAGAAGACCGGCTCGTACTATACGCCGCCCGAGGTCGTGAACGCCATGATCCGCCTCACCGACGACGTGCTTCGGGAGAGGTTCGATTTGCCCGCCGGACTCGCCTCCCCGGAGGTCGCCGTGGCTGACCCCGCCGTCGGGACCGGGACTTTCATACTCGGGATTTTGCGCCGCATCGCCGCCACCGTCGAGGCCGACGAGGGGTCGGGCGCGGTCTCCGCCGCCGTCCGCTCCGCCGTGGAGAGGCTCGTCGCGTTCGAGATTCAACTCGGCCCGTTCGCCGTCGCGCAACTCCGTATCCTCGGTGAACTCGCGGAGATCATGGGCCCCGACTCCGCGCCGCCGGAGCTTCGGATGTTCGTCACGGACGCGCTCGCGAACCCGTACGCCGAGATGGATTGGATCCCCGCCATCTTCGGCTCCATCGCCGAGTCGAGGCGAAGGGCGAACGAGATCAAACTCAAAGAGCCGATCACCGTCGTGATCGGAAACCCTCCATACAAAGAGAAGGCGAAGGGACGCGGCGGATGGGTCGAATCCGGCGACGCCGCCGACCCCGCCCCGCTCGCCGAGTGGACGCCGCCCCCCGAATGGGGCGTGAGCGCCCACACGAAGCACCTTCGCAACCTTTACGTGTATTTCTGGCGGTGGGCGACGTGGAAGGTATTCGACCACGACCCGGCCTCCGACTCCGGCATCGTGTGCTTCATCACCGTCGCGGGCTTCCTCGGCGGCGACGGCTTCCAGAAAATGCGCGACTATCTCCGCCGAACCACCGCCGAAGTGTGGGTCATTGATTGTTCGCCCGAAGGCCACCAGCCCGAAGTGAACACGCGAGTCTTCGAGGCCGTCCAACAACCCGTGTGCATCGTCCTCGCCTCCCGCTCCCCCGAGACCGACCCGAGCGCGCCCGCGAAGGTCCGCTTCCGACGGCTCCCCGCCGGACACCGCCGCGAGAAGTTCGCCGCCCTCGAAGACCTCACCCTCCACGCCGAGAGATGGAGGGAATGCCCGACCGGGTGGCGCGCCCCGTTCTTCCCGAAAGGCGAGGGCGCGTGGGCGACGTACCCCGCCCTCGAAGACCTCTTCGCGTACGACGGCTCCGGCGTCATGCCGGGGCGGACGTGGATCCTCGCCCCCGACAAAGACTCCCTCATCTCCCGATGGAAAACCCTCACGAACGCCCCGCCCGACCGAAAGGAAGACCTCTTCCACCCGCACCTCCGCGGCGGAAAACCGGGCGACAAACACACGAAGAAAGAAGTGAAGAAGGGACTCCCCGGCTACGAGGCGAACTTCACGACCGTCGCCGACGAGCGCGGAGACCCCCTCCCGCCCGCGCGGTACGGTTTCCGCTCCTTCGATCGGCAGTGGATCATCCCCGACAACCGCCTCATAAACCAACCCAATGCGAAAATTTGGGAGGTGCGTTCAAAGCGGCAAGTTTATCTGACGGCGCTTTCCAAAACTTCACCATCGTCCGGTCCCGCGCTCACCTTCACGGGGAACATCCCCGACCTCGATCATTACAACGGTCGTGGGGGGCGGGTGTTTCCGTTGTGGGGGGATCGGGGCGGTGGGGTGTCGAATGTCCGTCGGAGGCTCCTCGCGGTTCTCGGGGAGCGGTATGGGCGGGAGGTCGGGGCGGAGGATTTCGTGGCGTGCATCGCGGGGGTGGCGGCGCATCCGGCGTTCACGGGGCGGTTCGGCCCGGATCTCGTCCAGCCGGGTTTGCGGGTGCCGATCACGGCGGACGGCGAGACCTTCGCCGAGGCCGCCGAACTCGGGCGCGAGGTCGTGTGGCTCCACACCTTCGGCGAGCGTTTCGCCGACCCCGGAAACGGGCGTCCGGCGAGGCCGCCGCGCCTCCCTTCCGAAGACGCGCCGCGCATCCCGGAGGGCGGGGCGATCCCGGCGAGTCCGATGCCCGACGAGATGTCGTACGACCCGTCGGAGCGGAGGCTTCACGTGGGGGGCGGGTACGTGGAAAACGTGGCCCACCGGGTGTGGGAGTACGAAGTCTCCGGGAAGAAAGTGCTTCGGCAGTGGTTCTCATATCGGAAGGCGAACCGGGAGAGGCCGATCATCGGCGACCGGAGGCCGCCGTCGAAGCTCGGGGAGATACAGCCCGAAGGATGGCCCGCCGAATACACCACGGAGTTCATGAACGTCCTCAACGTCCTCGGGCGGCTCGTGGAGATCGAAGCCTCGCAAGCCGAACTCCTCGAAAGGATATGCTCCGCCGAGACCATCTCCGACGACGAGCTTCGCGAGGCGGGAGCCTTCGACGCCGATGCTTCCGGCGGGGAATCGGCCGGACAGGCGAAGCTCCTCGATGAATGAGGGTTCGGATCGGGGGTAAAATCTCGGCCATGGCGAACGTCATCGAGACAAAAAGACGCGAACTCGAAGCTCTCTGTGAGCGTCATCGAGTCGAGCGACTCGCTATATTCGGCTCCGCGTTGCGGGACGACTTCGACCTCGAAAAAAGCGATCTCGATTTCTCTGTGGAGTTCCCGCCCACGATTTCTCCCGAGGAGCACGCCGCTTCGTACTTCGGGCTTGTGGAGGATCTCGAAGAACTCTTCGGGAGGAGCGTGGATCTCGTGGAGGTCGGAGCCGTCCGCAACCCGTATTTGCGACGGAGCATCGAGGAGGGAGAAAAAACCGTCTATGCCACGGCGTAGCCGGGAAGCGTATTTGTGGGACATCGCCGACTCGTGCCGAGCCGCTTCGGAGTTCGTCGAAGGTCGGAGTCTCTCCGACTACGAGCGAAACCGGATGCTCCGGCGGGCGGTC
>JACDAJ010000057.1 GCA_013695475.1 Rubrobacter sp. | reverse complement strand
ACGCGGTCGCGATGCGCGGCGTGAACGACGACGAGATAGCGGACATGGCGCGACTCACGATGGACTATCCGCTCCATATGCGCTTCATCGAACTCATGCCGCTGAATGGCGACACCGACGGTTCGCGCTTCCGGTCATTGTTCATCTCCGGCAAGGAAATTTTGGAGCGGGCGCAGTCCGAACTCGGCGACCTCAAACCCGTGGAGAAAGATGACCCGGCGGCTCCGGCGGACGAGTTCAAATTCGACGGGGCGCCCGGAACCTTCGGGGTGATCACGCCAGTCTCCGAGCCGTTCTGCGCTCGTTGCTCGCGGCTCCGTCTCACGGCGGACGGGAAGGTGCATCCGTGCCTCCTCACGGACCTCGACATACCGGTGAAGGCGGCGATCCGCTCGTCCGACCCGATCCCCGAAATACACCGCGTCCTCTGGGAGACGGCGCGGGTGAAGCCCGCCGCCGGACTCACATTGCCGGAGGAGTCCCGAAACCGCACGATGAGTCAGATAGGCGGATAAGCCGAAGGCTCATCCGGCTGATCGCTTCTTTCGCCGAGACAGCCAGAAAGCTAATCGCCGAAAGCGCGAGCGAAGCGAGCTTACCCACTCATTCGATCCGCTTCGCGCATGACTTTGACGAAGGTGCGTGAGATGTCGGGGGCGAATTGGGTTCCGGCGTTGTTTTCTATTTCTTCGAGGGCGGCTTCGTGGGTGAGTCCTTTCCGGTACGGGCGGTCGCGGACCATCGAGTCATATGCGTCGGCGACGAAGACTATGCGGGCGAGGTGTGGGATGTCGGCTCCTCGGAGGCCGTCGGGGTAGCCGCGCCCGTCGAAGCGTTCGTGGTGGTGGCGGATAATCGGGACGATGTCGGCGAGGGTGGGGATTTGCGCGATGACGCTCGCGCCCATGATGGTGTGGCGTTTTATCTCGTCGAACTCGGCTTCGGTGAGGGAGCCGGGCTTTTTGAGGATGTCGTCGGGAACCCCGATCTTCCCCACATCGTGAAGAAGCGCCCCGAGGCTGAGAACTCGAACCTCCTCCTCGCCGAGTCCCATTTTCGTCGCGATGAGGCGCGAGAGGCGGCGGACGGAGCGGAGGTGCGCGTTCAACTCGAAGTCCTTTATGGTGGCGGCTTCGAGGAGCGCGGCGACGACGCCGTCCGAGGCTTCGGGGATGGCGTTCGAGGGCGAGATCCGGGGCTTCGACCCGGCTTCGGGGGAGGCTTTCCTCGCCTCGGCTATGAGACGTTCGGGTGTGGATTCGTCGGAGTGGGCGGCAGCGTATGAGACGGAGATTTTCGGTGAGAGGGGATATGAGCCGGAGATTTCTCGCGCGACATCGTGGATCCAAGCCGAAGCAGACTCCGCCCGACGCCCGTTCTCACCCCTCATAAGCACGACGAGTTCATCCATCCCATACCGGAAAACGCGCTGCCTCTCGCCGATCCTCTCGGTGATCCTTCGGAGAAGCGCCTCCCCAACGGCGAGGCTTTGCGAGCGGCCATACCCCCACAAACCCTCGATGCGAACGGATATGACCGTCACCGAGCCGTCGTATTTCATCTCTTTCCGGAGGACTTTGTGAAGCGACGCTTTGTTTGGAAGCCCCGTCGCCGGGTCGCGGCCACCGGGGGCTTCGCCGGAGCCACGGAGCGCGCGGGCCGCCTGCCCGGCGAGGAGGGAGAGCATCCTCTCCTCGCGCTCGCCGAACTCCCCGCCCCCGACGATGAGCGTTCCGTTATGCTCACTCCCGACGACCTCGAACGGCATGGCGAGGAAGCCGGATACGCCGTGGATCTCTTTGTCCTTTTCGTGGAGCGGCTCTTTTTTTCGGGAGCCGTGCAAAACTAGTTCCTGAATGGCGGGGTGCCACCATGTCGGGCATGCGTCGGAGTCCGTGCGGAGGCTCGTGCGATGCTGATTTCCGTCGAGGAGGACGGCGTGGGCGAACGACGCGCCTGTGAGATCCCGAGCCGTCTCGACCGTCCATCCGAGGATGCGCCGGAGGTCGAGAACCGCGAGTACCGAACCGAAGTTCATCGCGAGCGCGGAGACGCTCTCGGAATAATCGCGCTCCACC